>JBBECF010000024.1:0-1363 GCA_040881945.1 Dongiaceae bacterium | reverse complement strand
GACCGCGATGGTGGCGCATCTCGGTGCCCTGTGGCCGGCGGCCGAGCGCCTGGCCGGGCGGCCCTGCGACCCGCTCGACCCGGAGCTGATCCGGCACCTCGGCCGGGCGGAGCCTGACCGCCCGTGACCGACGACGCGATCACGGTCAACGTCATCACCGGCTTCCTCGGCAGCGGCAAGACGACCCTGTTGCAGCGCCTGCTGCGCGCGCCGGAGCTCGCCGACACCGCCGTTCTGGTCAACGAATTCGGCGAGGTCGGGCTCGACCATATCCTCCTGGAGCGGGTCGACGAGACGACCGTGCTGCTGCAAAGCGGCTGCCTGTGCTGCACCATCCGCGGCGACCTGAGCACGGCGATCCGCGACCTCTACGACCGGCGCGAGCGCGGCCGGGTGCCGCCGTTCCGGCGGCTGGTGATCGAGACCACGGGCCTCGCCGACCCGGCGCCGATCGTCGCCACGCTCGGCGCCGAGCCGACGATCCGGCGCCACTTCCGGCTCGGCAACGTGATCGCCGTCGTGGATGCGCCGAACGGCGCCGCCAACCTCGACTCGTACCCTGAATCGGTGAAGCAGGCCGCGGTCGCCGACCGCCTGGTCATCAGCAAGACCGACATCGCCGATCCGGCCGCGGTCGCCGGCTTACGCGACCGGCTGCGCCGGTTGAACCCCACGGCGGCGCAGATCGAGAGCGGGCGCGGCGGCGTCGCGCCGAGCGCGCTGTTGACCGACGACCTCTACGACCCGGCGGGCCGCGGCGCCGAGGTGCGGCGCTGGCTGGCCGAAGAGGCGCACCGCCACGACGACCGCGCGCCGCGCGACGTGAACCGCCACGGCGCCGACATCGCCGCCTTCTGCCTGAGCCCCGACGAGCCGCTGGACTGGACGGCGTTCGGCGTCTGGCTGACCATGCTGCTCAACCGCCACGGGCCCAACGTCCTTCGGGTCAAGGGCCTGCTCCACGTCGCCGGGGTGGCGACCCCGGTGGTCGTGCACGGCGTGCAGCACGTCATCCACCCGCCGGTGCATCTCGACGCCTGGCCGGACGGGCGGGCGCGGACGCGCCTCGTCTTCATCACCCGCGGCCTGCCGCGCGGGCCCATCGCCGCCTCGCTCGCCGCCTTCAACCGGCTGGCCGGCGGTTAGGCCCCTCCCATCCCTCCCTCGCTTCGCGGAGGAGGGTCAGGGTGGGGGCATTCGAGAAAACGCCGTTCAACCCCATGCACACTAAACAATTGCGCAATTCCGGCCGGAAACGGAACGATATTGCGCGGCGGCGCTCGGGCTAACGACGAGAGCACTTTCCGGTCGAGTGGCATCACCCCCTCACCCAACTCTGGGTAAGGCGCGGCGGACGCCGCGC
>JBBECF010000023.1:0-45145 GCA_040881945.1 Dongiaceae bacterium | reverse complement strand
GGCTGTTTCTGGGGCGTCGAGGCGGCGTTCCGCCTGATCGAGGGCGTGACGGCGACGGCGGTCGGATATTCGGGGGGCACCGCGCCCGGCCCGACCTACCGCGAGGTCTGTTCCGGGCGCACCGGCCATGCCGAGGCGGTGCGCGTCGAGTACGACCCGGACCGGGTTTCCTACGATCAGCTTCTCGACCTGTTCTGGGACATACACGACCCGACGACGCCCAACCGCCAGGGCCCCGATGTCGGGACGCAGTACCGTTCGGTCATCTTCTTCCACACGCCCGAACAGGAAGCGGCCGCGCGCGCGTCGAAGGAGCGCTTGCAGGCCTCCGGCCGCCATCGGCGTTCGATCGTGACCGAGATCGTCGCGGCCCCGGCGTTCCATCTCGCCGAGGACTATCACCAGCGCTACCTGGAAAAGCGCGGCGCCGCCTTCTGCCGCGTGCCGTCGGCCGCCGGCTGAGCCGGTGGCCCTCCGCCGCCAAACCCGGACGAAATTCCGCTGTGCCGCGGCGCCGGCCGGCGATATAGACTGACGGCTCCCGAGGCCCGGCGAGAAAGAACCCGATGCCCCGCATTGCGCCGCTCGACACCGCGCCGGGCGCGATCCCCTTCGTCGATCTACAGGCGCAGCGCCGCCGGCTCGGCGCGCGTCTCGATCGAGCGATGGCGGCCGTGCTCGATCACGGCGCCTTCATCATGGGGCCGGAGGTGGCCGAGCTGGAGGCGCGGCTCGCCGCCTTCTGCGGCGCCCGCCATGTCGTGACCTGCGCCAGCGGCACGACGGCGCTGCAAATGGCGTTGATGGCCAAGGGGATCGGCCGCGGCGATGCGGTCTTCGTGCCCGCCTTCACCTTCTGCGCGCCGGCCGAGGCCGTCGTCCTGGTCGGCGCCACGCCGGTCTTCGTCGATGTCCGCGAGGACAGCTTCAACCTCGACCCGGCGGGGTTGGCGGCGGCGATCGGCGCGGCGCGCGCCGGCGGCCTTCGGCCCACCGCCGTCGTTCCCGTCGATCTGTTCGGCCAGCCGGCGGACTATCGCGCCATCGCGCCGATCGCCGCCGCGAACCGGCTGTTCCTGCTGGCCGACGCGGCGCAAAGCTTCGGCGCCGATTTGGCCGGCCGCAGGGTGGGCACGCTCGGCGACGCCACCGCGATCAGCTTCTATCCGTCGAAACCGCTCGGCTGCTATGGCGACGGCGGCGCCGTCCTCACCGACGACGACGACCTGGCCGCGCGCTTACGTTCGCTGCGCGTCCACGGCCAGGGGACGGACAGGTACGACAACGTGCGAATCGGCCTCAACGGCCGGCTCGACACGCTCCAGGCGGCGGTGCTGATCGAGAAACTCGCGATCTTCCCGGACGAGATCGCGGCGCGCCAGCGCGTCGCCGACCGCTACGACGCCGCGCTCGCGGACCTCGTGACCGTGCCGCGTCCGATCGACGGCGCGGCCTCGGTCTGGGCGCAGTACACGGTCCTGGCCGATGATCGCGACGCCGTGGCCGCTCGGCTCAAGGCCGCCGGCGTGCCGACCGCGGTCCATTACCGGCTGCCGCTGCACCGCCAGCCGGCCTATCGGGACTTCCCGGCGCCGCCCGGCGGCCTGCCGGTCTCCGAGCGGCTGGCCGGCCGCGTGCTCAGCCTGCCCATCCACGCCTATCTCGATGCCGCCGCCCAGGACCGCGTCATCGACGCGCTCGGCGACGCGCTCGGATCCGGCGACGCCGCGGCGTCGCCGGTCCCGCTCACAGCCCCAGTCGCTTCATGAAGCTGAGGTCGCGCGAGACGCCGCCCTCGAAATCGTAGGCGACGTCCGGCAGGTCGTGCACGTGCACGTCGTCGTCGGCGTGGCGGTTGAGGATCGCGCAGGCCCGCGTCTCGTGCTCGGAGTCTTGCGTGCGCACCCAGAGCAGGATGCCGCCGTGGTCGAGCTGCCTGTGCAGGTACTCGGCGTGGTGGCGGTCGATGAACCGCGCCAGCGCCGCCCCGACCATGCCACCGGCGCCGCCAGCCAGCGCGGCGCCGACTAGGGCGGCGGCGACGGTGCCGCCCGAGGCCACGATCGCGCCGACGGCGGCGACCGCGCCGACATAGCCGAGCACGCCGACGGCCGCGCCCTTGGCCTCGGCGCGCGAATCCGACCCGGCATAGGCGACGCGCGGGACGTCCGCGTCGTCCTCGAGCTCGGCTACCTTGTCGTAGAGGTGGCCGAGCTTGTCCTCGATCGCCCGCTGGCTCGCCAGCAGGCTCATCTGCGAGCGGTCGAAGCCGCCGATCAACAGGTCGTCGACCGCCGTTTGGAGCGACTTTTCGTCGTGGAAGACCGCGACCGCCTCGCGCACCGTTTCCTGGGCCATGGACACCTCGCTCGCGAGCAAGATCCGCGCACCGCACGGCCGGTGGCCCGCGACCGCGCGGGCCGTACCCATCGTAGCCGGAGGCCGGCCGGCGCGGCGGCGACGCGGTTACCGGGCGGACAGCACGTACTGGCGCATCGAGTCGACCTCGAGCGCGGCCTCGTCCAGCCGGTGCTTGACCACGTCGCCGATGCTGACGACGCCGAGCAGCTTGTCGCCCTCGACCACCGGCAGGTGGCGCACGCGGCGCGTCGTCATGACCGCCATGATCTCGGCGATCGTGTCGCCGGGCCGGCAGGTGAGGACGTCGCGCGTCATCAATTCCTCGACCAGCATCGCGGTGACGCGCGCGCCGTGCGCCGCCATGGCGCCGAGGATGTCGCGCTCGGAGATGACGCCGACCACCTTGCCGGCCTCGTCGACCACGATGACGGCGCCGATCTTGTTCGCGGTGAGCAGCCGGCTCGTCGCCTCGATCGTCTCGCCCGGCCGGGTCGTGACGACCTTGCTGCCCTTCGTCCCGAGAATCGTCTGAACGTACATGGGCGGCCTCCTTAGCCAGGAACGCCTCAAGACTATCGCAAAACGGCGCGAGGTTCAAACCCGCGCGGCCGGACTTACCCGCCCGTAACGCTCATGTGGCGGGCGACCGCCGGCCGCTTGTGGCGGCGGTCGATGATGAAGTCGTGGCCCTTGGGCTTGCGCGCGATCGCCGCGTGGATCGCCGCCTCGAGCGGCCCGTCGTCGTCGCCGGCGCGCAAGGGGGCGCGCAGGTCGGCGGCGTCCTCCTGGCCGAGGCACATGTACAGCGTGCCGGTGCAGGTGATCCGCACCCGGTTGCAGCTTTCGCAGAAATTGTGGGTCAAGGGCGTGATGAATCCGATCCGCCCGCCGGTCTCCGCGACCCGCGCGTAGCGCGCCGGGCCGCCGCTGCGCTCGTCGGTGTCGGCGAGCGTCCAGCGCCGGTTGAGCCGCGCCCGCACGACCGACAGCGGCAGGTACTGCTCGACCCGGGTCTCGGCGCCGAGGTCGCCCATCGGCATGACCTCGATAAACGTGAGATCGAAGCCCTCGGCGCCGCACCAGGCGACGAGATCGTCGAACTCGTCGTCGTTGACGCCCTTGAGGGCCACCGTGTTGATCTTGACGGCGAGGCCCGCGGCCTTGGCCGCCGCGATCCCGCCCCGCACCTGGTCGAGCCGGCCCCAGCGGGTGATCGCCGCGAACTTGGCCGCGTCGAGCGTGTCGAGCGAGACGTTGACCCGGCGCACCCCCAGGGCCGCAAGCTCGCCCGCGTATTTCGCGAGCTGGCTGCCGTTGGTCGTGAGCGTCAGCTCGTCGAGCGCGCCGCTCTCCCGGTGCCGCGACAGCGTGCGGACCAGGCTCATGACATTGCGCCGCACCAGCGGCTCGCCGCCGGTCAGGCGCAGCTTGCGCACGCCGAGCCGCACGAAGGCGCTGCACAGCCGGTCGAGCTCCTCGAGCGTCAGGATCTCGGACTTGGGCAAAAAGTTCATGTCCTCGGACATGCAATAGACGCAGCGGAAGTCGCAGCGGTCCGTTACCGAGACCCGGAGATAGCCGATGTGGCGGCCGAACGGATCGATCACCCTTGCCTCGCCGGTCCCTGTCGTCCGTGGCGGGGCTCCGGGCGCCGCCGCCCGCCCCCAACTCGTTATATTAGCGCGAATACAGCCCTCGGCCAGCGGTTTTTCGCGGCCTGCGGGCGAAGGCGGCCTCGCCGCCGCTCGCCGCTTTCGCCCGTGCCGTTTCAGCGCCCCTCCCGCCGGTCCACTTCGGCGATCATAGCCTCGATCGCCTGTTTCAGGGGCGCCATATGAAGTTTGGCGATGTTCCAGATGACGTCGTCGTACAGCTCGTCATAGTCATGCCGCAGGATATTGCCCACTCCTCGAATCTTGGCCCAAGGAATCTGCGGATGGAAGTCGGTCAGCTCCGCTGGCAACCGACGCGATGCTTCGGAGATGATCTCGACGCTTCGTTCGATTGCCGCGCGCAGCATCTTGTCGCGGAGATAGTCCGAAATTTCGCGCCCGGCCACGTGGCTTTCGATGAACAGGATCGAATCCAGGATGTCCTGCAGGCGTTGGCGCGGCGAGCGAATCGGCATCGGCCTGCCCTCCGGTAGGGGTTGGCGGTAACCGAGGCGCGGGAACACCTCGACCGCTTCGAATAGGATGTTGTCCTTGAGGAAGGGCTTCAGCCGCCGGCCGTCGGCCAACTCGACCTCACGACCCAACAGATCGCACAGCAGCAGGCGGATACCGGCGATGTCGAGCAACGACTGCACCTTGCCGCTGTCGTACTCCACCAGCACATCGACATCGCTGTCGGGCCGCGCCTCGTTGCGGACCACCGAGCCGAACAGCGCGAGCCGCGTGATCCCTTGGGCGCGGATGGCGTCGGCGTGCTCGCTCAGGATGCGCATTGCCTCGTCGCGGCCGAGCGGGCGCCTCTGCGCGGTGCGCTCGGTCGCCTCAGGCGGCGCGTCAGGCATAGGCATCGGCGACCCGACGGCTGCCGCGGTCGCGGACCGCCGCCGCCCGGAATGGCGCGTTCACGACCGGCGATCGGTCGAAGCAGGCATTGCCCATGGCGGGATTGTCGGTGACCGGGGCCGGCGCGGTCAAGCTACGCTTGCGCCGGTGTTGCGTTCGCGGCGCCCGCCGATCGCGGCTTCGCGCCCCGCTTCACCCCAACAACAGACTGTCGTCCGCGAGCTGCTGGCCGCGCTGGCGGGCGAAGAGGTCGAGCAGGTCGGGGACGTCGAGGCCGCGGCGTTCCGCCCCGGCGATGTCGAGGACGATGCGCCCCTCGTGCAGCATCACGGTGCGCTCGCCGCAGTCGAGCGCCTGGCGCATCGAATGGGTGACCATCAGCGTCGTCAGGCGTTGGGCGGCGACGATCTCGTTGGTGAGCTTCAGCACGAACTCGGCCGTCTTCGGGTCGAGCGCCGCCGTGTGCTCGTCGAGCAGCAGGATGCGCGTGGCGGCCAGCGTCGCCATCAGCAGGCTCACCGCCTGGCGCTGGCCGCCGGACAACAGGCCCATGCGGTCGGTCAGGCGGCTTTCGAGGCCGATGCCGAGCCCGGCCAGCGTCTCGCGGAAGCGCTCGCGCGAAGCCCGGTCGAGCGCGCGTCTGAGGCCCCGCCGGCTGCCGCGCGCCGCCGCCAGGGCCATGTTCTCCTCGATGGTCAGGCTCTCGCAGCTCCCGACCATCGGGTCCTGGAAGACCCGCGCGACCAGCGCGGCGCGCCGCGGCGCCGGCCAGCGCGTCACCTCGGTCTCGTCGATCGCGACGCTGCCGGAGTCGAGCGCGACGTCGCCGGTGATGGCGTTGAGCAGGGTCGATTTGCCGGCGCCGTTCGAACCGATCACCGTGACGAACTGGCCGGCCGGAATGTCGAGGTCGAGGCCGCGCAGCGCCGGCGTCTGCATCGGCGTGCCGCGGGCGAAGGTGACGTTGAGGCCGCGGACGCGGATCATCGCTTCGCCAGGCCCGAGAACAGGGCGCGCAGCGGGTTGCGCGCGCCCGGCAGGATCAGCGCGACCGCCACCAGCACGGCGGTCACCAGGTTGAGGTCCGAGGCGGTGAGGCCGAGAAAATCGACGCCGAGCGCGAACGCCACCGCCAGGCGATAGAGCACCGAGCCGACGACGCAGGCCGCCGCATGCCCGAGCACCGTGCGCGTGCCGAAGATCGCCTCGCCGACGATCACCGCGGCCAGGCCGACGACGATCGTGCCGGTGCCGATGGTCACGTCGGCGAAGCCGTTCATCTGCGCGAAGAGGGCGCCGGCCAGCGCCACCAGGCCGTTGCTGATCGCCATGCCGACATAGGTGGCCCGCGCGGTGAACACGCCCTGGGCGCGGGCCATGCGCGGGTTGGCGCCGGTCGCGCGCATCGCCAGCCCATAGTCCGAGGCGAGGAAGCGCGCGAGCAGCAACAGCGCGACCGCCGCGATCGCCGCCGCCGCCGCCGGGCGCAGATAGAGCTCGGCGAGGCCGAGGCCGGCGAAGGGCGTCAGGACCGTCGGCTCGTTGATGATCGCGACGTTCGGGCGGCCCATGACGCGCAGGTTGATCGAATAGAGCGCGATCATGGTCAGGATGCTGGCGAGCAGGTGCAGGATCTTGAAGCGCAGGTTGAGGAAGGCCGTCACCAGCCCGGCCGCGGCCCCGGCGACGACCGCGACCGCGCTGGCCAGGAACGGATCGACGTCCTGCACGATCAGCGTCGCCGCGACCGCGGCGCCGAGCGGGAAACTGCCGTCGACGGTCAGGTCGGGGAAGTTCAGCACGCGGAACGACAGGAACACGCCGAGCCCGACCAGCCCGAACACCAGCCCGATCTCGATGGCGCCGAGGAAAGCGACGATGTTCACGGCCGGCGCCGGCGCCCCCACCCCGCCCCTCCCCCGCAATGGCGGGGGAGGGAGGGGCCCGCGGGGTTAGCCGCGGGAGGGTGGGGGCGGCGCACGAACGTTTGTGCCGCCCTACTGCACCACGGTCTTCGCCCGCGCGATCACCGCCGCGGGGATCGTCACCCCCATCTTGGCGGCGGCGCCGGGGTTGACGTGGAGCTCGGTGATCTCGACCCCCTCGACCGGGATGTCGCCGGGCTTCTCGCCCTTGAGCACGCGCAGCACGATCTTCCCGGTCTGCCGGCCGACGTCGTAATAATTGAACCCGATCGCGGCGATCGCCCCGCGCGGCACCGAATCGGTGTCGCCGGCATAGACCGGCAAGCGGTTGTCGATGCCGACCTTGATCACCGCCTCGAGCGCCGAGACGATGGTGTTGTCGGTCGGCACGTAGATCGCGTCGACCTTGCCGACCAGGCTCTGGGCGGCGGCCAGCACGTCGGCCGACTTCGTCGCCGCCGCCTCGACGATGGTCAGGCCCTGCGCCGGCGCCTCCGCCTTCAGGATCCCGACCAGGGTCACGGCGTTGGCCTCGCCGGGGTTGTACGGCACGCCGATGCGCTTCGCGTCGGGCGTGATCTCGCGGATCAGCGCCAGGTGCTTGGCGATGGGCGACAGGTCGCTCATGCCGGTGACGTTACCGCCGGGCTGCATCGGGTCGCCGACCAGCTTGGCGCCGACGGGGTCGGTCACGGCGGTGAAGACGACGGCGATGTCGTTGGTGGCCGCGACCACGGCCTGGGCCGAGGGCGTGGAGATCGGCACGATCACGTCCGGCTTCTCGCCGATGAACTTGCGCGCGATCTGCGCCGCCGTGCCGGGGTTGCCCTGCGCGCTCTCGTATTCGAAGCGCAGGTTCTTGCCGACCTCGTAGCCGCCGGCCGCGAGCTCGTCGCGGATGCCGTCGCGGGCGGCGTCGAGGGCCGGGTGTTCGACGATGGCGGTGACGGCGACGAAGGCATCGGCCGCCGCGGCCGGGCCGCCGGCAAGCGCCAGCGCGGCGGCGCAGGCCAGCCCGCCGAGACGCAAGAACTTCATCTTATTCCTCCCTGTTCCGGCGGGCCGAAAACCGCATGGAATCGGCCCCACCGCCGGCCAAGATGCCGGGCCGGCCCGGCGCCGTCAAGCCGCCGTTCGGCGGCCGATAACAAAGCATTAATCATCCGCGTGATAAACAGGGCGACCTGTCGCCAACCCGATGCGAGGGACCGCCCCGTGAAGAAGGCATATCTCGAGACGATTGCGCTCGTCGAGCGCCTGCACCGCCAATGCCTCGACGTCATCAAGGTGGACCTCGACCGCCAGGGCATTCGCGATCTGAACAACGTGCAGGCGATGATCCTGTTCAACATCGGCGACGACGAGCTCTCGGTCGGCGAGCTGACCAACCGCGGCTACTACCTCGGCTCCAACGTCTCGTACAACGTCAAGAAGATGGTCGAGAACGGCTATCTGGCGCAGCAGCGCTCGCCGCACGACCGCCGCGCCGTCAACGTCCGGCTGTCGCCCAAGGGCCTGGAAGTGTGCCAGAAGTTGCACGCCATGTACGAACGGCACGTGGCGACGCTGATGCAGGGCGTCGTGAAGCCGGACGAACTCGAGGTCGGCAACCAGATGCTGCGCCGGCTGGAGCGGTTCTGGGCCGGCGCCGTGGAGTTCCCGACGCGCGCGCCCGGGGTCGTCGTCACCAGCGCCGCCTGAACGCCCGCCGGCCGGCCGGCGTCGTTCGCTCTCGGCCGAATTTCGCAGTCGCCTGACGACGCCCCTTCCGGCGGGCGTGGCCGACGCTGCGCTTTGCCCGCGACTTTGCGCGCCGGCTGTGGCTATCTAGTGTCCTGCTCCAGAAATTCGTTTTCGAATTTCTGGGATAGGCAGGCCACTAGATTCAAACAGTGGCCCGTTCACCCCGAAATTCGTGAAACGAATTTCGGGGACGGGACACTAAGCCGCCCGACAACGGCCCATCGAGTGCCCATGATCCCCGCCTTTGCCGTCTCTCCGTCGCCCCGCATCGTCTTTGGCGCCGACCGCGTCGGCAAGCTGGGCGAGGATGTCGCCGCCCTCGCCGGCCCGGCGGCTCGCGTGCTGCTGGTGACCGATCCCGGCATCCCCGCCATCGCCGAACGCGTCGCGGCGATTCTGGCGGCGGCGGGCCATCGCGTCGAGGTCTTCGCCGATTTGCGCAGCGATCCCCTGGCCGCCCAGGTCGACGCCGCGGCGGAACGGGCGCGTGCAGGCGCGGCGGCCTGCGTCGTCGGGCTCGGCGGCGGCTCCGCCCTCGACGTCGCCAAGCTCGCCGCCGCCATCGCGCCGGCCGACCGCCCGGCCGGCCATTACCGGCTGGCGCAGAACCCGCTGCCGAAGCGGCCGCTCGCCAAGGTCTGCGTGCCGACCACCGCCGGCACCGGCTCGGAGACGACGCGGGTCGCGGTCTTTACCGACGCCGAGGGGGTCAAGCTGTGGGCCTGGGGCGACGGGTTGCGCGCCGATCTGGCGCTGCTCGACCCGCGCCTCACCGTGGGGCTGCCGGCGTCCCTGACCGCGGCCACCGGCGTCGACGCCCTGGTGCACGCCATCGAGGCCTGCACGATCCGGCGCGCCAATCCGTTCAACGACGCGATCTGCCTGCAGGCGATCCGGTTGATCGCGCGCAGCCTCGCCCGTGCCGTCGCGGAACCGCAGGACCTGGAGGCGCGCGGCGCCATGCAGATCGCCGCCGCCGCCGCCGGCATCGGCATCGACAACTCCGGGACCGGCGTCGCCCACGCATTGGGCCACGCGCTCGGCGCCGTCGGCCGCGTCCACCACGGCCGCGCCGTCGGGCTTTCCTTGCGCGTGGCGTTGGCCTGGAACGCCGAGGCCGACCCGGCGCGTCATGCCGCCGTGGCGCAGGCGCTCGGCGTGCCCGCTGAGGGGCGTTCGACACAGGCGATCGCCGCCGACCTGGCGCCGGCCTACGACCGCTTCCTGCGCGCCGTCGGGCTGCCGATCTCGCTGGCCGACGACGGGCTCACGGCGGCCGACGCGGAACGGCTGGCCGCTGTCACCATGGCGCCCGAGAACAAGCCGATGCGCGACGCCAACATCCGCGAAGTCGGCGAAGCCGACGCCGCGCGCCTGGCCGTCGCGGTGCTGACGGCCGCCTAATCGGCGTAGATCGGGAACCGCCGGGTCAGCTCGGTGACCCGGGCCGCGGCCGCGGCTTCGGCCGCGCCGTTGTCGCCCCCCGCGAGGCCGTCGAGCACGTCGGCGATCAAATTGCCGATCAGCTCGAACTCCGGTGTCGCGAAGCCGCGCGTCGTGCCGGCCGAGGCGCCGAAGCGAAGCCCGGACGACACCGCCGGCTTCTCCTCGTCGAACGGCACCGGGTTCTTGTTGCAGGTGATGCCGGCGCGGTCGAGACTCTCGGCCGCGACGTTGCCCTTGAGGCCGCGGCGGCGCAGGTCGACGAGCAGGAGCGGCGTATCGGTGCCGCCGGTGACGACGTCGTAGCCGCGCCGCAGCAGCACCGCCGCCAGCGTCCGGGCGTTGTCCAGGACGGCGGCCGCGTAGGCGCGGAACTCCGGTTTCAGCGCCTCGCCCAGGCACACCGCCTTGGCGGTCACGGCATGCAGCATCGGGGTGCCCTGCAGCCCCGGGAACAGCGCCGCGTCGATCCGCTTCGCGAGGTCCGCGTCGTTGGTCAGGACGAGGGCGCCGCGCGGGCCGCGCAGCGACTTGTAGGTGGTCGTCGTGACGATGTCGGCGTGGGGCAGGGGGCTCGGGTGGACGCCGCCGGCGACCAGCCCGGCGAAATGCGCCATGTCGACGAGCAGGCGCGCGTCCACGGCGTCGGCGGTCCGGCGCAGCGGCTCGAACTCGATCCGCCGCGGATAGGCCGATCCGCCGGCGATGATCAGCTTGGGGCGGTGGGCGCGGGCCAGCGCATCGACCTCGTCGTAGTCGATCCGCCCGTCGCTCCGGCGCACGCCATAGGACACCGCGTTGAACAGTTGCCCGCTGATGTTCCAGGGCGCGCCGTGGGTCAGGTGGCCGCCGGCCGCCAGCTCCATGCCCATGATCGTGTCGCCCGCGCGGGCGACGGCGAACAGCACGGCGTGGTTGGCCTGGCTGCCGGAATGCGGCTGGACGTTGGCGAAGCGGCAGCCGAACAGGGCGCAGGCACGCGCGATGGCCTCGCGCTCGATGACGTCGACGTGGACGGCGCCGCCATGGTAGCGCTCGCCGGGGTAGCCTTCGATGCTCCGGTTGGTGAGGATCGACCCCTGGGCATCGAGCACGGCGCGGCTGACGATGTTCTCCGAGGCGATCAGCTCGACCACGTCGCGCTGGCGGCGCAGTTCCTCGGCGACGGCGGCGGCGATGACTGGGTCGGCCTCGGCCAGCCGGGCGGTGAAATAGCCGTCGTGCAGCCGGCGTCCGCCCGGACGCTCGTCGTCAGCCGGCGGCATCGACGGGTTCGAGCAGGCAGTCATCGGCAAGCGGCACCACGGGCGCGAGGTCGCGGTGGTGCTGGTAATCGGGGCGTTGGGGCTGAGTGAGCGCGTTCGACACCGGGTTGACGATCAGCGAGAAGATGCGCCGATGCCAGGGCGACATGTTGGGCGGCGATCCGTGCACCAGGCAGTCGCCGAAGATCAGCCCGGTGCCGGCCGGCCCGGTCGCCGAAACGATGCCGCCCTCGCCGACGAGCCGGGCCACCGTGTCGTTGTCGATCACCCACAGCGGATAGCTGGTCGTCTCCGTGTCCAGGGTCGCCGGCACGGGTCCGTGCCGGTGCGACCCCGGGATGAAATAGAGCGGCCCGTTGAACTCGCTCACGTCGTCGAGGAAGACGTGCAGGTTGATCGCCAGCGGTTCCAGCACGCCGTCCTCGCCGCGGTGGGTGGCGAAATCGTAATGCCACTGCCAGGCCTCACCGCCGAACGCCGCCTTGACGTTGACCTTCACCTGCTGGACGTAGAGACGGTTGCCGGCGACCTGCATCGCCGGGCCGAGCAGCCGCGGGTGGCGCACCAGCCGGGCATAGACCGCGCTGCGCCGATGCAGCCCCATGGCGGTGCGCACCTGGCCGCTGTGCCTTTCGCGGAAGTTGGCGGCCGTGTCCTCGGCGAACAGCCGCGGCAGCTCGGCCCGCAACACGTCCACCTCCGCCGCCGAGAACAGGTTGGGCAGGACGAGGAAGCCGTCGCGATCGAGGCGATCAAGCTGGTCGCAAGTCAGTTTCATGCGTGTCGTTCGGCTCCATGGTGGCCGCCTTGGCGTCGGCGTCTCAAAGCGGCTGAAATTCGGGTAGCATTGCAGCCATCCGATCCAAGGTCACGGTTATCCGACAGCCGTTTGCGCGATTGAGTACGCCAACCAGGCAATCGGCGAAATCCGCTTGACTCCGGCGATAGGCGGCCAGGGCTTCTACCGCTGCATCGTGATCCTCGATCCGTAGCTCGGCCGCTTGGAGCAGCCCAGCGATGGCGTCCGCGATGATACCGCGGTCGTATCGGTAGAGCCGCTTCAGAACCCAGACGACCTCGCATAAGACCACGCGGTTCACGAAGCCGGGATCGTGAACGGTGCAATTGGCCGCAAGGAAATCACGGACCCGGCGAGCCTGCGCCGCATCGTCGGCCACGAGATGGCGGACGACAATGTTCGTGTCGAGGCCGATCACCGGCGCTTGTACTTGCGGCTTACCGCCTCGACGATGGCGGTGTTCATGTCCTCGACAGTGTAGGCTCGCTTGGGTTTCGGCAGAATTCCGGCGAGCGAGGCGAGGGGAACGGTCGGCGTCATCAACACGCGCCCGTCCGGCAGGACGTTCAGCTCCACTCGGTCCCCGGGCTTTAGGTCCAGTTCGTCCCGGATCACTTTTGGGATCGTCATCTGGCCCTTGCTCGTCAGCGTCGCCGTCGGCATCGCAGCACCTTACTTCAAGTCGAAAATCTTACTCTGGCACACTCTCCTTACCGCGCGCAACGGCAATCGGTAGCGGGGATGTGGTTCACGGAGTCAACTCGAAAACGCCTGAATTCCGGTCTGGGCGCGGCCCAGGATAAGGGCGTGGATGTCGTGGGTGCCCTCATAGGTGTTGACCGCCTCGAGGTTCATCACGTGGCGGATGACGTGGAATTCGTCGGCGATGCCGTTGGCGCCGTGCATGTCGCGCGCAAGCCTCGCGATGTCGAGCGCCTTGCCGCAGGAGTTGCGCTTCAGCATCGAGACCATCTCCGGCGCTGCCCGGCCCTGGTCCTTGAGCCGACCGAGGCGCAGGCAGGCCTGGAGCCCGAGCGCGATCTCCGTCTGCATGTCGGCGAGCTTCTTCTGGACGAGCTGGGTGGCGGCCAGCGGCCGGCCGAACTGGTGGCGCTGCAGCGTGTAATTTCGCGCCGCGTGCCAGCAGAACTCGGCGGCGCCGAGCGCCCCCCAGGCGATGCCGTAACGGGCGCCGTTGAGGCAGCCGAACGGTCCCCCGAGACCGCTCGCCCCGGGCAGCAGGTTGTCCTCGGGCACCGCCACGTCGTCCATCACGATCTCGCCGGTGATCGAGGCGCGCAAGCTGAACTTGCCCTCGATCTTCGGCGCGCTCAGGCCCTTCATCCCCTTTTCCAGGATGAAGCCGCGGATCGTGCCCGACTCGTCCTTGGCCCAGACGACGAACACGTCGGCGATCGGCGCGTTGGTGATCCAGGTCTTCGCGCCCTTGAGCACATAGCCGCCGGCGACCTTGCGCGCCCGGCTGGTCATGCCGCCGGGGTCCGACCCGTGATCGGGCTCGGTCAGGCCGAAACAGCCGATCAGTTCGCCGCGCGCCAGCCGGGGCAGGTACTTTTCCCGTTGCGCCTCGGTGCCGTAGGCGTGGATCGGGTGCATCACCAGGCTCGACTGCACGCTCATCGCCGAGCGGTAGCCGGAATCCACGCGCTCGACCTCGCGCGCGATCAAGCCGTAGGAAACGTAGTTCACGCCGGCGCAGCCGTAGCCCGCGATGGTGGACCCGAGCAGGCCCAGCGCCCCCAGCTCGGTCATGATCTCGCGGTCGAAGCGCTCGTGCCGGTTGGCCTCGAGGATGCGCGGCATCAGCCGGTCCCGGCAGTACTGCCGCGCCGTGTCGCGCACCAGCCGCTCGTCTTCGGCGAGCTGGTCCTCGAACAGCAGCGGGTCGTCCCACTGGAACTCGGGTCGGGCCGGGTTCTGCGCCCCGGCCGCGGCACGCTCGGCTGTCGTCATGGGTCTCTCCGTTCGAAGACGGGTGACGCGGCCTCTTACCACATCTTGCGAGGGCGCCGGGCGCAACACAAGGGCCGAGCGGCCGGGCCGCGACACCGCCATCGTTAACGCGCCCTTCACCTTCGTGCTGGCACAATGATGGCGCCACATCCGACCCGCCGGCGGGGCGCCGAAGCATCGTCGGCGTCCGTCCGTGGTGCGGAACAGCCGGAGAACGATGCCATGAAACGATCGACGCCGATACTCGTCGCGGCCTGCCTCGGCCTTTGGTTCGGCGCCGCCGTGCCGGCGCCCGCCGCGGAGACGACCGCCGCGCCGCAGACCGCCGATCGGGCGCGCACGCTCGTCGTCGGCGCGATCACGAGCGACCCCAAGAAGCAGTTCCCGAAATTGCAGGCGATGGCCGACTACCTCGCGTCGCGCCTCGGCGACCGCGGTATCGAACGCGGCGCCGTCGTCGCCGCGGCGAACAACGAAGAGATGATCCAACTGCTGCGCACGGGCGCGGTCGACCTGTTCTCGGCGACGGCGTTCTCGGCGGTCCAGTTCGCCGCCGAAGCGGGCGCGGAGTTCCTGCTGCGCGAATGGAAGAAGGGCGTCGCGGAATACCACACCGTCTTCATCACCCGCCGCGACAGCGGCATCGCGTCGCTCGCCGACCTGCGCGGCCGCAAGATCGGATTCGAGGATCCGGGCTCGACGACAGGATTCCTGATGCCGCTCGCCATGCTCAGGCAGGAAGGGCTGACCGCGGTCGAGATTCCGCCCAACGGCCATCCGGCCCCCGGCACGATCGGTTACGCCTTCGCGGACGAGGAGGTGAACATCGCGGTGTGGGTGGCGCGCGGGATCGTCGACGCCGGGGCGATCAGCGACCAGGACTGGGAAGACGTGCAGCGCACGCCCGATCCGATCAAGCAGGACCTCGTCATCTTCCACGCCAGCGAGCCGCTGCTCCGGTCGTCCATCCTGTCTCGCGGCGGTCTCGATCAAGGGCTGAAGGCCGGGCTCAAGGAGCTCTTGGCCGCCATGCACACCGACGCGGCCGGCCAGGAAGCGCTCAAGGCCTATTACGGCGTCGCGAAGTACGACGAGATCGCCGGCTTGGGCGGGCAGGGACTGGACATGGTCCGCCGCCTCTATCCGCTGGTCGTGGCGGAGATACGCTAGCGCGGCGCCGTCGCGGCGGTGACGGCAGGGATGCGATGAAGCTTCGCCTTCGCGGCCGCTATTTCCTCACGCTGCTGGTCCTCACGGCGTCCATCGTCATGGCGCTGGGGGGCGCGCTGTTCCTGCAATTCGGCGCCGCGACCTCCGAGATGCGGCGATCGAGCGACGCCCTCCTGACCTCCGCGTTGCTCGATCAAATCAACAAGCAAGGCGTGGGGCTGGCCGTCAGTCTGGCGGATAACCTGGTCAACCCGCTCTACCGGCTCGACATGGACCTCATCCTCGACCTGGTCAGGTCCGCCGCCGGACAGGAAAGTGTCGTCTATGCCTTCGTTTTCGACCCCGAAGGCAAAGTGATTCACGACGGGTCGGAAGGGTTGGAGAACTACGGACGGCAGCTCGACGATGCCCTTGTCCGGCGCGTGCTGCAAACGCGCGAGGTCGGCTCGGTCATCGACGAAGACACGCTGCACGCGGCCGCGCCGATCGTGATCGGCGACCAACTGCTGGGCGGCGTGAAGCTTGGCCTCTCCCTGGCGCCGGTGGCCAAGGACATCGCCGCCATGGAGCAAACCCTGGGCGCGATCACGCATCGCGGGCACCGGAACATCATCGCCGCGACCGCGATCGTCTCCGGCGCACTGATTGCGATCGCCCTGTTTCTCAGTGGCGCGATTGCGGAAAGCCTGAGCCGCCCGATCACCACCCTGTCCGACATGACGCGGCGGATCGGCGCCGGCGAGTACGACGTCGAGGTTCCGGTCGGGCGTGCCGACGAGATCGGCGACCTGGCCCTGTCCCTGAAAGGGATGGCCGACGACCTTCGCCGCACGACGGTGTCGAAGGGCTATCTCGACAACATCCTGGCCAGCATGCTCGATCCGCTGCTGGTCCTGAGCTTCGACGGCGTCGTCGAGACGGCGAACGAGGCGACCTGCCGCCTGCTTGGCTACGAGCTGGCGGACCTGATCGGCCGGCAGGTCGACGAGGTGCTGAAGCGTACGGCGGACCCCGCCGAGGAATTCGACTTCGGAACGGTCAAGAGCGACGGAATCATCGCCAGCGAGGAATGCGTCCTGGTCCGGCAGGACGGCGGAATCGTCCCGGCGTTGGTCTCGTGCTCGGCGATGCCGCAGGGCGAGGGCCGGACGCGGCGCATCGTGTGCGTCGCGCGCGACATCACCGAGCGCAAGAAGGTCGAGGCGGAACTGCGCGGCGCGAAGGAACAGGCCGAATTCGCCAGCCGCGCCAAGAGCGAGTTCCTCGCCAACATGAGCCACGAATTGCGCACGCCGCTGAACGCCATCCTCGGCTTCTCCGAGCTCATCGGCCGGGAGCTTCTCGGCCCCCTCGGCAACGCCACCTATCGCGGCTATGCCGTCGACATCCACTTCAGCGGCGAACATCTGCTGAAGATCATCAACGATCTGCTCGACATGGCGAAGGTCGAGGCGGGCAGGTTCGAGCTGCACGAAGACGTCGTCGTCGTCGGCAAGGTCGTCGAGGCCGTCGAGCGCATCATCAGGGGCCGCGCCGCCGAGGCGAAGGTGCGCCTCGAGATCGCGCTGCCGGACCCGACGCCGGACCTGTGGGGCGATCCGCAACTGCTCAACCAAATGCTGCTCAACCTGCTCTCCAACGCCGTCAAATTCACCCCACCCGGCGGCCTGGCGCGGCTGAACGTGACGCAGGACGCGGCCGGCGCGCTGGCCTTCGCCGTCACGGACACCGGCATCGGCATCGACGAGCGCGACATTCCGCGGATCCTGGCGCCGTTCGGTCAGATCGAGAACGCGTTCCAGCGCAAGTATTCCGGGACCGGCCTCGGGCTGCCGCTGTGCGATTCCTTCGCCAAGCTGCATGGCGGGACACTGGCCGTCCGCAGTTGCGTCGGCGCCGGGACGACCGTTACGGTCCGCTTCCCGCCGACCCGCACCCTGTCGCCGACGGGGGCGTCGTCGCGGCTGTCGGGATGAAGGAAGATCGCCTGTCGGCGGGCGACGCGGCCGAGGCGCTGCTCGAGTTCTATCGTATCGGCAACGTGGTCAAGGTCACGGCCGTCGATCCGGTCAGCCTGGTCGAGGTCTCCATCGTCGGCAACCCGCGCGCCGGCGAGACGGCGCTGGCGCACGCGGCGGTGCGCAAGTTGCGCTACGTGGTCGGCCGGCGCCGGACGGTATCGCGACCCGCACCGGACCCGACCAAAGTCTGATCTTCCGCCGCGGCGTCGCCGCCGAAATCGTCTTGCTGGGTCTTCGGGCGTGGGCTAGGCTCGACAACAATAAAACAGGGTGCCGCAGCCGTCGTGCGCCCGAACAAGGCGCGGGGCTGGGGAGAGGCGCGTGGGGAGGGCTAGCCCGTTGCTGTCGCGGGACGGGTTGCCATCGATTGCCATCATCGTGACCGACGAACGACCGACATCACGCGGCGGCGGTTGCCGTGCCGCCGCCGACGTGTGAAGGGAAGTCGATGGCGTATTTCATCCAGCAGCTCATCAACGGCCTCACGCTCGGCGCCATCTACGGCCTGATCGCCATCGGCTACACGATGGTGTACGGCATCATCGGCATGATCAATTTCGCGCATGGCGACATCTACATGATCGGCGCCTTTCTGTCGGTCATCACGCTGCTCGTCCTCGGGACCCTCGGGTTCAGCTATGTTCCGCTGGCGCTGCTGATCGTGCTGCTGGTTTCGATCGTCCTGACCGCGGCCTATGGTTGGACGGTCGAGCGCCTCGCCTACCGGCCGCTGCGCGGCTCGTTCCGGCTGGCGCCGCTGATCTCGGCCATCGGCATGTCGATCGCGCTGCAGAATTACGTGCAGCTCCTGCAAGGGGCGCGCAACAAGCCGCTGCAGCCGATCATCACCGGCGGCGTGACGGTGATGGAGCGCGACGGCTTCGCCGTGCTGCTCAGCAATATGCAGATTATCATCATGCTGCTCACCGTGGCATTGATGGTCGCCTTCGCGTTGCTGATCGGGCGGACGCCGCTCGGCCGCGCCCAGCGGGCTTGCGAGCAGGACCAGCGCATGGCGGCCCTGCTCGGCGTCAACGTCGACCGGACCATCTCGCTGACCTTCGTGATGGGGGCGGGGCTGGCCGCCGTGGCCGGCCTGATGGTGACGCTTTACTACGGCGTGATCGACTTCTTCATCGGCTTCCTGGCCGGCATCAAGGCCTTCACGGCGGCGGTGCTCGGCGGCATCGGATCGCTGCCGGGGGCCATGCTGGGCGGCCTGCTGATCGGCCTGATCGAGGCCATGTGGTCGGCGTATTTCTCGGTCGAATACAAGGATCTGGCGGCCTTCACGGTGCTCGTCATGGTGCTCATCTTCCGGCCCACCGGCCTGCTCGGCAGGCCGGAGGTGGAAAAGGTCTGACGCCGGTGGCCGTGCAGTCCCAGGCGGCGACCCGGACCGTCGATCTCACCGCGGTCTTCAAGGAGGCGGCGGTCGCGGCACTCCTCGTCCTCGCGCTCACCATCGGCCTGGTCGGTATCCGCACGATGGACGTGGGCGGGAGTCTCGGTTACGCGACCCGCTTCGCCGACGTGGCCACGGCCTGCGTCGTGGTGTTCCTCGGGCGGACCGCCATGGCGCTGATCCGTCGCGGCCGGCCGCTGCCGGCCCTGGTCGGGTGCCTTGCGGCGGCGGCCGGCCTCGGGGCCCTGCTGCTGGTCGGGGCCGCTAACCCGGCGCTGGCGGTCTTTTTGCCGTTCGAGGCGCCGGTCGTGAACTGGATCCTGGTCCTCGCCGCGCTCGGGCTTGCCGCCCGTGCCGCCGCCGTCCTGCGCCGCGACCAAGTGGTTTCGGTGGCGACGGCAGCCGACCGGGAGGCGGTCATGGACCGCATCGCCGCCGAGGTCCAGCGTATCGCGCGCTGGCTCGGCCCGGTCCTCGTGGCATTTGCCGTGATCCTGCCGCTGCTGCCCTTCGCCGACCGCCGCATTGTCGACATCGGTGTCCTCATCCTGACCTATGTCATGTTGGGCTGGGGCCTGAATATCGTGGTCGGACTGGCCGGGTTGCTCGACCTCGGTTACGTGGCGTTCTATGCCGTCGGCGCCTACAGCTATGGCCTGATGGCGCACTATTTCGGCCTCAGTTTTTGGTTGTGCCTGCCGATCGCCGGCATGATGTCGGCGTCGTTCGGCGTCCTGCTCGGGTTCCCGGTACTGCGGCTGCGCGGCGACTATCTCGCCATCGTAACGCTCGGGTTCGGCGAGATGATCCGCATCATCCTGGTCAATTGGTGGTGGTTCACCGGCGGGCCGAACGGCGTCCATGATATTTCGCGGCCGTCGTTCTTCGGGCTGCCGTTCGATCGGGCCCCGGCGGAAGGCGTCGAGACGTTTCACACCTTCTTCGGCCTGGAGTATTCGTCCGCTCACCGGATCGTCTTTCTCTATTACCTCATCCTGGCTCTCGCGCTCGTCACCAATCTCTTCACGTTGCGCGTCCGCAAGCTGCCGCTCGGGCGCGCCTGGGAGGCGCTGCGCGAGGACGAAACCGCCTGCCGCGCGCTCGGCATCAATCCGACCAGCACGAAGCTGACGGCCTTCGCGCTCGGCGCCATGTTCGGCGGGTTCGCGGGATCGTTCTTCGCCACACGCCAGGGGTTCATCAGCCCCGAGAGCTTCACCTTCATCGAATCCGCCGTGATTCTCGCCATTGTCGTGCTCGGCGGCATGGGCAGCCAGGTCGGCGTCGTCCTGGCGGCGGTGCTGCTGATCGGCTTGCCGGAGTTCTTCCGCGAGCTGGAGGCCTACCGCATGCTGGCCTTCGGCGCCGGCATGGTGGCGATCATGATCTGGCGGCCGCGCGGCCTGCTCGCCCACCGCGACCCGACGATCCTGCTGCATCGCGGGGCGAAGGCGCCGACATGACGGAGCCGGGCAATGCCGTGCCGAGCGGCGCCCGGCCGCTGCTAACCGTCGAGCATCTGACCATGCGCTTCGGCGGCCTGGTCGCGATCGACGACGTGTCGTTCGCCGCCGGCGACGGCGAGATCACCGCCATCATCGGCCCCAACGGCGCCGGCAAGACGACGGTGTTCAACTGTTTGACCGGTTTCTACAAGCCGACCGTCGGCCGCCTCGTCCTCGATGGGCCGGACGGGCGCTTTCTGCTGGAGCGGACGGAGGGCTTCCGCATCGCCCAGCGTGCCCGGGTTGCGCGCACCTTCCAGAATATCCGCCTGTTTTCCGGCATGTCGGTGCTCGAGAACCTGATCGTCGCCCAGCACAACAAGCTGATGCGGGCCTCGGCCTTCACCGTCGCCGGCCTGTTCGGGTTGCCGCGCTATGTCCGCGCCGAGCGGCTGGCCGTGGAGCTTGCCCGGCACTGGCTCGACAAGGTGGGCCTGACGCAGCACGCGGACTGGTCCGCGGGAAACCTGCCCTACGGGGCCCAACGGCGCCTGGAGATCGCCCGCGCGATGTGCACGGAGCCGGTGCTGTTCTGCCTGGACGAGCCGGCGGCCGGCCTCAACCCGCGCGAATCGGCCGACCTCAACAGCCTGCTGCTGTCGATCAGGGATGAGACCAGGATCGGCCTGCTGCTCATCGAGCACGACATGAGCGTCGTCATGGGCATTTCCGACCACATCGTCGTGCTCGACTACGGCCGCAAGATCGCGGACGGCACGTCCGCCGAGGTGCGCAGCGACCCGGCGGTGATCCGCGCCTATCTCGGCGAAGAGGAAAGCGAGGAGCTGCCGGCCGACGTGGCGCGGGACCTGGCGGCCTCCAGGCCGCGGGCGGACGGGTAGCGACGGCGATGCTGAACGTTTCGGGCGTCTATACCAATTACGGTCACATCGAGGCGCTGCACGGCGTCGATGTCCGAGTCGAGGCGGGCGAGATCGTCACGCTGATCGGCGCCAATGGCGCCGGCAAGTCGACCCTGTTGATGACGATCTGCGGCAACCCGGTGGCCCGCCGCGGCCAGATCGTCCTCGACGGCGAGGACATCACGCGCCTGCCGACCTACGAGATCATGCGGCGCGGCCTCGCCCAGGCGCCCGAGGGCCGGCGCATCTTCCCGCGGATGACGGTGCTCGAGAACCTGCAGATGGGCGCGCTCACCGCCGACAAGACCAAGTTCGACGAGGATCTGCGGCGGGTGTACGCCCTGTTTCCCATCCTCGAGCAGCGCCGGGGACAGCGCGGCGGCACGCTGTCCGGCGGCGAACAGCAGATGCTGGCGATCGCGCGGGCGCTGATGAGCCGGCCGCGGCTGCTGCTGCTCGACGAGCCGTCGCTCGGCCTGGCGCCGATGCTGGTGAAGCAGATCTTCGAGGTGATCCGCGAGATCAACGAGCAGCAGAAGGTGACCGTGTTCCTGGTCGAGCAGAATGCCTATCACGCCTTGCATCTGGCGCACCGCGGCTATGTCATGGTCAATGGCCGCATCGCGCTTTCGGGAACCGGGCGCGAGCTGCTGGCCAACGCCGAGGTCCGCGCCGCGTACCTCGAAGGCGGGCACTGAGAATTGAATGGAAGCCGGCGGGACCGTGCGTCGGACCTCATGTTTCGACGGGCTCAACATGAGGTCCTCATCCTGAGCTTGTCGAAGGATGGGGACCGAGCTACAGCGTCTTGCGCCGCGTATGAGGGGGTGGACGGAGGGTATGGAAGACCTGCTGGGAACCTCGTGGCCGGTGTTCATCGGCCTCACGGTCGTGCTGTTTGGCGGCGCCTCGTTCCTGATGGGCCAGGCGCTCGCCGAGACCTGGCGTCCGGCGTGGCAGTGCGTCCTCTACGGCCTCATGCTGGGCGCCGCCGACCGGTTCCTGAATTTCGCCCTGTTCGGCGGCGAGCTGCTGACGATCACCGGCTACGTCACCCACAGCGCCGTCCTCGTCGCCATCGCGCTCGCCGCCTACCGCCTGACCCAGGCGCACAAGATGGTCGCGCAATACCCGTGGCTGTACGAGCGCGCCGGCCTGTTCGCCTGGCGCGAGAAGCTGCGCTGAGGGTCGTTAAGATTGGTTAACGACGCCGCGGAGGATCGAGGAAATCATTGCCG
Organism: Dongiaceae bacterium; assembly: GCA_040881945.1. Taxonomy (GTDB): domain Bacteria; phylum Pseudomonadota; class Alphaproteobacteria; order Dongiales; family Dongiaceae; genus JBBECF01. The sequence goes on along the minus strand of JBBECF010000023.1, from coordinate 22,917 downwards.
CCGGCCGGCCAAGTGGTACAGTACGCGCCGAGCCGCGCCAGCGGCATGGTCGGGTTTTCCAAGGGCGCCCGACCGAAAAGGCGGACGCCGCATCGCAACGCAATAACGCAATTAGGGAGAGCAATTCATGCGCAAACTTAGCCTACCGTTGATCGCCGCCATGGCGGCGGCGTTCGGCGCGTCGGCCGCCATGGCCGAGACCATCACGGTCGCCACCGCCGGCCCGATCACCGGGCAATACGCCTCGTTCGGCGAGCAGATGAAGCGCGGCGCCGAAATGGCGGTGGCCGACATCAACGCCGCCGGCGGCGTGCTCGGCAAGCAGCTCGTGCTCGAGGTCGGCGACGATGCCTGCGATCCGAAGCAGGCGCGCGCGGTGGCGGAAGACCTCGCCTCCAAAGGCGTGGTGTTCGTCGCCGGGCATTTCTGCTCCAGCTCGTCGATCCCGGCCTCCGAGGTCTATAACGAGGAAGGCATCATTCAGATCACGCCGGCCTCGACGAACCCGGCGCTGACCGAGGGCGCGGCGGAGAAGGGCTGGACCAACGTCTTCCGCACCTGCGGCCGCGACGACGCGCAAGGCATCGTCGCCGGCAACTACCTCGCCGACAAGTACAAGGGCAAGAACGTCGCGATCCTTCACGACAAGAGCACCTACGGCAAGGGCATCGCCGACGAGACCAAGAAGAACATGAACGCCGCCGGCCTCACCGAGGTCATGTACGAGGCCATCAACCAGGGCGACAAGGACTTCTCCGCCCTCATCAGCAAGATGAAGGCGGCGAAGATCGACGCCATCTACGCCGGCCTCTATCACACCGAGGCTGGACTCATCATCCGTCAGGCCCGCGAACAAGGTCTCCAGGCTCAGCTCTTCGGCGAGGATGCCTTCGTCACCAACGAGTTCTGGGCGATCTCCGGCGACGCCGGCGAGGGCACGCTGATGACCTTTGCGCCGGACCCGCGCAAGCTGGCCTCCGCCAAGGACGTGGTCGCGAAATTCACGGCCCAGGGCTATGACCCGGAGGGCTACACGCTTTACACCTATGCCGCCCTGCAGGTCTGGAAGGCGGCGGTGGAGGCGGCCGGCACCACCGATGCGGCGAAGGTCTCCGAGAATATCCGGGGCAAGGCCTTCGACACGGTGATCGGCAAGCTGACCTACGACAACAAGGGCGACGTCCTCAATCCCGAATACGTCTGGTTCGTCTGGTCGAAGGGCGAATACAAACAGATGTAGGCGACACGGTTTGCCGTGACGATGAAGCCCGGCGCCTCGGCGCCGGGCTTTTTCATGGCACTTCCGGATGGGGACGGTCGGGCACGCACTCCACATAGGAGCGCAGGACGGGATATGCCATTACGTCTTCGTCCGGCGGATAGCGCAGCTCGAAGGCAGGATGCTTCTCCACGAATGTTTCCGCCGCGGCGATGCACTCCGCCTTGGACGCGAACTGCATCGGCTCGAGTTCGACGTCATCCTCCGCGGTCATAAGGACAATTATCAAGAGCCATTCCAATGTAGACCTCTGCGAAACCGCGCCCTCACCCTTCGACAAGCTCAGGGTGAGGACGCTATGCGTTTGATTTTCCTCATCCTGAGCTTGTCGAAGGATGAGGGAAATGAGGTCTCCTACGGTCAGGCGGCAATAGCGCGCGAAAAACGGCGGAGCGCGGGCGGCCCCGCGCTACTTCTTCGCGCGCCCGCGACGGCCCTTGGCGCCGGGGCTGCGGCCGAGGCCGATCTTCTTGGCGAAGGCCGAGCGCTGCGCCGCATAGGTGGGCGCCACCATGGGGTAGTCCGCCGGCAGGCCCCAGCGCGCCCGGTACTGGTCGGGCGTCAGGCCGTAGGTGGAGCGCAAGTGCCGCTTCAGCATCTTCAGCTTCTTGCCGTCCTCCAGGCAGACGATGTAGTCCGGAGTCACCGACTTGCGGATCGGCACCGCCGGGGTCGGCGGCTCGGCGACGCCGCCGGCGCCGTCGAGGGCGCTCAACGCGCCGTGGATGGTGCGGATGACCTCCGACAACTGGCCGACCGACAGCGAGTTGTTGCTGACGTAGGCGGCGGTGACTTCGGCGGTCATGTGAAGCAGTTCTTCGGTCGATGTCTTGTCGGTATCCTGCATTGTCCCTGTGCTCCCGAATGCGAAAACATGATTTGAATTCGCGTGTGCATCGCACACGTCATTTGGCGTGTCAATGCGAAACGAGTATTATTCCAGCAACATTTTCCAGACGGTCTCGAGGTCGGCCACCGTTTGCCCGTCCGACCCGGCGGTCGCGCCCGCCCCGCCATAACTTGTGGCGGGGTGGCTTCCCCCGGCGAGATATGGTACGAATCGGGCTTGCAAATTCGCGGGGGGTTTGCGGCGCGCCATGCCGTTAGAAACGATCGCCGTCGCCGCGGACCACGCCGGCTACGAACTGAAGGAGACGCTCAAGCGCGAGCTCGAGGCGATGGGGCTTGCCGTGCTCGATCTCGGCACCGGCAGCGCCGAGCCGGTCGACTATCCGGATATCGCCGATGCGCTGGCGGCCGCGATGGGCGCCGGGCGCGCCGGCCGGGGCGTGCTCGTCTGCGGTTCCGGCATCGGCATCGGCATCGCCGCCAATCGCCACCGCCACCTCCGCGCCGCGGTCTGCAGCGACGCGAGCGGCGCCCGGCTGGCGCGGGCGCACAACGACGCCAATGTCCTCGCGCTCGGCGCCCGGCTGATCGGGGTCGAGGCCGCCAAGGACTGCCTGCGGACTTTTTTCACGACGCCGTTCGAGGGCGGCCGGCACGCGCGGCGCGTCGGCAAGCTGTCCTGACCGGCCGACCGGCAACCCGAGCCCGAAACGGAGACCCCATGCTTCATGCCCCCGCCGCCACCGCCGCCGCCGATTTCTTCACCGGCCGGTTGGCCGATCGCGACCCGGAGCTGTTCGCCGCCATCCGCAACGAGGTGCGCCGGCAGCAGGACCAGATCGAACTGATCGCCTCGGAGAACATCGTCTCCGCGGCGGTGCTCGAGGCGCAGGGCACGGTGCTCACCAACAAATACGCCGAAGGCTATCCCGGCCGCCGCTACTACGGCGGCTGCGAATTCGTCGACGTGGCCGAGACACTCGCCATCGAGCGGGCCAAGAAGCTGTTCGGCTGCCCCTTCGTGAACGTCCAGCCGCATTCCGGGGCGCAGGCCAACCAGGGCGTCATGTTGGCGCTGTGTCAGCCCGGCGACACGATCCTCGGTATGTCGCTCGCCGCCGGCGGCCACCTCACGCACGGCGCGCCGCCGAACCTGTCGGGCAAGTGGTTCAACGCCGTCCAATACGGCGTGCGGCGCGAGGACGCGCGCATCGACTTCGACGAGGTCGACCGTCTCGCCCGCCAGCACAAGCCGCGGCTGATCATCGCCGGCGGGTCGGCCTATCCGCGGGTCATCGACTTCGCCCGGTTCCGCGCGATCGCCGATTCGGTCGGCGCGATTCTCATGGTCGACATGGCGCATTTCGCCGGCCTGGTCGCCGGCGGTGCGCATCCGAGCCCGCTGCCGCACGCCCACGTCGTCACCACGACGACGCACAAGACCCTGCGCGGCCCGCGCGGCGGCATGATCCTGTCGATGGACGAGGATCTCGGCAAGAAGATCAACTCGGCCATCTTCCCGGGGCTGCAGGGCGGACCGCTGATGCATGTCATCGCCGCCAAGGCGGTGGCCTTCGGCGAGGCGCTGCGGCCGGAATTCCAGGTCTATGCCCGGACCGTGGTCGAGAACGCCAGGACGCTCGCGTCGGTGCTCGTCGATGCCGGCCTCGCCATCGTCTCGGGCGGCACCGACACGCACCTGATGCTCGTCGACCTGCGGCCCAAGCGGCTGACCGGCAAGGCCGCCGAGGCCAGCCTCGAGGCCGCCGGTATCACTTGCAACAAGAATGGCATTCCGTTCGATCCCGAGAAGCCGACGGTGACCTCCGGCGTTCGGTTGGGCACGCCGGCGGGCACGACCCGCGGCTTCGGCCCGGCCGAGTTCCGCCAGGTCGGACGTCTGATCGTGAAGGTCCTCGACGGGCTCGCCGCCAATCCGACCGACAACGCGGCGGCGGAGCGCGCGGTGCGCGAGGAGGTGCGCGACCTGTGCCACCGCTTCGCCATCTATCCTGGGCTCGAACGGGCCTGAGTCGGCGGCGGCCGCGGCCGCGCTTTAGGTTGGCACTGAGCGGAAGGCCCGAATCATGCGTTGCCCGTTCTGCGGAAACGAAGACACCCAGGTCAAGGATTCGCGGCCGACCGAGGACAATTCGGCGATCCGCCGCCGGCGGCAATGTCCGAACTGCGGCGCCCGCTTCACCACGTTCGAGCGGGTGCAGTTGCGCGAGCTGACGGTGGTCAAGAGCAATGGCCAGCGCGAGCCGTTCGACCGCGACAAGCTGATGCGCTCGATTCAGATCGCGTTGCGCAAGCGGCCGGTCGAGGCCGAGCGCGTCGAGCGCGTCGTCAACGGCATCGTGCGGCGCCTGGAAAGCTCCGGGGAAAGCGAAATCCCGACGGCGGCAATCGGCGAGATGGTGATGGACGCGCTCGCCAATCTCGACCAGGTCGCCTACGTGCGGTTCGCCTCGGTCTACCGCAATTTCCGCGAGGCCAAGGATTTCGGGGATTTCGTAGGCAGGCTCGGTGCCGACAAGGACTGAACCGATTATCATTCAGGTTCGCAGGGCAAGCGAGCGGCTTCGCTCCTTTCTTCCTCTCCGCCTCCCGCGCCGGCTACGGCATTCACACAAGTTCTCGAGTCGCTTCATTGGGTTGCCGGAGACTGGGACGAGCAACGTGCGTCCTTCGACAGGCTCAGGATGAGGTGTTTTCTTTGTGCCACGAAGATTTCCCCTCATCCTGAGCTTGTCGAAGGACGCAGGATCGACATGCGGCCAATTTGTCGGTCCAGTGCATGGAGATGTGTGAATCCCGTAGGCGGCGCGTGGGATACGGCGACGAAAGGCTAGGCGGGTGCGCCGACGCCTGTGATCGATCGTTGCGCACGGAGATTGGGGACGATGGGACTCGACCAGGCTGACGAGTCGCACATGCGGGCGGCGCTGGCGCTGGCGCGGCGCGGCCTCGGGCGGGTCTGGCCGAATCCGGCGGTCGGCTGCGTCCTGGTGCAAGGCGGCCACGTCGTCGGCCGCGGCTGGACACAGGCCGGCGGGCGGCCGCATGCCGAGACCGAGGCGACGGCGCGGGCCGGCGCGCTGGCGCGCGGCGCCACCGTCTATGTCAGTCTCGAGCCCTGCGCCCACTGGGGCGGCACGCCGCCCTGCGCCGAGGCGCTGATCGGCGCCGGGATCGCCCGTGCCGTCATCGCCATCGAGGATCCCGACCCGCGCGTCTCCGGCGGCGGCGTAGCAAAGCTGCGCGCCGCCGGCATCCCGGTCGCGCTCGGCGCCCTCGCCGCCGAGGCGGAGGAGCTGAACGCCGGCTTTCTCCTGCGCGTGCGCGCCGGGCGCCCGCTGGTCACGCTCAAGCTCGCGACCTCGCTCGACGGGCGCATCGCCGCTTCCGGCGGCGACAGCCGCTGGGTGACCGGCGAAGCCGCGCGCCGGCGCGGCCACCTGCTGCGCGCCGGTCATGACGCCGTGCTGATCGGCAGCGGCACGGCGCTCGCCGACGATCCGCTGCTGACCTGCCGCCTGCCGGGTCTGACCGACCGCTCGCCGGTCCGCGTCGTGCTCGACGGTCGGTTGCGGCTGCCGCCGGCCGCGCGGCTGGCGGCGGGCGCGCGCGAGCTGCCGACCTGGGTGGTCACGCGCGCCGACGCCGACCCGGCGCGCCGCCGCGCCCTTACCGAATGCGGCGTCGAGATCATCGAGGTCGCCGCCGATCCCACGGGCGGCCTGTCCCTGCCGGCGGCGCTGCAGGCGCTCGGCCACCGCGGCCTCACCCGCGTCCTGGTCGAAGGCGGCAGCCGCCTGACGGCGGCGCTGCTGCAGGCCGGGCTGGTCGACCGCGTCGCCTGGTTCCGGGCGCCGAGCGTGCTCGGCGGCGACGCCCTGCCGGCGGCGGCGGCGCTCGGCGTCGCGCGGCTGGCCGAAGCGCCGTCGTTCCGCCGCACCGGCGTGGTGGCGGCCGGCGACGATGTGCTGGAAACCTACCGGCGCGGTCCATAGATTGAACCCATGTTCACCGGCGTCATCACCGACCTGGGCCGGGTCCGCGCCATCGTGCCCGGCACGACGACGCGGCTGACCGTCGAGACCGCCTACGACACGGGCACGGTCGCGATCGGCGCCTCGATCGCCTGCGGCGGCCCGTGCCTGTCGGTGGTCGACAAGGGCCCCGGCTGGTTCGCCGTCGACGTCTCGGCCGAGACGCTGTCCTGCACCACCCTCGGCGACTGGCGGGTCGGCCGGCCGGTCAACCTCGAGCGCGCGCTCAAGGTCGGCGACGAGCTGGGCGGGCATTTCGTCTCCGGCCATGTCGATGGCGTCGCGACGGTGGTCGAGCGCCGCCCGGACGGCGGCAGCCTGCGGCTGGCCCTGGACGCCCCGGCGGCGCTGGCGCGGTTCATCGCGCCCAAGGGTTCGGTGGCGCTCGACGGCGTCGCGCTGACGCTCAACGCCGTGGACGGGTATCGCTTCGCCGTCAACCTCATCCCGATCACCCGGACGCTGACCAGCCTCGGCGGCGTGGCGGAAGGCGACCGCCTGAACCTCGAGGTCGATCTGCTGGCGCGCTACCTGGCGCGCCTCGTCGAGGAACGCGGGCCATGAGCTTCACCGAGATTCTGGCATCGACCGCCGACATCATCGACGAGGCGCGCAACGGCCGCATGTTCATCCTCGTCGACGACGAGAGCCGCGAGAACGAAGGCGACCTGGTCATCCCGGCGCAAATGGCGGCGCCGGAGGCGATCGCCTTCATGGCCAAGCACGGCCGCGGGCTGATCTGCCTCGCGCTCACCCGGCAGCGCGTCGACCGGCTCGGTCTGCCGCTGATGGCGCGGCACAACGACACCCGCCACCAGACCGCCTTCACCGTGTCGATCGAGGCGCGCGAAGGCGTGACGACCGGCATCTCCGCGCGCGACCGCGCGCGCACGATCGCCGTCGCCACCGACCCGACTAAGGGTCCGCAGGACATCATCACGCCGGGCCACGTCTTCCCGCTGGTGGCGCGCGACGGCGGCGTCCTGGTGCGCGCCGGGCACACCGAGGCGGCGGTGGACATCGCGCGCCTGGCCGGCCTCGATCCGTCGGGCGTGATCTGCGAGGTGATGAACGACGACGGGACGATGGCGCGGCGCCCCGATCTGGTGAAGTTCGCCCAGTTCCACGGCCTGAAGATCGGCACCATCGCCGATCTGATCGCCTACCGCCGGCGCTACAACCGGATCGTCGAGCGCGCGCTCGAGACCGATTTCGACAGCCGTTTCGGCGGGCGCTTCCGCATGATCGTCTATGTCAACCGCGTTGCCTATGCCGAGCACATCGCGCTCGTCAAGGGCGAACTCGGCGGGCCGGACCCCGTCCTGGTACGCATGCACGCGCTCAACGTGCTCGACGACGTGCTGGGCGACCGCAGCAGCGGCCGCGGCGGCGAACTGCAGGCCGCCATGGGCATGGTGGCCGGGCACGGCCGCGGCGTCGTCGTGCTGATCCGGGAGCCGCTGCCGACCAGCCTCACGGACCGGGTCAAGGGCCTGATCGACGCGAAGCCGGAGCCGACGGGCGAGCTGCGCGATTACGGCGTGGGGGCGCAGATATTGCTGGACCTGGGCGTCAAGGATATGATCCTGCTGTCGAACACGAAACGCACCATCGTCGGCCTCGACGGCTACGGCCTGCGCGTGGTGGAGCAGCGCCCGATCCCTCTCGCCGCCGGCGGTTGAGCGGCCGGCGCGGTTCGGCTGCGAAAGGCGGAATGACCGAGTCCCCCCGAATCATGGTCGCGGAAGCGCGGTTCTATCCGGACATCGCCGACGCGTTGGCGGGCGGCGCCATCGCCGCGCTGGACGAAGCGGGCGCGGCCTACGAACGCTTCCAGGTGCCCGGAGTCTTCGAGATTCCGGCGGCGATCCGCATGGCGGTACGCGCCAGCGACGCCGGCCGGCGCCGCTTCGACGGCTACCTGGCGCTCGGCTGCGTGATCCGCGGCGAGACCAGCCATTACGACTATGTCTGCCAGGAGAGCGCCCGGGCCCTGCAGGACCTGGCCTGCCGGTTCGCGCTCGCGCTCGGCTACGGCATCCTCACCGTGGAGAACGCCGACCAGGCCTGGGCCCGCGCCCGGGCGGACGGCAAGGACCGGGGCGGCCACGCGGCGCGCGCCTGCCTCGCGATGCTGGAGCTGCGGCGTCGCTTCGACCCAGGGGGCGGGCTTTGACCGCGCCGGCGGACAAGCCCGCCGGAGGGGACGGCCGGCCGGCGCGCCGCGACCGCGCCGGCGGGCCCAGCCCGCGCCGCGCCGCGCGGCTTTCGGCGGTGCAGGCGCTCTACCAGATGAACCTGAGCCAGATCGACGTCGAGACGGTGATCGGCGAATTCGTCGGCCATCGGCTGGGCCGCGAGATCGACGGCGAATCCTATGGCCAGCCGGACCCGGTCTTGTTCGCCGATCTGGTCCGCGGCGTCGTCGCCGCCGGCGACGACCTCGACAACATGATCGCCGCGGTGCTCGACGAGGACTGGACGGTGGAACGCCTGGAGACGATCCTGCGCGCCGTCCTGCGCGCCGGCGCCTACGAGCTGTCGAGCCGTCCCGACATGCCGCCCCGCGTCACCATCAGCGAGTATGTCGATCTCGCCGACGCCTTCCTCGGCGCCAAGCAGGCCGCCCTGGTCAACGGCGTGCTCGACCGCATCGCGCGCGCCCTGCGGCCGGACGAGCTGGAGGCGCCGCACGGTGGCTTGTACCCACTTTCATAGAAAGATGCCCCGCAGGCCCGCCACAGGCGACCCTCTCGGGCGGCTTCGGATGCGCGCCGGCGTCGTCGCGAAGCCTTGGCGATGCGTCCAGCATCGCTTGCGGCTTCGCTCCTAGCCGGCGCGCATCCGAAACCGTCTGAGGTGGCATCTTTCTATGAAAGTGGGTACTAGGCCGCGGTTACCTCCTGAGTTCGCGCTCATCGCCCGGTACTTCGCGCCGCTGGCCGCCGGCCGGCCGGGCGCGCTCGGCCTCCGCGACGACGCCGCGCTGATCGACATCGCCGCCGGCCGCCAGCTCGTCGTCACCGCCGACGCGCTGGTCGGCGGCGTCCACTTCCTCGACGCCGATCCGCCGGACCTGATCGCGCGCAAGATGCTGCGGGTCAACCTGTCCGACCTGGCGGCGATGGGCGCGCGGCCGTTCGGCTATGTCATGACCGTGGCGTTGCCGGCGGCGATCGACGAACCCTGGCTGGCGTCCTTCGTGGCCGGGCTCGCCGCCGACCAGGCGGAGTTCGACGTCGGCCTTCTGGGCGGCGACACGGCGGCGACGCCGGGGCCGCTCACGCTCTCGGTCACCGCGTTCGGCGACGTGGCGCGCGGCGCGGCGCTGCTGCGCCGCGGCGCCAGGGCCGGCGACCTCGTGCTGGTCTCGGGTACGCTCGGCGACGCCGCGCTCGGGCTGCGAAGTCTGCGCGGGCAGCTCGCCGAGCTGCCTTCGGCTCACCGCGAATTCCTCGTCGACCGCTACCGCCTGCCGCGCCCGCGCGTCGCGCTGGGGGTTGCGCTCGCAGCGCAGGCCCTGGCCACGGCGGCGATCGACGTCTCCGACGGACTGGTCGCCGATCTCGGCCATATTTGCGAGTCGTCCGGCCTCGGCGCCGTCGTCGAGGCGGCGCGGCTGCCGCTGTCGGCGGCGGCGACCGCCGCCTGCGCGGCGCAGCCGGAGCTGCTGCAAGCGGTCCTCGGCGGCGGCGACGATTACGAGCTGCTGTTCGCGGCGCCGCCCGACGCGGCGGCGGCTCTGGCGGCGCTCGCCGGCCGGCTCGGCCTGCCGCTCACCGTCATCGGCCGCATGACCGAAGGGACCGGGGTGCGCGTCGAGGACACCGCCGGCCACGAGGTCCGCGTCGCGAGCGCGGGCTACCGGCATTTCTGACGACGACTCTCTCTGCGATCGTCGGCGCCGCGGGTCGGTTGTCGCCGCCGGCGGATAGTGAAACGGGGAACCTGGAGCGAGACCGATGCGCTTGAGCAAATTCGCGACGCTTGCCGCCCTGGCCTCGGCCGTCGTCCTCGGCCGACCGGCGGCGGCCGAACACCCCTGCGCCCCGACCGTCGAACGGCGCCTCGACGAGTTGAACGTCGACCGGGCCAAGATCGGCGGCATCGGCTATGCGCCGCGCGTCAGCTCGAACCGAAGGCGGAGCAAGGTCCTCGGCATCGATGCCTGGGTCGGTTTCCCGTCGTGCCGGGGCTCGCTGGTCATCAAGATGGCGCCGGACTGCGAGTTTCGGGAGGCCTACGCGAGCGGCGCCTGCACCCTGGAGGGCGTCGCCAGGCCCTGACCGGCCCGAACCGCCGAATTAATCCTATTTTGACGATATCCGACCACTCTTGGAGGTCGATCCGGCCGAATCGGTAACGGGTGCCATGAAGAAGCTCGCAATCATCGCCGTGGCGCTGCTTGTGCTGGGCGGGGCTGGGGCCGGCGCTTGGTGGTTCCTGTGGCGCGACGACGGGTCGGCGGCGCCTGCGGCCGCGGCGCCGCCGACATTCATCGAACTGCCGCCCATGACCGTCTCGGTGATCCGCGGCGACCGCGTGGTGCGTCTGCTCGTCGTCGACGTGACGCTCGAGATGCACCCCGGCGACGACCCGGCCGCCGTGGACAGCGCCCTGCCGCGCTTGACCGACGCCTTCCTGGTCGAGCTGCATGGCCTGTTCGGGTACCGGCTGATGGACGAGCGCGGCTTCGACATCGAACTCGTCCGGAGTCGCTTGAAGCTCGTGGCCGCGCGCGTCGTCGGCGGCGATCTGGTTTCCGACGTGCTGGTCAAGCCGGGCGGGCAGCGCGACAACGGCTGACCGCGCGACCGCCGAGGGCGGCGCCCTGGCGCGGCCGGGGCATTCGCCGGCGTGGCCTTTACTCGCGCGCCGCGGCCGGCCGATAATCCGGGGCATGGTGGCGCTCCGTGCCCTGATTTTCGCGACTCTGCTCCTCGCCGGCGCCGCCGAGGCGCGGCCCTTCGCCCGCGAGGGGCTGGTGTTCAGCGACGAGCTCGGCGGCTTCGTCATCCTGCAGGTGACCGGCAGCGGCTACCTCCACGACCCATTCGTCGTCGTCGAGGAGATCGACAGCCCCGACATGACCGCCCTGATGATCCGCGGCCTGTCGCCGGAGTTCGGCAACCGGGTCGGCACCCAGCATCTGGTCGGCTTCGCGCTCACCAAGATCGCGATCAACCGCACCGGCGGTCCGTGGACGTTGTACCAGCTCGAGCTGCGCGAGCAGATGGAGTCGCACAGCCCCTACGGCGACGGCCTGTCCTTCGGCCAGGCGGCGACGGTCGGTCGGCCGTTCACCTCGAGCGCCTTCGCCGCCAACCGCGAGATCGACGAGCCCTACGATTCCGTCCAGTTCGCCGACGGCATCGTCGCGGCGGGCGAGAAGGCGGCCTTCGAGGTGGTGGTCACCGACACCTCGCCGGTCGCGACGTTCTTCCTGCTGCAGCTGCAGCTGCACGAAGTCGCCCTGTCCGACCCGCCGGTCAAATGATCCGGTCGAGCGCGACGATCAGGCGCTCGACCTCCGCGGCCGTGTTGTAGTGGGCCATGCCGACCCGGACGACCCCGCCCTGGGCGAGCAGGCCGAGCGCCTCGACGCAGCGCCGGGCATAAAAGTCGCCGAAGCCGACCGCGATGTGCTCGCCCGCCAGCGCCGCGGCGATGTCGCCCGACTTGCGCCCGGCCACGGCGAACGACACCGTGGGCGCCCGCCGGCCATCCGCGGCGTCCGGGCGGCCGACCACCCGGATATCGCGCCGGCCGGCGAGATAGCCCAGCAATCGGCCGGCGATGTCCGTCTCGTGCGCCGCGATCAGCCCATAGACCCGGCCGGCGCGGGCGTGGAAGCTGTTTTCGGGCGTGTCGAAATGCCGGGCATAGAGCGCGTCGAAATAGTCCGCGACGCCGGCCAGCCCGGCGGTGAGCTCGTGGTTCGGCCCGCCGGGATTGAGCTTCAGCGGTACGTCGTCCGCGCCGATGAAGAAATGGTTCTGCCCGTGCGCCGCCCGCAGATGCGCCCGCTTGCCGTAGAGCACGCCGAGATGCGGGCCGAACACCTTGTACGGGCTGTAGGCGTAGAAGTCGACGTCGAGCGCCTTCACGTCGACGTGGCGGTGCGGCGCATAGGCGACGCCGTCGACGCAGGCGAGCGCCCCGGCGGCATGGATCCTGCCGACGATCCGGCCGGCGTCGTGCAGGCTGCCGACGACGTTCGAGCAATGGGTAAAGCAGACCAGCCGCGTGCGCTCGTTCAAGAGCCGGTCAAGCCCGGCCTCGTCGAGCGCGCCGGTCGCCGGATCGAACCGCCATTCGCGCACCGTGACGCCGAATTCGGCGAGCCGCCGCCAGGCGCCGATATTGGCCTCGTGGTCCAGGTTGGTGACGATCACCTCGTCGCCCGGCGCGAACCCGGGCCGCAGCGCCTGCGCCAGGACGTAGACGTTCATCGTCGTCGACGGCCCGACGATAACCTCGTCGGGGTCGGCGTTGATCAGCTCGGCCGCAAGACGCCGGCCGGCGGCAATGCGCGCCGCCGCCTCGGCCGAGGCGGCGAAGGACCAGGCCGGCTGCACCTGGGTCTCGGTCATGTAGGCGCGCACGCGCTCGATCACGCTATTCGGCACGTAGCTGCCGCCGGCGTTCTCGAAGAATGCCCAGCCGTCGGCCAGGGCCGGAAATTGCCGGCGGACGAATTCGAGGTCGAGGGTCGCTGCGGGCAAGGGCGGCAGGCTCCGGGGCGGGGGCGGGCGGACACTATCGATCGCCCGGCGGCGCCGTCAAGCAAACAGGTTTCCTGCGGCGTTTCGTTTCGGCCGCGCCTGCCGTAAGATCGCGCGTCGATCGCCGCGGAACGCCGGTTACAGGCCCATGAGCACGAAGAGCGAAAAGAAACGGCAGCCCGCCCCGCCGCCGGGCGATCTCGGCGCCGGCGGCGATGACAAGAATCCGGGTCGACTCCATCTCGGATTCACCGGGCGGCTGCGCGCCTATTTCTTCGCCGGCATCCTGATCACGGCGCCGATCAGCATCACGTTCTATCTCGCCTGGCTGTTCATCTCGTTCGTCGACGACCGGGTGAAGCCGCTGGTCCCGGCACAGTACAACCCGGAGACCTACCTGCCGTTCAGCATCCCGGGGATCGGGCTGATCGTCGTGCTGGTCGGGCTCACCTTGATCGGGGCGATGACAGCCGGCTTCGTTGGCCGGATGTGGCTGCGGCTGAGCGAGCGCATTCTCGCCCGCATGCCGGTCGTCCGCAGCGTCTACAGCGCGGTGAAGCAGATCTTCGAGACCGTGCTGGCGCACAAGTCCACGGCCTTCCGCCAGGTGGTGCTGGTCGAATTCCCGCGCCGCGGCATGTGGGCGCTGGGGTTCCACACCGGCGTCACCGAGGGCGAGGTGCAGGAGTTGACCGAGGACGAGGTGATCAACGTGTTCCTGCCGACCACGCCCAATCCGACCTCGGGGTTCCTGTTCTTCGTGCCGCGCCGCGACGTCGTCATCCTCAGCATGTCGGTCGAGGAGGGGATCAAGATGGTCGTCTCCGGCGGCATCGTCACGCCGCCCGACCGGCGCCCGCCGGGTGCGCGCGGCAGGCATATCCCGTCGCGCGCCGGACCGTCTGCCATGGAGCCGGCCGTCCCGGCCCCGGCGGTCGGCGAGTAGTTCAACCGGACCTGACCGTCTTCACGACGGCGTCGCGTTCGAACAGATAGAGCAGCGTGCGCAGCGCGGCCGCGCGCGGGCCGGCGAGGTCGGGGTCGCGCTCGACGATCAGGCGGGCGTCGTCGCGCGCCGCCGCCAGCAGCTCGCCGTGCACGGCCAGATCGGCGATGCGGAACTCGGGCAGGCCGCTCTGCCGCGTGCCCAGCACCTCGCCGGCGCCGCGCAGCCGCAGGTCCTCCTCGGCGATGCGGAAGCCGTCCTCGGTCTCGCGTAGCACGCTGAGGCGCGCCTTGGCGGCGGCGCCGAGCGGCGCCTGATAGAGCAGCAGGCAGGTCGACGGCCGGACGCCGCGGCCGACGCGGCCGCGCAGCTGGTGGAGCTGGGCGAGGCCGAACCGTTCGGCATGCTCGATGACCATCACGGTCGCCTCGGGCACGTCGACGCCGACCTCGATGACCGTCGTGGCGACCAGGACGTCGAGGCGGCCGGCGGCGAAGGCGGCCATCACGGCGTCGCGCCCGGGGCCCTTGAGGCGGCCGTGGACGAGGCCGACCCGTTCCCCGAACAGCCCCTGAAGGTGGGCATGGCGCTCCTCGGCGGCGGCCAGGTCGACGGCCTCCGACTCGGCGACCAGCGGGCACACCCAATAGACGCGGGCGCCCTGGCGCACCGCCCGGCCGACGGCGGCGACGACCTCGTCGAGCCGTTCGAGCGGCAGGGTGCGGGTGTCCACCGGCAGCCGCCCCGGCGGCTTCTCGGTCAGGCGCGACACGTCGAGATCGCCGTAGGCGGCCAGCGCCAGGGTGCGCGGGATCGGCGTCGCCGTCATCACCAGGATGTCGGCGCCGCGGCCCTTGTCGGCCAGCATCAGGCGCTGATGCACGCCGAAGCGGTGCTGCTCGTCGATCACCGCCAGCGCCAGGTCGCGGAAGCGCACCTCCTCCTGGAACAGGGCGTGGGTGCCGACCGCCAGCGCGATGTCGCCGGCCGCCAGCCCGTCCAGCGCCGCGGCCCGCGCCTTGCCCTTGTCGCGCCCGGTGAGCAGGGCGACGCGCACGCCGGCGGCCGCGGCCAGGGGCTCGATGGTGGCGAAATGCTGGCGCGCCAGGATCTCCGTCGGCGCCATCAGCGCCGCCTGGGCGCCGGCCTCGACGGCGTTCAGCATGGCGAGAAAGGCGACTACGGTCTTGCCGCTGCCGACGTCGCCCTGCAACAGGCGCAGCATCCGCGACTCCGCCGCCATGTCGGCGACGATCTCGGCCAGCGCCTGGGCTTGCGAGGCGGTGAGCGAGAAGGGCAGGGCCACCACCGCCTTGGCGCGCAAGCGGCCGTCGCCGACGGTCGTCTGGCCGGGCCGGCGGCGCTGCTGCGCCCGCACCAGCGCCAGGGCGAGCTGGCTGGCGAGCAGCTCGTCGAAGGCGAGGCGCTGGCGCGGCGCGGTCTCCGGCGACAGGTCGGCCTCGCCCTGCGGGTTGTGCGCGGCCAGGACCGCGTCGCGCCAGCCCGGCCACCCTTGCTGCCGCAAATAGGCCGGGTCGATCCATTCCGGCAGGTCCGGCAGACGCGCCAACGTCGCCTGGATCGCCTTGCCGAGGACCTTGGGCATCAGCCCGGCGGTCAGCGGATAGACCGGCTCGACCCGTTGCAGGCCTTCGATTTCGGCCGCCGTGCCGATGTGATCCGGGTGGGTCATCTGCAGCTCGGCGCCGTAGCGCTCGATGCGGCCGCTGACCACCCGCGTCTCGCCCTCGGGCAGCACCTTGGCCAGGTAGTCCGGGCGCGCGTTGAAGAAAACCAGGTGCAGGAATCCGGTGTCGTCGCGGCAGCGCACCTTGTAGGGCTGGCGCGGGTTGCCCGGCGGCAGGTGGCGATCGACCGCGACCGTCACGGTGACGATGGCGCCGGCCGGCGCGTCGGCCAGCTTCGGCGCGAAGCGGCGGTCGATGACGCCGCTCGGCAGATGCCAGCACAGCGACACCACGCGCTCGCCGGCGAGGCGCTCGACCAGGCGGCCGAGCCGGGGGCCGAGGCCGGGCAGGCTCGTCACCGGGGCGAACAGGGGAAACAGGATCTCGGGGCGCAAAACGACGACCGCTGAATGAGGGGGGACGGAGCACCATCCTAGTAGCACGAATCGCGAGTCGGAGGACGCGGCGCCGACCCGTCAGCCGTCGTCGCGCGGCGGCGGATCGTCGTCGTCGAACAGGATGCGGTTGGCGGCGCCGTCGAGGTCGTCGAACTGGCCCGAGCGCAGCGCCCACAGGAACGCCGCGAGGCCGACGAGGCCGAGGGCGAGCGCGATCGGGATCAGATACAGAAGGACGGTCACGCGGCCCTCATGCGGGTGAGGCGGAGCGCGTTGGCGATCACCAGCAGCGACGAGCTCGACATGGCGATCGCCGCGACCAGCGGCGTGACGTAACCGAACACCGCCAAAGGCACCGCCCCCAGATTGTACAGCATCGCCAGCGCCAGGTTCTGTCGGACCAGACGGTGCGCGTCGCGCGCCACGGCGAGCGTTTCCGGCACCGGGCGCAGGCGGTCGCCCTGGAAGACGACGTCGGCGGCGGTCTGGCTGATGTCGGCGGCGGTCGCCGGCGACATCGAGACATGGGCGGCGGCGAGCGCCGGCGCGTCGTTGAGGCCGTCGCCGACCATCAGCACGCGGCGGCCGGCCGCCGCCAGGGCGGCGAGGCGCGCGCATTTTTCGGCCGGCGCGCAGTCGGCTTGCCAGCGCGCGATGCCGAGCCGCGCGGCCAGGGCGGCGACCGCCGCCGGCCGGTCGCCGGACAGGAGCTCGATCGCGTAGCCGCGCTCGCGCAACCCGGCGAGGGCCTCGGCCGCATCCTCGCGCGGCTCGTCGCGGAAGACGAAGCGCGCGGGCGAATGTCCGGGCCGGGCCAGCCACAGCTCGGGCCCGGCGTCGGTCTCGGCCTCGGTCACGCCGCACCAGCGGCGGCTGCCGAGACGGACCTCGCCGGCCGCGGTGGTCAGCGCGAGGCCGGCGCCCGGCGTCTCGCGCACGCCGGCGGCTGCCGGCGCCTGCGGTGCGGCACGCGCCAACGCCCGCGCCAGCGGATGGCTGCTGGCGCCGGCCAACGCGGCGGCGGCTTGCAGCGCCTCGGGATCGGGCTCGCCGGCCAACGCCAGCCGGCCGCGCGTCAGCGTGCCGGTCTTGTCGAAGACGACGGTATCGACGGTCCGCAGCCGCTCCAGCGCCGTCGCCGACTTGAGCAGCACGCCGCGGCGCATCAGCCGGCCGCTGGCCACCACCTGAACGACCGGGATCGCCAGGGCGAGGGCGCACGGGCAGGTGATGATCAGGACGGCGACGGCGTTGAGCAGCGCCGTCTGCCAGGCCGCGCCGGCGACGGTCAGCCAGCCGACGAAGGTGGCCGCGGCGAGGACATGCACGACGGGCGCGTAGAGCCGCGCCACCCGGTCGGCGAGCGCCACGTAGCGCGCCCGGCCCTGCTCCGCCGTCTCCATCAGGCGCACGATCTCGGCGAGCACGCGGTCCTCGCCGACCGCGGTCACGGTGACGCGCAACGGCGCGGTCAGGTTGAGCGTGCCGGCAAGAACCGCGTCGCCCGGCCCGACCGCGACCGGCGCCGATTCGCCGCTGATAAGGCCGGTGTCGACGTCGCCCCTGCCGTCGAGGACGCGACCGTCCACGGCCAGGCGCGCGCCGGCCGGGACCAGCACCGTCATGCCCGGGCGCAGCTCGGCGGGCAGGCGGCTCGTGCGCCGCCCGGCCGCGTCGATCACGGTCACCGCCGCGGCGCCCAGGGCGAGCAGCCGCGACGCCGCCGAGCGCGCCCGCCCGCGCGCCCGGCTGTCCAGGTAGCGGCCGATCAGCAGGAAGAACAGCAGTGCCAGCGCCGAGTCGAAATAGGCGTCCGCCCCGCCGCTGAAGGTCTCGATCAGGCTCATCCCCGGCGTCACCACGATGGCGACCGAGATCGGCACGTCCATGTTGCTGCGCCCGGCCCGAAGCGCGGCGGCGGCCGAGGCGAAGAATGGCCGGCCGGCATAGGCGATCGCCGGCAGCGCGATCAGGGCCGAGACCCAGTGCAGGAAGTCGCGCGTCGCCGGCCCCATGTCCTGGGCGTGTCCGGACCACACCGAGACCGACAGCAGCATGACGTTGGCGGCGGCGAAGCCGGCCACCGCCAGCGCCCGCAGCAGCGCCTTGTCGCGCCGCTCGTCCTCGGCGCCGAGGACCGCCGGGTCGTAAGGCACCAGGCGATAGCCGAGGCGTTCGACCGCCGCCGCCAGCGCGTTGGCGTCGGCGGCGCCGTCGCGCCAGGTCAGCGCCAGCCGCCGCGTCGTCATCGACAGCCGCGCGGCGACGACGCCGGGCTGGCGGGCCAGCACCGATTCGATCAACCACACGCAGGCGCCGCAATGCAGGCCCTCGACCAGCAAGTGCAGGGTGGCGAGGCCGTCGGCGCCGCGCCGCACATAGGCGGCGTGATCGACCGCGACCTCGTCGGCCTCGGGCCGCGGCGCGCGCAACGCCGGATCGAGGCGCCGCGTCCGGTAGTAGCGGCCGAGCCCGAGCTCGCCGATCAGGCGGTAGGCGGCGGCGCAGCCGGCGCAGCAGAACGCGCCGGCCTCCGCCGCCGCGACCGGCAGGCCGCAATGCCGGCAGGCGGCGCTCACGGCAGGTGCAGGCGGCGACTGGTCTGCCAGGTCTCGGCCCCACGCGCGGCGACCAGGCGCAGCTCCCACTGGCCGGGCAGCGGCAGAAGGACCTGTGCCCCGTAACGGCCGGCCCCGAGATGCGGCAGGGCCACTTCGAGGTCGTAGCCGGCATGGGTCGGGCGGATCAGAAGCGCCCGCACCGAAAGGTCGCCGAGCGGCCAGCCGGCGCGGTCGGCGAAGGTCGCGGCGAGGTCGAGGGCGCGCCCCGGCCCGCCGTCGGCCGCCGGCAGCGGCGTGGCGTCGATGGCGACCCGCCAGCCCATTTCCCCCTGGGCGCGGGCCGCCGCCAGCGTCGCGTCGTAGGCCACGCCCCGGCGGTAGGCGCCCTCGGTCTCGAGGCCGCTGAAACTGTCGAGGGCGAGATAGACGAGGGCGGCATTGACCGCCAGCATGACCACGAAACCGGCGACGAAGACCCCGGGGATCCAGAGGCCGCGACGGCCGCCGCCCGGTTCAGCCGCCCGGGCCGGCAAAGACCGTCTCATTTTCGACCACCTGGCCGGTCGCTTGCTCGGCGACGACGAAGGTCAGCGGCGTCGCGGTCTCGGCCAGCCGCGCGCGCGGCACCGTGACCAGGACGCGAAAGCTGCCGACCGTGTCGCCGCCGACCGGCAGCTCGGCCGTCCGCCCGTCCGAGTCGTAGCCGATGACGTCGAGGCGCGCGCCCTCGATCCCGGCGACGCTCAGCGCGTAGCTGTGCGGCTGGCGCGCCTTGTTCAGGATCTTGAAGGTGTAGGCGTTGCGGATGCGGCCGTCGGTCAGGGCGACGAACTGCGGCGCGCGGTCGGGCTGCACGCTCGCGTCCAGGGTCGAGCGGGTGGCGAGCGAGACCGCCATCGCCGCCCCGACCAGCAGCAGCAGCGCCCCATAAACGAAGACGCGCGGGCGCAGCAGCCGCAGCCGCGGCGTCTGCCCCGCGGCGCGGGCGTCCTGGTTGGCGAGCGAGTCGTAAGTGATGAGGTCGCGCGGCCAGCCCATCCGGTCCATCACCCCGTTGCAGGCGTCGACGCACAGCGCGCAGCCGATGCAGGCGAGCTGCTGGCCGTCGCGGATGTCGATGCCGGTCGGGCAGACGCGGACGCACAGGCCGCAGTCGATGCAGTGGCCGCCCCCTTGCGCCGCCCGCTCGGCGACCGAGGTCCCCGCCCTGACGTGGCCGCGCGGCTCGCCCCGCCAATCCTCGTAGGTGATGAGCAGGGAGTGCTCGTCGAACATGGCGGCTTGGAAGCGCGGCCACGGGCACATGTAGATGCACATCTGCTCGCGCGCCCAGCCGGCGAGCAGATAGGTGGTGGCGGAGAACAGGCCGACGAAGCCGTACACCGCGACGCTGGCCCGGCCGGTGAAGAGGTCGCCGACGACCGTCGGCGCATCGTTGAAGTACATGATCCAGGCGCCGCCGGTGGCCAGCGCGATGAGCAGCCAGGCGCCGTGCTTGGCGACCTTCCTGGCCGCCTTCGCGAGCCCAAGCGGCGCCTGGTCGAGCTTGATGCGCTTGTTGCGGTCGCCCTCGATCAGGCGCTCGACCCACATGTAGAGATCGGTCCATACCGTCTGCGGACAGGCGAAGCCGCACCACACCCGCCCGGCGACCGAGGTCGCCAGGAACAGGCCGAAGGCGCCGAGGATGAGGAGGCCGGTGAGGTAATAGACCTCCTGCGGCCAGATCTCGATGAAGAAGAAGTAGGCGCGCCGGCCGGGCATGTCGATCAGCACCGCCTGGTCGGCGGCGCCGGGCCCGCGGTCCCAGCGGATCCACGGCACCAGGTAGTAGATCGCCAGCAGGCCGCCCAGCGCCGCCCATTTCAGGCGGCGGAACCGCCCGACCACCTTCTGCGGATAGACCTTGACGCGGTCGACGTAGAACGGCGGCTCGTCGGCAACGGGGCCCGCTACCAAGGGCGCGGCCATGGTGTGTTCGGCCAGCTTATTGTCCGCCGCCTAGGGAGTGGACATAGACCGTCGCCATCTTGATCGCGGCCTCGTCGAGGCGGCCCTGCCAGGCCGGCATGACGCCGTGCTGCGGGCTGCGCACCTGGGCCAAGATGTCGTCGGGCTCGCCGCCGAACAGCCAGATGTCGTCGTTGAGGCTGGGCGCGCCGAGCTCCGCCATGCCGCCGCCGGTCTCGCCGTGGCAGGCGGCGCAGTTGTCCGCGAATACCGTGGCGCCGTGCTCGGCCGCGGCCGGGTCGGCGGCGCGGTTCGTCAGGGACAGGACGAACTGGGCCACGTCCGCGATGTCGGGATCGGCGAGCATGTCGTCAACCCCGAAACGCGGCATTTCCGAGACGCGCGTCTCGTCGTGTCCCGAGCGCACGCCGAAGCGGACGGTCTGCTGGATGGCGGCGAGGTCGCCGCCCCAGATCCAGCTATCGTCGACGAGGTTGGGGAAGCCCGGCGCGCCCTGGCCGCCGCTGCCGTGGCACGGCGCGCAGTTGTCGGCGAACACGGCGCGCCCGCCGTTCATGGAATAGCGCAGCAACTCGGGGTCGGCGGCGATGTCTTCGACCGCCGCGGCCTCCAGCCGGTCGGTCCAGCCGCGCCGCGCCTCGGTGGCCTGATCCAGGCGCGCGGCCAGGTCGGCGCGCGAGGAATAGCCGATGACGCCGCGGGTGTAACCGGTCAGGCTCGGCCAGGCCGGATAGACGACCCAGTAGCCGATCGACCAGACGATGGTGGCGTAGAAGACATAGAGCCACCAGGTCGGCAGCGGCGTATTGAGCTCCTTGATGCCGTCCCATTCGTGGCCGGTCGTCTCCTGGCCGGTGACGGCGTCCCTCTCCACCTTCGTCGCCATGCCCTAACGCTCCTCGTCCTTGAAGGGAATCTCGCCGTAGCCGCGGAAGCGGTCCTTGTTCTTCGGCCAGAACGCCCAGGCCACGATGCCCAGGAACAGCACCATCAGCCAGACCACCCACAGCGACCGGGCGAGCGCGCTCAACTCCGCCAGCGACATCGCTCAGCCCCCGCCCGGCGCCGCGTATTCGGGCCGGTAGGTCGTGAAATCGACCATCCGGCCGAGCACCTGGAGATAGGCGATCAGTGCGTCGAGCTCGGTGACGCGGGCCGGGTCGCCGTCGAAATCGCCGACCATGGCGCCGGGATAGCGCTCGAGCAGGCCGGCGGCGTCGGCGTCCGCGGACGCTTGCGCCTCGATATCGGCGACCGCGTTCGCGACCATCGCGTCGTCGTAGGGCACGCCGAGCGCGCGCAGCGTCGCCAGATGCGCCGCCATGTCGGCATAGTCGAGCCCGGTCCGGGCGAGCGCCGGATAGCCCGGCATGATCGATTCCGGGACGACGACGCGCGGCCCCGTCATGTGCGCGGCGTGCCACTGGTTCGTGTACTTGCCACCGACGCGGGCGAGGTCGGGGCCGGTCCGCTTCGACCCCCACTGGAACGGGCGGTCATACAGGCTCTCGGCGGCCAGGCTGTAGTGGCCGTAGCGTTCGACCTCGTCGCGGAACGGGCGCACCTGCTGGCTGTGGCAGACGTAGCAGCCCTCGCGGACGTAGATGTTGCGTCCAGTCAGCTCGAGCGGCGCGTACGGGCGCACGCCCTCGACCGGCTCGATGGTCTCGTCGATGGTGAACAGCGGCACGATTTCGACCAGCCCGCCGATCGCCACGGTGAGGAGGATGCCGACGATCAGGAGGACTACGTTGCGTTCGAGCTTGGCGTGGTGGCGGAGCATCGGGGCCCTCCCTAGCCGGCGGCCGGCGCGCGGGCGCCGACATAGGGGGCCTCGGCGCGGACATCGCCGCGCGCCGTGCGCCACAGGTTGTAGACCATGACCAGCGCCCCGGCGAGGAACAAAACGCCGCCGAGCGCGCGGATCACGTAATACGGGTGCATCGCCTCGACGGTCTCGATGAACGAATACTGCAGGAAGCCGAGTTCGTCGTAGGCGCGCCACATCAGCCCCTGCATGATGCCGGAGATCCACATCGCCGTGATGTAGAGAACGATGCCGATGGTGGCGATCCAGTAGTGCGTGGCGACCAGGCGCAGGCTGTAGAGTTGCTGCCGCTTCCACAGCGGCGGCACCAGGTGGTAAACGGCGCCGAAGCTGACGAAGGCGACCCAGCCGAGCGCCCCGGAATGGACGTGCCCGATCGTCCAGTCGGTGTAGTGGCTGAGCGAGTTCACCGCCTTGATCGACATTACCGGCCCCTCGAAGGTCGACATGCCGTAGAACGCCACCGAGGTGACGAGCAGGCGCAGGACGGGGTCGGTGCGCAGCTTGTCCCAGGCGCCGGCGAGCGTCATCACGCCGTTGATCATGCCGCCCCAGGACGGCATCCACAGCATCACCGAGAAGGTCATGCCGAGCGTCTGCGTCCAGTCCGGCAGCGC
>JBBECF010000022.1:4195-7991 GCA_040881945.1 Dongiaceae bacterium | reverse complement strand
GCCGTCGCGGGCATCGCCTGGCCGGCCGTGCCGGCGACGGGTCGGGCGGTGGCGATCCGCGCCGTCCTGTCGCAGCTCGACCGGACGCAATGGTGGCCGGCCGAGAAGATTCGGCGCGCCCAGGACCGGCAGCTTGGGTTGCTCCTGGCGCACGCGCACCGCACCGTTCCGTTCTATCGCAAACGCCTCGTCCGGGCCGGCCTCGCGCCCGGCGGGACGGTCGGCGTCGCGGACTGGCCGCGAATTCCCCTGCTGACGCGCGCTGACATCCAGGACGCGGGCGAGGCGCTGCTCACCCGCGACCTGCCGGCGGGGCACGGCCGGGTCCACGATATCTTCACGTCGGGCTCGACCGGCCGCCCGATTCGCGCCCTGCGCAGCGAGCTCTGGTCCTGGTTCTGGCGCGCCTTGACGATCCGCGATCACCTGTGGCATCGGCGCGATTTCGGCGGCAAGCTTGCCGTCATCCGCCACAGCGGCAAGAACGAGGACCCCTATCCCGACGGCACGGCCAGCCGAAGCTGGAGCGCGGCCTATCGCGGCCTCATTCGGACCGGCCCCGCGGTCGGTCTCAACGTCCACTGCACGGTCGAGCAGCACGTCGATTGGCTGCGCCGCCAGGATCCGGACTACCTCCTGACCCACCCGACCATCGCCCGGCGGCTGGCCGAGCACTGCCTCGCCCACGGCATTCGCCTGCCCCGGCTGCGCCAGCTCCTGACCTACGGCGAGGTTGCGACGCCGATGGTGCGAACCGCCAGCCGCGACGCCTGGGGCGCGCCGGTGACCGACATGTACAGCACCCGCGAGGTCGGCTACCTCGCGTTCCAGTGTCCCGATCACGAGCACTACCACGTCCAGGCGGAGGGGACGCTGGTCGAGGTGCTGGACGAGCACGGCCGGCCGTGCGGCCCCGGGCAGGTCGGCCGGGTGGTCGCCACGCCCTTGCACAATTTCGCCATGCCGCTCATCCGCTACGACATCGGCGACCAGGCGGAGGTGGGCGAGCCCTGTCCGTGCGGGCGCGGGCTGCCGGTGCTGCGGCGCATCCTCGGGCGCACGCAGAACATGTTCGTCCTGCCGTCGGGCGAGCGCCTCTGGCCGATGCTGTCCTCCGGCAACGTCGCCGCCCTGCTCGCCATCGCGCCGATCCGGCAGTATCAGTTCGTGCAAAAGAGCCCCGAGCTGATCGTGCTTCGCCTCGCCGTGGCGCGCGATCTCTCTCCGCTCGAAGAAGACGCCCTGCGCCGGTGGGTGCAGGAGAAATTCGGTCATCCCTTCCGCGTCGCGATCGAGTGCCACGACGAGATTCCGCTGACGGCGGCGGGGAAATTCCATGACTTCATTTGCGAGGTGGCTTGACCATGGGGCGAGCCGCGCGGGATTGCGGGGACGGGCGCGACGGCGCATGTAGGGGCGGGTTCGAAACCCGCCCCTACGAGGCCCGATCGATGCTCATTCTTCGACAGCAAGGGCAGCCATGACCGACGCGCAACCCGCCTGGACCGAGGGCTACATCGCCGAGGTCGAGTACACGACCGGCTTCTATTCGGAGATGGCGCCGGCCCTGCTGTGCTTCGCGGCGCTCCTCAAGGGCGTTCACGCGCCCGCCATCGACCGTCCCTTTACCTATTTCGAGCTCGGCTGCGGCCAGGGCCTGTCCGCCAACCTGCTGGCCGCCGCCAACCCTCTGGGCCGGTTCTTCGCCAACGACTTCAACCCGACCCATGTCCTGAACGGCCGCGCCCTGGCCGCCGAGGCGGGGATCGGCAACGTCACCTTCCTGGAGAAGAGCTTCGGCGAACTCGCCGGCGTGGAGTTGCCCGAGTTCGACTTTATTACGCTCCATGGCGTCTATTCCTGGATCAGCGAAGAAAACCGGCGCGCCGTGGTCGACTTCATCCGCCGCCGGCTGAGGCCGGGCGGCGTCGTCTATGTGAGCTATAACTCCCTGCCCGGATGGGCGCCGATGGCGCCGCTGCGCCGGCTGATGACCGAGTACGCGATGCACCAGCCCGGCCCGATGCCCGCGAAGATCGCCGCCGCGGTCGACTTCGGCGCCAAGCTAAAGGAGGCGGGAGCGAAGTATTTCGGCGCGAACCCGACGGTGGCGCCCCGGCTCGACCGCCTGCGCGGGCAATCTCCGAACTATCTCGCGCACGAGTACTTCAACCTCGATTGGGCGCTGCTCTACCACGCCGACGTCGTGCGCGACATGACGGGCGCCAAGCTCTCGTTCGTCGGGTCGGCGAACCTCGTCGAGCAGTTCGACGACTTCGTCGTGACACCCAAGGCGAAGCCGGTCTATGCGGGCATCACCGATCCCGTGCTCCGCGAAACGGTCAAGGACTTCCTGCTCAACCAGCAGTTCCGCCGCGACGTGTTCGTGCGCGGCGTTCCCCGCATGATGCCCGAGATCCAGGCCGACGCGCTGGCGGCCACGCGCTTTGCGCTGCGCGTGCCGCGCCGGGCCTGCACGCCCAAGATCAAGGTCCCGGTCGGTCAGATCGAGCTGCCGGAGGCAAGCTATGGGCCGGTGCTGGATGCGCTCGACTCCGGCGCGCGGACGGTCGGCGAGCTGATGACGGTGCCCAAGATCGCCGCCCTCGGCAGTATTTTCCAGCTGTGGCGCTCGCTTACCGTGTTGGCCGCCGTCGGTTACGCGGCTCCGGCGCTCGCCGAGGCCGGAGAAGAAGAGCGGAGTAGGATCACCGAGCGGTTCAATGGGGCGGTGCTCGGCCGCACGCTGAAGGGTCTGTCATCGCCCTACCTCGCGTCGCCGGTGCTCGGCACCGGCGTCCGGGTGGACCGGGTCGATCAACTGTTTCTCGCCGCGTTGCGCGAGAAACGTCGGGACATCGCGGAGTTCGCCTGGGGCTGGCTGTCCGAACGCCGGCAGGTCCTGAGCAAGGACGGCAAGCCGTTGCAGGGGGCGGAGGAGAACCGAAAGGAGCTGGCGCGGCTGGCCGACGGCTTCGTCGGCAAGACGCTGCCGCTGCTGCGCCGCCTCGGCGTGGCCGCGGGCGGCCCGGGCACGGTCGAAGCGCGGGTCATCCGCGGCGGTCAACCTAAGTAAACATGGTGAAAGAATTCGATCAAGTCCAGCGCTGCAACCGTTTGTTGAACCGGAAGACGAAACAGAGTATTATAGATTGATTGTACGGACCGCGGAATTCAGCCGCCGCGGCCGACAGAAGCGAGGGAACGGACCATGGGAGCGACAATTCGACAGGTAGCGGCGGGGCTCGCGCTCGCGGTCCTCATCGCGGCGCCGGCGGCGGCCGAGCCGCAGATCGGCCAGGTGGCGCAGAAGGATTTTCTCGGTGCTGCCGGCACGCGCGTGACCGGCGAGCGGCGCGACCTGTACTGGAACGTCGACGTCTTCGCCGGCGAGACGGTGACGACCGGCAGCGGCGCGACGACGCGCCTGCAGTTCCTCGATAAGACCGACCTCTATGTCGGCGCCAACTCGACCGTCGTGCTCGACAAATTCGTGTACGATCCGGTGCGCAAGGTCGGCGCGGGTGTCCTCACGCTGACCGCCGGGGCGTTCCGCTTCGTCAGCGGGCAGATCCAGAACAAGGAAGAGGTCGAGCTGCGCACGCCGACCGTCGGCCTGGTGATCCGCGGCACCAACCTGGTCATCTTCGTCACCGAGGACGGCACCACCGAGGTCAACGTCAACGACGGCGAGGTCGAGGCCCTGGTCTGCGAGAGCACGCGGCCGGTCGGCGTGCGGCGCGGCCAGTCGCTGCTGATCGCCGCCAACTGCGATTCCTCGGTCGGCAACGAGCGG
>JBBECF010000022.1:0-4095 GCA_040881945.1 Dongiaceae bacterium | reverse complement strand
CGGAGCGGATGGAAGCCAGCATAGGAAAGATCGAACCGAGCCCGGCCGCCCCGGCCGAATATGTCGGCCCGGTCGAGCGCAACGATCCGCTGCTGCTGTGCCTGGTCATTCTGTCGCGGCTGTACGGCAACCCGAAATCGCCGACCGCGCTCGCCGCCGGCCTGCCGGTGGCGAAGGACGGGCTGACGCCGGCGCTGTTCGTGCGCGCGGCCGAGCGCATCGGACTGGCCGCGAGCCTCGCGCAGCGCCGCTTCACGGCGATCGGCGAGATGGCGCTGCCCGTCGTGCTGCTGCTGCAGGACGGCCAGGCTTGCGTGCTGCTGCGCCGGGTCGACGGCGACACCGCGGAGATCGCCACGCCGGACAACCTGGACGGCAGCCAGCGCATCCCGATCGCCGATCTGGCCGCCCGCTACGGCGGCGCGATGATCGTCGTGCGGCCGAAGATCCGCCTCGACTCGCGGGCCTCGGACCTGGCGGCGGCGCGGCCGCGGTCGTGGTTCTGGGGCAGCATCTTCCGGTTTGCCCCGATTTATCTCGAGGTCATCGTCGCCGCCGTCCTGGTCAACCTGTTCGCCATCGTCAGCCCGCTGTTCGTGATGACGGTGTACGACCGGGTGGTGCCGAATCGCGCCTTCGATACCCTGTGGGTGCTCGCCATCGGGGTCGGCATCGCCTTCGCCTTCGACTTCCTGCTGCGCACGCTGCGCAGCTATTTCATCGACCGCACCGGCAAGGCCCTCGACCGCAAGATCTCCGGCCGCATCTTCGAGCACATCCTCGGCATCCGCATGGCCGCCGGGCCGCAATCGGCCGGCGCCTTCGCCAGCAACATCCGCGAATTCGAGACCCTGCGCGACTTCTTCACCTCGGCTTCGCTGGCCGCCGTCGTCGACCTGCCGTTCCTGTTCCTGTTCATCGGCATGGTGTGGGTGGTCGGCGGCCCGGTCGCGATCGTGCCGCTGACCCTGGTGCCAATCGTCCTGATCGTCAGCCTGCTGATCCAGATCCCGATGCGCCGCGCCGTCGAACGGTCGTACCGCGAGAGCGCGCAAAAGCACGCGACGCTGGTCGAAACGATCAACGGTCTCGATTCGATCAAGGCGGCCTCGGCCGAGGGGCACATCCAGCGCGACTGGGACGGCTATGTCGCCGCCGCGGCCGCCTCGGCGATGAGCTCGCGGCTGTGGTCGGCGATCTCGGTCAATTTCACGCTGCTGATGGCCAATCTGGCCACCGTCGGGGTCGTCATCTGGGGCGTCTATCGCGCCGCCGAGGGCGAGATGACCGTCGGCGCCATGGTCGCGGCGACCATCCTGACCGGCCGGGCGATGGCGCCGCTCGCCCAGATCTCCGGGCTGGTCGTGCGCTTCCACCAGTCCTGGACCTCGCTCAACGGCCTCAACCGGCTGATGGCGATGCCGTCCGAGCGCCCGCCCGGCAAGGTCTTCCTGCGCCGGCCGACGGTCGATGGGGCGATCGAGTTCCGCGACGTCGCCTTCCACTATCCGGCCCAGGAGGGGCGCGCGCTCGACGGCGTCTCCTTCCGCATCGCGCCCGGCGAGCGCGTCGGCATCGTCGGGCGCATCGGATCGGGCAAGACCACGATCGAACGGATGGTCATCGGCCTGTACGAGCCGGAGAGCGGCGCGGTGCTGATCGACGGCACCGACATCCGCCAGGTCGACCCGGCCGACCTGCGCCGCAACGTCGGCTGCGTGCTCCAGGACGCGCATTTGTTCTTCGGCTCGGTCAAGGACAACATCACGCTCGGCGCGCCCTATGTGGACGAGGAATCGGTGCTGCGCGCCGCCGCCATTTCCGGCGTCGACGCCTTCATCCGCGGTCATCCGCACGGCTTCGACCTGCAGGTCGGCGAAGGCGGACGCATGCTGTCCGGCGGCCAACGGCAGGCGATCGTGATCGCCCGGGCGCTGTTGATGAACCCGCCGATTCTGCTGCTCGACGAACCGACGAGCTCGATGGACAACAGCACCGAGAACGCCTTCAAGGCGCGCCTGGCGCCGATCCTGCCGGGCAAGACCCTGCTCTTGGTCACGCACCGCAACTCGATGCTGTCGCTGGTCGACCGGCTGATCGTCATGGACGGCGGCAAGGTGGTCGCCGACGGGCCGAAACAAATGGTCCTCGAGGCCCTGATGAAGGGCCGCGTGCGGGCCGCCGAAGTCTGAGCCGGACGGGGGAACGCGCCACGATGGTCACGACGCACCGCGACGACTGGATCGATCCGGCCGACGTCGACCGCAAGGGATCGCGGATCTTCAGCCACCTGCTGCTGCTCAGCGTCGCGATATTCGTTGCCACCTTCATCGTCTGGGCCGACGGCGCCATGCTTGACGAAGTCACGCGCGGCGACGGCCGCGTGGTCCCGTCGAGCCAGGTGCAGGTGATCCAGAACCTGGAAGGCGGCATACTGGCCGCGATCCTGGTTACCGAGGGTCAGATCGTCGATCAGGACGAGGTGCTGCTGCGCATCGACAACACCGCCGCGCAGGCAACCTACCGCGACCTGCGCCAGCGCTATCTGAGCGGGCTCGCCCGGGTCGTCCGGCTCGAGGCCGAGGTGACCGGCAGCAATGTCGAGGACCTGCGCTTCCCCGAGGAGCTGCACGCGGCCGCACCGGAGCTCGTTCGGGCGGCCACCGATCTCTACGTCATCCGCCAGGACCAACTCCGCTCGCAGACCGAGATTCTGCGCGACCAGGCCGTGCAGCGGCAGCAGGAGCTGCAGGAACTCGACAACCGGTTGCGACGGCTGAAGCAGTCCTTCGCGCTCGCCGAGGCAGAGCTGCGCATCACGCGGCCGCTCGCCGCCGAAGGCGTCGTCGCGCAGGTCGACCTGTTGCGCATGGAGCGCGAGGTGATCGACCTGCAGGGCGAGATCGAGGCGAGCGGCCTGGCCAAACCGCGCGTCGCGGCGGCGCTGAGCGAGGCGAAGCAACGGATCGAGGAGCGACTGGCGACGTTCCGCTCCGAGGCCTCGCAGGAGCTCAACGAACGGCGGGCCGAGCTGGCGTCGATTACCGAGGCCCTGGCGGCCGACACGGACCGCGTCACCCGGACCGAGGTGCGCTCGCCGGTGCACGGCACGGTCAAGGAAATAAAGATCCGCACTGTCGGCGGCGTGATCCAGCCGGGCCAGGACCTGATCGAGATCGTGCCGATCGAAGACACGCTGCTGGTCGAGGCGCAGATCCGGCCGGCCGACATCGCCTTTATCCGGCCCGACCAATCGGCGGTCGTGAAGATCACGGCCTACGACTACGGCATCTATGGCGGGCTGGACGCGGTGGTCGAGCACATCAGCGCCGACACCATAGAGGACAAGGAAAAACGCGAGAACTTCTTCCGCATCTACTTGCGCACCGACAAGAACGTTCTCGGCACGGCCGACAATCCGCTGCCGATCATCCCGGGCATGACCGCCTCGGTCGATATCCTGACCGGGGAAAAGAGCGTGCTCGACTACCTGCTGAAGCCGATTCTGAAGGCGCGCGACTCGGCGTTGCGGGAACGCTAGCCCGCCGCGGGCGACGGCGGCGCGCGGCGCCAGACGAGCGATGCGCGGCCCGGCCGCAAGTACTTGCGGCGGCGTTACTTACCCGCTTTGACAACTTCTACGGGATCGGTTAACGTTAGTTTTCGGACCGGTTCGCGAGGGTGGGCCGGAAGGGGGGGCTATGACTATCGGGGGAACCATGTCGTCTAGAATTATAGCGGCTGTGGCCGGCGCGGCGATTGCGCTGGGCGCCACGGCCGTCCATGCCATGACGCTCGAGGAGGCCGTCGGTCTAGCCATCACCACCAACCCCGAGGTCGGGGCCGTGGCGAACGACCGCCTCGCCGTGGACGAGGAGCTGCGCCAGGGAAAGGGCCTCTTCTACCCGCAGATCGACGTGCGGGCCGCGGGCGGCGCCGAGTATTCGGACAACGTCACCACCGAGGCCCAGGGGCGCGACAGCCGGACGCTGTTCCGCAAGGAAGCCGCCGTCACCTTGAGCCAACTCCTGTTCGACGGGTTCTTTGCCTCGAGCGAGGTCCAGCGCCAGCGGGCGCGGGTCCGCTCGGCCGCGT
>JBBECF010000021.1:0-8003 GCA_040881945.1 Dongiaceae bacterium | reverse complement strand
CCAGACCACGTCGACGAAATGCCAGTACCAGGCCGCCGCCTCGAAGCCGAAATGGTGGTCGGGCTTGAAATGGCCCTTCCAGGCGCGGAACCAGCAGACGATCAGGAACATCGTGCCGATGATGACGTGGAAGCCGTGGAAGCCGGTCGCCATGAAGAAGGTGGTCGGATAGATGCCGTCGGCGAAGCCGAAGGCGGCGTGGCTGTATTCGTAGGCCTGGATCGAGGTGAACAGGAGGCCGAGCAGGATCGTCAGCGCCAGGCCCTTCAGCGTGCCCTCGCGGTCGCCCTCGCGCAGCGCATGGTGCGCCCAGGTCACGGTCACGCCCGAAGTCAGCAGGATCAGCGTATTCAGCAGCGGCAGCTCGAACGGGTCGAAGGTGCGGATGTTCTCCGGCGGCCACACCGACCCGATCGCTTCGGTCGGGAACAGGCTGGCGTTGAAATAGGCCCAGAAGAACGCCGCGAAGAACATCACTTCGGAGGCGATGAACAGCGCCATGCCGTAGCGCAGGCCGATCTGCACGATCGGCGTGTGGTGGCCCTGGAAGGTCGCCTCGCGCACCACGTCGCGCCACCACAGGAACATGGTGGCGAGGATCAGCAGGACGCCGATCGGCAGCAGCCAGTTGCCCAGGGCGTAGTCGTGCATGAACAGCACCATCCCGACCGTCGACGCCAGGGCGGCGATGGCGCCGAGCGCCGGCCACGGGCTCGGGTCGACGAGGTGGTAGGGATGCTTGTGGTGGTGCAGGGCGGTGTCGCTCATGAACTCGTCTTCCTCGTTGCTCGGGGCACTCGTTCCCGCCGGTGGCGGCCGCGGGCCGTCAATTTACCGGAGCGCCGGCGCCGGCGCCAGCGGCGCTGCTGAGCCGCGCCGACGGCCGATCATCGCCGGTCGCCTCGTCGGGCGACCGGAAGAAGGTATAGGACAGCGTGATCGTGCGGACGTCGGCCATGTTCGGATCGTCGAGCAGGGCCGGATCGACGAAGAACGTGACCGGCATGTCGGCGGTCGCGCCGGGTCCCAGCCTCTGTTCGGTGAAACAGAAGCAGTCGATCTTCGAGAAATACCGCCCGGCCTTATCGGGCGTCACATTGAAGGTGGCGGTCCCGGTGATCGCCCGGGCCGACAGGTTGCGCGCCCGGTAAAACGCCAATCCGGTTTCGCCGATCGCCAGCCTCATCTCGCGCTGCGCCGGTTGGAAGGACCACGGCAGGCCGCCGTTCACGTCGGCGTTGAAGCGCACGGTCATGGTCCTGTCCGCGACGATCGCCGAGGCCTCGGCCGCCCGCTGGGTGGTGCCGCCATAGCCGGTCACCTGGCAGAACAGCCGATAGAGCGGCACCGAGGCGGCGACGAGGCCGGTCATGCCGGCGACGAGGCCGCCCAGCAGCAGGACGACGCGCAGGTTTCTTGCCGACGAGGGTCGCGCCATCGCCGTCCCTCAGCCGCCACTCATGCGGACGATCGTTACGAGATAGATCAGAACCACGAAGGCGAACAGCGCAATCAGCAGCGCGACGTTGCGCGAACGCCGTCGGGAATCGCCGCCGGCCGCCCGCTCCGGCCGCTCGGCCCGCTCGGGCGCCTCGTTCACGGCCCGCCCCCGAGGCCAGGCGCCCGGTCGGCGACGAGGACCGCGAACAGCAAGAATAAATACAGAATCGAAAAGCCGAACATCTGGCGGGCGCTGCGCTCGCCGTCGTCGAACCAGACCCGCACCGCCGCCAGGACGAACAGCGCGCTCAAGCCAGCGGCGGCGGCGGCGTAGACCCAGCCGGCGACGCCCAGCGCCCACGGCGCGAGCGACAGCGGCACCAGCGCCACGGTGTAGGCCAGCATCTGCCGCTTGGTCGCGCGCGGCCCGGCGACCACGGGCAGCATCGGCACGCCCGCCCGGGCATAGTCGCCCTGTCGATACAGCGCCAGAGCCCAGAAATGCGGCGGCGTCCATACGAAGATCAACAGGAACAGGGCGAGCGCCGCGATGTCGACCGTGCCGGTCACGGCGGCCCAGCCGATCACCGGCGGAAACGCGCCGGCGGCGCCGCCGATGACGATGTTCTGCGGCGTCCGTCGTTTCAGCCAAACGGTATAGACGAAGACGTAGAACAGAATCGCGCCGGCGAGCAGCGCCGCCGCCAGCCCGTTCACGGCGAGGCCCATGAGCATCACCGACCCGACCGACAGGACCGCGCCGAAGGCCAGCGCGTCATCGGGCGCGACGCGGCCGGCCGGGATCGGCCGGCCGCAGGTGCGCAGCATCACGGCGTCGATGTCGCGGTCGTACCACATGTTGACGGCCCCGGCCGCCCCCGCCCCGACCGCG
The DNA here is from genome assembly GCA_040881945.1 of Dongiaceae bacterium. Lineage (GTDB taxonomy): Bacteria > Pseudomonadota > Alphaproteobacteria > Dongiales > Dongiaceae > JBBECF01. The sequence continues at coordinate 5,671 of JBBECF010000021.1, read as the reverse complement.
ATGCACAGCACGGCGACGAAGGCGAGCAACGGATGCAACTCGCCGGGCGCCACCGCCAAACCGGCGAAGCCGGTGAAGGTGACGAGCGACATCACCCGCGGCTTCAGCAGCGCGACGTAGTCGGCGACCCGCGCGCCGCCGGCCGCGACGGCGGCGTCGCCCACGAGCCCGGCCTGCACGGTGGCGTCGGACACTGTCCGCCCTCTCCAACTTTCGCCGGCGAATACCGCGCCGCCGCGGGCGGTCACCTCACCCGCGGCAGTTCCTCGTAGGAATGGAACGGCGGCGGCGAGGTCACCGACCACTCCAGGGTCGTCGCGCCCTCGCCCCACGGATTGTTGGCGACGCGCCGCCCGGCGACCAGCGTGTAGATCGCGATGCAGAGGAACAGCACGGTGCCGGCCAGCGAGATGTACGACCCGATGGAGGCGACGTAATTCCATCCGGCAAAGGCGTCGGGATAGTCCGGGTAGCGGCGCGGCATGCCGGCCAGCCCCAGGAAGTGCATGGGGAAGAACGTCAAATTGACGCCGACGAAGGTGATCCAGAAATGCAGCCGGCCAAGCATTTCCGGATATTGCCGCCCCGACATCTTGCCGATCCAGTAGTAGAAACCGCCGAAGATCGCGAAGATCGCGCCCAGCGACAGCACGTAGTGGAAGTGCGCGACGACGTAATAGGTGTCGTGCATCGGGAGGTTGACGCCGGCATTGGCCAGCACCACGCCGGTCACGCCGCCGACCGTGAACAGGAAGATGAAGCCGACCGCCCACAGCATCGGCGTGTCGAACCGGATCGACCCGCCCCACATGGTGGCGATCCAACTGAAGATCTTGATGCCGGTCGGCACCGCGATGACCATCGTCGCGGCGGTGAAATAGGTGCGCGTGTTGACGTCCAGGCCGACCGTGAACATGTGGTGCGCCCACACGACGAAGCCGATGAAGCCGATCGCCACCATGGCGTAGGCCATGCCGAGGTAGCCGAACACCGGCTTGCGCGAGAAGGTCGACACGATCTGGCTGATCATGCCGAAGCCGGGCAGGATCAGGATGTACACTTCCGGGTGGCCGAAGAACCAGAACAGGTGTTGGAACAGGATCGGATCGCCGCCGCCGGCGGCGTCGAAGAAGGTGGTGCCGAAGTTGCGGTCGGTCAGCAGCATCGTGATGGCGCCGGCCAGGACCGGCAGCGACAGTAGCAGCAGGAACGCCGTGACCAGGATCGACCAGACGAACAAGGGCATCTTATGCAGCGTCATGCCGGGCGCGCGCATGTTGAAGATCGTCGTGATGAAGTTGATCGCCCCCATGATCGACGCCGCGCCGGCGAGATGCAGCGAGAAGATCGCCATGTCGACCGACGGACCGGGCTGACCGATGCCGCTCGACAGCGGCGGATAGATGGTCCAGCCGGTGCCCGCGCCGCTGCCGACGAAGGCCGAGCCGAGGAGCAACGCGAAGGACGGGATCAACAGCCAGAAACTGATGTTGTTCATGCGCGGGAACGCCATGTCCGGCGCGCCGATCATCAGCGGCACGATCCAATTGCCGAAGCCGCCGATCATCGCCGGCATGACGACGAAGAACACCATGATCAGGCCGTGGGCGGTGATGAACACGTTCCACAGCTGCCCGTCCACCTGCCCGTCGCCGCCCAGCAAGAACTGCGCCCCCGGGTCCTGCAGCTCCAGGCGCATGAACAGCGAGAACAGACCGCCGATGACGCCGGCCACGACGGCCAGCACCAGGTACATCGTCCCGATGTCCTTGTGGTTGGTCGAATAGACGTAGCGTCGCCACCCGGTGGGATGGTGCTCGTGCTCCGCCGCGTGCGTCGTCCCGGTGCTCATCGTCCGTTCCCCGTTCTCTCGGTCAGTTTGCCGCTGCGCCCTGCGCCAGCCGCGTCACCGCGCCGTCGGCGCGGGCGAACTTGACCTGCGCCTCGGCGACCCAGGCGTCGAACGCCGGCTTCGAGACCGCCTCGACGGCGATCGGCATGTAGCCGTGCCCGATGCCGCACAGCTCCGAGCACTGGCCGTAATACGTCCCCTCGCGGGTGATGCGCATCCAGGTCTCGTTCACCCGCCCCGGAACCGTGTCCAACTTCACCCCGAAGGCGGGAATGGCCCAGGAATGAATGACGTCGGTCGCCGTCACCAGCAGGCGAATGTTGGTATCGATCGGCAGCACGATCCGGTTGTCGGTTTCGAGCAGCCGGAGCTGCCCCGGCTGGAGATCGGAATCGGGCACCAGCAGCGCGTCGAAGGTGAAGTTGCCGTTGTCCGGGTATTCGTAGGACCAATACCACTGATGGCCGATCGCCTTGATCGTCATGTCGGCGTCTTGAGTGCGGTCGGCATACCAGATCAGCCGGATCGACGGGATGGTGATGCCGATCAGGATGATCACGGGCAGCGCGGTCCACAGCACTTCGATCAGCGTGTTGTGCGCGGTGCGCGACGGCGTCGGGTTGCGCCTTTCGTTGAACCGGAAGATCACGTACAGCAGCAGCGCCAGGACGAACGCCGAAATCACCGAAATGACGACGAGCAGGGCGTCGTGGAAATTGACGATCCGCTCCATCACCGGCGTCGCCGCGTCCTGCAGCCCGAGCTGCCAAGGTCGCGGCTGGTCCGCGAACGCCGTTGCCGCCAGGCCCGCGGCCGCCAGCGCCGCCAGAACCGCAAACAACCTCGCCAAGGCCCTTCTCCGTCCGGTTTTCCGATCGCGCCGCCCCCGCCTGATCGGGGCGGACCCTACACTAGACGGCGACCGCATCACAAGTCTCGCAACCGGGCCGGCCGGTCAACCGCCGGCCGGGCCGTCGTCGCGCCGCAGCCGCCGACGCAGGCGACGCATCATCACCCAGACCACGGCGACGACGACCGGGATCGACGCGCCGACGAGCAGATCGGCGTCCACCGCCAGGCCGGCGGCGTGGGCCGCCTTGCCGGCGTAGCCGACGAGGCCGACCAGGTAATAGCTGATGGCGGCGACGGACAGCCCCTCGACGGTCTGCTGCAGGCGGAGCTGCAGCCGGGCGCGCCGGTTCATCGACTGCAACAGGTCGCGGTTCTGCCCCTCGAGCGCGATGTCGACGCGGGTGCGCAACAGGTTGCTGGCGCGCGCCACCCGCTCGGCCAGCGCTTCCAGGCGCCCGACCGTCGATTCGCAGGTGCGCATGGCGGGGGCGAAGCGGCGCTCCATGAACTCGCTGATGGTCTGCAACCCCGGGATGCGCTCCTCGCGCAGCTCGGCGACGCGCCGCTCGACCAGGGCGTGATAGGCGCGCGCGGCGCCGAACCGGTAGCTGGTGGCGGCGATCAGGCGCTCGACCTCGGCGGCCTGCTGCATCAGCGTGTCGAGCAGCCGCCGCTCGTCGTCGAGGTCCTCGATGGCCGCCATGCGCGCGGTGATCTCGGTCAAGCCGCGGTCGATTCGAGTGACTTGCGGGCCGGTATCGCGCGCCAGCGGAAAGGCGAGGAGCGCCATCGTCCGGTAGGTCTCGATCTCGAGCAGTCGCCGCACCAGCCGCCCGGCGCGCCGCTCGCCCAGCCCGGCGCCGCGCACCAGGATGCGGCCGAACCCGTCGGCGTGGATGGAAAAGTCGGTCCACACCGCCGCCGCGCCGTCGGAGACGAGGCTGCCGGCCGCCGAGTCCGGCGCGAAATAGCGCTCCAGCTCGGCGATCTCGGCCGCCCGGCCGCGCGGCGGCGGCGCCTTGTCCTCGAGCGCGACATGGACGGCCACCAGCACTTGGCCCGGCATCTCGGCGAGCCAGGCGGCCGGCGCCGCGCCGATCGCCGGATCGGCGAACGGGTCGGCGAACGGGCCGTGCCGGAAGAAGCTGTAGGTACTGAACTCGGTGTGCCGCTCCCAGCGCAGGCGGAAGCCACCGAAATCGGCGATGAAATGCGTGGCGGCGGGCGGCGGCGGCGCCTGACCGTAGATCTCGCACAGGCGTGCCACATAGGCACGGTCGCCGTCGGCGTCGACCTCGCCGGACAGCACCGCGACGTGCGATGCCTGCTCGGGCGCCCGCATCGTCGGAAACGGGCGGGCGTGGACCTCATCGCTGACGGTCCGGCGCAGCGGGTGGTCGCGCAAATTCGTCGGCATCCGGCCGGCCTCCTGGTGACATCCGGCGGCTCGTCCCCTATATCATCGGAACGGCCGGGACGGGCGCCGGCCCGCTCTAGCACGACTGGCCGGGTCGTCGCCAGCGCCGCCCCGGCACCGCAAGTTGCTCGCGAGGGAATCGCCATGACCGACTCCGCCTTCGCCGACGAGTTGTTCTTCGTGCGCGCCGGCCTCGACCGGGGCCGTGTCGAGGGCATCGTCGGCGACGCCCTCCGCGGCGCCGACGACGGCGAGCTGTTCCTCGAATACTGCCAGTCGGAGAGCCTGGGCTTCGACGACGGCCGGCTGAAGAGCGCCAGCTTCGACACCACCCAGGGTTTCGGGCTGCGCGCGGTCGTCGGCGAAACCGCCGGCTATGCCCATGCCAGCGAGCTCTCGGAGGCGGCGATCCGGCGCGCCGCCGCGACCGTCAAGGCGGTGCGGGCCGGGCGCGGCGGCACGTTGGCGGCGGCGCCGACCGGCACCAACCGCAGCCTCTATCGCGACGACAACCCGCTCGGCCTGGTCGCCTTCGAGACCAAGGTGAAGCTGCTGGCCGAGATCGACGCCTACGCCCGCGCCGCCGACCCGCGCGTGCGCCAGGTCATGGCCGCGCTGTCCGGCTCCTGGCAGGCCGTGCAGATTCTGCGCGGCGACGGCGCGCGCGTCTCGGACCTGCGGCCCCTGGTGCGGCTCAACATCTCCGTCGTGGTCGGCGACGGCGACCGCCAGGAGACCGGCAGCCACGGCGCCGGCGGCCGCACGAGCTATGACGGCCTGATCGACCCGGCGCAGTGGCGGGCCGGCGTCGACGAGGCGCTGCGCCAGGCGCTGGTCAACCTCGGCTCGACGCCCGCCCCGGCCGGCGAGATGCCGGTGGTGCTCGGTCCGGGCTGGCCGGGCATCCTGCTGCACGAGGCCATCGGCCACGGCCTCGAGGGCGATTTCAACCGCAAGAAGACCTCGGCCTTCGCCGGGCTGCTCGGCCGGCGCATCGCCGCCCCCGGCGTCACCGTCATCGACGACGGCACGATGCCCGACCGGCGCGGCTCGCTCACCGTGGACGACGAGGGCACGCCGTCGCAACGCACGACGCTGATCGAAGACGGCGTCCTGGTCGGTTTCATGCAGGACCGGCAGAACGCCCGCCTGATGGGCATGGCGGCGACCGGCAACGGCCGGCGGCAGAGCTTCGCGCATATCCCGATGCCGCGCATGACCAACACCTACATGCTGGCCGGGACCCGCGATCCCGACGAGATCCTGCGCTCGGTCAAGCGCGGCCTCTACGCCGTCAATTTCGGCGGCGGCCAGGTCGACATCACCTCGGGCAAGTTCGTGTTCTCCTGCACCGAGGCCTACCTGATCGAGGGCGGCCGCGTCGGCCCGGCGGTCAAGGGCGCGACGCTGATCGGCAACGGGCCGGACGTCCTGACCAAGGTCGGCATGGTCGGCAACGACCTCAGGCTCGACCCCGGCATCGGCACCTGCGGCAAGGAGGGCCAGGGCGTGCCCGTCGGCGTCGGCCAGCCGACGCTGCTGATCGACGC
>JBBECF010000020.1:0-8079 GCA_040881945.1 Dongiaceae bacterium | reverse complement strand
ACGGCCGGCGCGCGATCACCGCCGACACGGCGCTGCGGCTCGCCAAGTACTTCGGGACATCGCCGGAACTCTGGCTCGGCTTGCAGATGGACTATGACGTGCGGCGCGCGCGGCGCGACACCTGGCCGGCGGTCGAACCGCGCATTAGGCCGATCCGGGCGGCGTGACGCTCGGCGGCTGGCGACGTCGCGCGCGCCGTCCCATAGTGGCGCCATGTCCGATGCCATGGCCGTGTTCGACCGGCGGGCGGTGCGCGCCCATCGCGAGCGCGCCGCCGCCGGGCTGGGCGACCACGATTTCCTGTTCCGCGAATCGGCGCGGCGGCTGGCCGACCGGCTCGACGACGTGACCCGGAAGTTTCCGCGCGCCCTCGACCTCGGCTGCCACGGCGGCGAGCTGGCGGCGGCCCTTGGGCCGCGCGGCGGCATCGAGACCCTGGTGCAGTGCGACCTGGCGCCGGCCATGGCGCGGCGGGCGGCCGCCGCGGCGGGCGCCGGTCGCTTCGCACTCGCCGCCGACGAGGAGTTTCTGCCGTTCGCGCCGGGCTCGTTCGATCTGGTGCTGAGCAACCTCGGTCTGCACTGGGTCAACGACCTGCCCGGCTGCCTGTTGCAGGTCCGGCGCGCGCTGAAGCCGGACGGGCTGTTCGTCGCCGCCCTGCTCGGCGGCCAGACGCTGCATGAGCTGCGCGCGGCGCTGATCGAGGCCGAGCTGGCGGTGAGCGGCGGCGCCGGCCCGCGCGTGTCGCCCTTCGCCGACGTTGCCGAGCTCGGCGGCCTGCTGCAACGCGCCGGCTTCGCCCTGCCGGTGGCGGACAGCGACACGCTGACGGTCACCTACGGCGATGCGTTCGGGCTGATGCGCGACCTGCGCGGCATGGGCGAAGGCAACGCGCTCGGCGCCCGGCGCCGCCAGTTCACGCGGCGCGCCATCCTGCACGACGCCGCCGCGCGCTACCGCGACCGTTGCGGCGGCGGCCGCCTGCCGGTCACCTTCCAGATCGTCACTCTGACCGCCTGGGCGCCGCACGAGTCGCAGCAGAAGGCGTTGCGCCCCGGCAGCGCGAAGACGCGCCTGGCCGAGGCGCTCGGCACGGTCGAGCTCCCGGCCGGCGACAAGGCGCGGCCGAAATGACGGAGGTGGTCGAACCCACAAAAAATCGAAATACAACCCCATGCAAAGGGGATGGCAAGGGGGGCGGGAGCGGGGCCGGGCCAGCGTCAGGAAGTGTCGGCCGGAGACGCGGAGCCGCACAAAAGGGAAGCGTCCCCTTTTTAGGTAGGGGCTAAGCTTGCCGCCAGAAACTGCCACAGGCCTGCGATAGCCTTTCCCGGCGTGCGCCAGGCCATCAGCACGCGGCCATCGGTATCGACGGGCACCATCGCCACGGCCAGCATTAGCGGGAGCGCCTCGTGCCTCTCCTGATACGCAACGAGGCCGCGCGGCGTCCCGAGAGATTGACTCCTGGTCGAGTTCGCCTCGTCCGATACTGCCTCGAATTGAGTTTTCCGGCCGCTGGCGGACTTCGAGTGGCCCACTTGCAATCCGGGCCGGATGCTTCGGCCAGTCCGCATCAAACCACAAACGATGCGTTCATCGAACGGGGGCGTTCTTATCTGGTTGGCGCGAGAGAAGCGCGTGTCGTAGCCGGCGCAGTTCATCGCGAACATGCGCTGGCGGTTTGCCATCGCCCTGCCAGACGAACCAATCGTTGCGCGCTATGTCAAATACCCTAATTACCGACGAGGGCATATCGTTTCCGACGACGCGCATAAGCCGGACAAACTCGATTAAATCGACTTGCCAGAGCCCTTTGTAACGGGATCGATCCGAGGTAACCAGAAAAGCTTGTACCGTGAGGTCATCATCTTTAACGATCTGAGCGAATATGAAACTATGAATTATTAGACTCACGAAGGTTTTCGCCGCGACACTCCGATCCACTGGACTGGTCCAGTCATACAGCTCGTCGAGTTTATGACTATTATTAATAGTAATGTCATCGGAGCATGCAGTATACACTAGGCATTTGAGGCTACGATCCGTGAACGAGCTTGAGAGCTTCTGTGATTCCCATAGCCTACGAATCGCGTATGCTGAGAGGAACACTTTTTCCTCGATCACAAAAGCGCAGCGCTCAGTCGGACGTTTCTTCGCCCAACGCTCGATAATATCGGCATTCTTGAGCAGCCGCTGCTTCCACGGCCCGCTTTCCCAAATCATACCAGCTATCTATCACAATTCGGGCAGCGTCTGAACGCCCGCCGACGGCACAAACCGGACGATCGGCAAGCTGACGCGCGCCGGTCGCACCGCAGCTACAGGTAATCGCGCAGGAAGGCGACCAGCGGTTCGTCGGCCGGGGGCATCGGGTAGTCGGCGAGGCGCGCGGGCCTCACCCAGGCGAGTTCCTGGCCTTCGAGCGGGGTCGCCCGGCCCTGCCACACCCGGCAGACATAGAGCGGCATGAGCAGGTGAAAGTCCGCGTAGCGGTGCGAGGCGAAGGTGAAGGGCGCGAGGCAGCTCGCTGCCACGTCGATCGCCAGCTCCTCGCGCAGCTCGCGGATGAGCGCCGCGGCCGCCGTCGCGCTGGCTAGGCCGCACCCACCGCGCGGACGGAGAGGATTTCGGACTGGCCGACCGGTCGAACGTCGGAAACGCGGAGCGTAACCAACGCCTGCGTCTTGCCGGACCCCGTGACGAACTCGACTTCGATGCCGTCCGGCTCATAGACCTCGACGACGGCGCCGATATCGCCGCGCTTCAGTCCGTGGCGCGGGAGGTCCTTCTGCAAGACCACCGGGTCCAAGAGCTTGATCTTCATTCCGGCTCTCCCGGAAAAGGCGAGCTGCCATTCCGATCGTCAGAGCCGGCCCACCCAGTAGGCCGGACGACGACGATGATGGGCGACCGCGAGAATTTCGACCCTGCCGCCTACTTCGCGATAGAGGACTTCGAAAGGGAACCTCCGAAGTCGAATTCCTCGAATGTCCGGCTGCCGCTTGATCGGGTATCGATCCGGTGCCTCACAGACACGCGCGAGCGCGCGTTCGAACTCCGCGAGGTACGCGGCGCCGATGCCCGGTCGTCGGTCTTCGTAGAACGCGACGGCCTCGAGATGTTCGGCTTCGGCTTCCGGATGAAAGACATATGTCACCGAAGAAGGCCTCGCGCCTTGCGGCGGACCTCCTCGGCTGGTATCGGCTCGACCTCGCCGCGAGCGAGCTCCTGCGCCCGGCGAGCGGCTTCCATCAGCCACGCCTCGTGCATCTCGTCGGCTGACAGGTCATCGAGACTGAGTAGCAGCTTTTGGGCGAGGCTGGCCCGCTCTTCGGCGGGAAGGCGCAAGGCCTCCTGTTCCAAATTCTTGTGCTTCATTGGCTCGGCTCCTGTTTCCATGGGCGGGTTCCAGGCCGGATTATCCGCCAAAGCGGCCGAGAAAAGGAACGACTCTTATGCAGAATGTGGGTTTGCCCCCACCCCAACCCTCCCCCACTTCGTGGAGGAGGGAGGCGCGATGCGATGGCGGCGCGGGGGTGCGGCGGCACCGGGGGCGGGTTTGAAACCCGCCCCTACAGCAAATCGCGTAGCTGCGCGACCAACGGCTTGTCGGCCGGCGGCATCGGGTAGGCGGCGAGGCGGGCGGGGCGGACCCAGGCGAGCTCCTGCCCCTCCAGCGCCGTCACGTGGCCCTGCCAGACGCGGCAGACGTAGAGCGGCATGAGCAGGTGAAAGTCGGCGTAGCGGTGCGAGGCGAAGGTGAAGGGCGCGAGGCAGCTCGCCGCCACGTCGATCGCCAGCTCCTCGCGCAGCTCGCGGATCAGCGCCGCTTCGGGGGTCTCGCCGGGGCGCAGCTTGCCGCCGGGAAATTCCCACAAGCCCGCCATCGTCTTGCCTTCCGGCCGGCGCGCGAGCAGCACCCGCCCGTCGGCGTCGACCAGCGCCACGGCGGCGACGAGCACGAGCGGCAGCGCCGGCGCCTCAGCTCCGGTAGTCGGCATTGATGTCGATGTAGCCATGGGTCAGGTCGCAGGTCCACACCCGCGCCCGGCCGCGCCCGACCCCGACGTCGACGGCGATGTCGATCTCGCGGCCCTGCATGTGGCGGGCGACCGGGGCCTCGTCGTAGCCGGGGCGGCGCCCGCCGCGCTCGGCGATGACGACGCCGCCGATCGCCAGGGACAGGCGGTCGCGGTCGACGCGCTGGCCCGACTTGCCGACCGCCATGACGATGCGTCCCCAGTTGGCGTCGGACCCGGCGATCGCGGTCTTGACCAGGGGCGAGTTGGCGACGGCAAGGCCGATCGTTCGCGCGGCGCGGGCCGAGGCGGCGCCGGTCACCGTCACCGTGACGAACTTGCTCGCGCCTTCGCCGTCGCGCACGACCTGGCAGGCGAGGTCGATCATCAGGTCCTCGAGCTTGGCGCGGAAGTCGCGCAGCAGCCGGTCGCCCGGCGACGCCGGCGCCGGGTGGCGCGGGGCGCGGCCGGTGGCGCACAGCAGAGCCGTGTCGCTGGTCGAGGTGTCGCTGTCGACCGTCGTGGCGTTGAACGAACGCGCGGCGGCGCGCCGCAGCAGCGGTTGCAGCACCGCCGCCGGGAGCTTCGCGTCGGTGGCGACGAAGGCGAGCAGCGTCGCCATGTCCGGCGCGATCATGCCGGACCCCTTGGCGATGCCGTTGATGGCGACGGGCACGCCGCCGATCTCGGCCGTGCGGGTGGCGAGCTTGGGGAAGGTGTCCGTCGTCATGATCGCCGCCGCCGCCGCCGGCCAGGCGGCCCCGTCCAGCCCGGCGGCGAGCCCGTCCAACCCGGCGCGGATGCGCTCGTCGGGCAGCGGCTCGCCGATCACGCCGGTCGAGGCGACGAAGACCTCGCGCGGCCGGCAGCCGAGCCGAGCCGCTACCGCCTTGACCAGGCGGTCGACCGCGGCGACGCCGGCACGGCCGGTGAAGGCGTTGGCGTTGCCGGCATTGACCAGGATGGCGCGTGCGCGTCCGCCGGAAAGATGGCTCCGGCAACGCTCGACCGGGGCCGAGGCCGTCAGCGACCGGGTGAACACGCCGGCCACCGCGGTGCCGGGCGCGAATTCGATCAGGCAGACATCGGCGCGCCCGCGATAGCGCACGCCGCAGGCGGCGGCGGCGAGGCGCACGCCGGCGACCGGCGGCACGTCGGGCGCGACAGCGGGCGCGAGCGGCGAGCGCGGCGGCATCGGCCTTGCCAAGCGGCGGCGCGGCCGCCGCCCGCTAGGGCGCCGACCCCTCGGCCGACGCGTCCGCCGCGATCGGCGACCCATCCGGGTTGAACTTCTCGATCTCGGCGGCGGCGCGCAGCTCGGCGAGGAACGTTTGAATCCGCTCCTGCGACAGCTCGTTCACGATCTCCTCGCGCGCCGCCTCCAGGGTCGGCGGCGGGACGTCGCGGCGGTCCTCGACCCGGATGACGTGCCAGCCGTACTGGGACTGGACCGGCGCCTTGCTGACCTCGCCGACCGCCAGCGCGAAGGCCGCCACCGAGAACTCCGGCAGCATCCCGTCGGCGAGGAAATATCCGACGTCGCCGCCCCGCTCCGCCGCCCCCGGCTCGATCGAGTCGGTCTTGGCCAGCTCGACGAAGTCGGCGCCCTGGTCGAGCTTGTCGATGACGGCCTTCGCCTCTTCCTCGCTCTTCACCAGGATATGGCGCGCCCGCACCTCGACTTGCGGCGGCGTGTCCGCGGCGAACCGTTCGTAGCGCGCCCGAATCGACGCTTCGTCGATGGCCTCGTCCAGATAGCGGTTAAGCAGGGTCTGGCGCACCACCTGGTCCTCGTAGCGGGCAACGTCGGCCTGCACCGCCGCGTCGTCCTGCAGGTTGCGCCGGCGAGCTTCCGCGGTGAGCAGGTGGAAGTCGACCAGGCGATCGATCAAAAGCGGCAGCAGCTCGCCGATCTGCTGCTGGTACTGCGGCGGCAGCGAGCGGGCCGACTCGAAGACGTCGGACAGCCGGAATTCCCGGCCGTCGACGACCGCGACCACGGGGTCGGCGACCGGCTCGACCGGCGCCTCGGCAGCCGGCGGCTGGTCCTGGGCCGTCGCGGCCGGGCCGCCGAGCGCCAGCAGGCAGCCCACCGCCGCGGCGCCGAAAATGCCGTGCTTCATCAACGAGACCTCGGGAACGGGGGGCGGCACCACCTGCCGCCGCTGACCGCCGCGCTCCGGCGCGCATCATGCACAAGAGGCAGCCGGGCACAAGGCCGCGCGGCGCGCCGCCGTGGCCAACCGCGCCGGGCGGTCGTTGACAGGGTACCCCGGCGGGCCTATCTGTCAGTGGCTCCGTGACAATCGCCGGTTTTCCACCGCCCTCGAGGATTCCATGTTCGCCGCCTTAGCCAAGCGGATCTTCGGCTCCGCCAACGAGCGCTATCTGAAGGGCCTGGAGAAGACGGTCGCCGAGATCAGCGCCAAGGAGCCGGAGCTGCAGCAGCTCACGGACGCGGGCTTGCGCGCGCGCACCGACTGGCTGCGCGGCCGGCTGGCGGCCGGCGAAGCGCTCGATGCGCTGCTGCCCGACGCCTTCGCCACCGTGCGCGAGGCCGCCGTGCGCACCCTCGGCCAGCGCCATTTCGACGTGCAGCTCATGGGCGGCGTCGTCCTCCACCGCGGCATGATCGCGGAGATGAAGACCGGCGAAGGCAAGACCCTGGTGTCGACGCTGGCGGTCTATCTCAATGCGCTGGCCGGCAAGGGCGTGCACGTGGTCACGGTGAACGACTATCTGGCCCGGCGCGACGCCGATTGGATGGGACAGATCTACCGCTTCCTGGGGATGTCCGTCGGCTGCATCCTGCACGGCCTGCGCGACCCCGAACGGCGCGAGGCCTACGCCGCCGACATCACCTACGGCACCAACAACGAGCTCGGCTTCGATTATCTGCGCGACAACATGAAATTCCGCCTCGAGGACATGGTGCAGCGGGACTTCAATTACGCCATCGTCGACGAGGTGGACAGCATCCTGGTCGACGAGGCGCGCACGCCGCTGATCATCTCGGGGCCGAGCGAGGACTCCTCCGATCTTTATGCCCGCGCCGACGCGATGATCCCGCATCTGACCGAGGCCGACTACGAAAAGGACGAGAAGGCGCGCCAGGTCACGCTCACCGAGGAGGGCGTCGAGCACATGGAGCGGCTGCTCACCGAGGCCGGCCTGCTCAAGGATTCGTCGCTGTACGACATCCAGAACATCGGCCTCGTCCACCACGCGAACCAGGCGCTGCGCGCGCACAAACTGTTCAGCCGCGACACCGATTACATCGTCAAGGACGACAAGGTCGTCATCATCGACGAGTTCACCGGCCGCATGATGGAGGGCCGGCGCTATTCCGAGGGCCTGCATCAGGCGCTCGAGGCGAAGGAAGGCGTCACCGTCCAGACCGAGAATCAGACGCTCGCCTCGATCACGTTCCAGAATTATTTCCGGCTGTATCCGAAGCTGGCCGGCATGACCGGCACGGCGATGACCGAGGCGGCCGAGTTCGCCGACATCTACGGCCTCGACGTGATCGAGGTCGCGACGCACCTGCCCTGCATCCGCGACGACGTGGACGACGAGGTCTATCGCACCGCCGCCGAAAAGAACCGCGCCATCGTCGGCCTGATCGAGGAATGCCGCGCGCGCCAGCAGCCGGTGCTGGTCGGCACCGTCACCATCGAGAAGTCGGAGACCCTGGCGGAGCTGCTCGAGAAGAAGAAGATTCCGCACAAGGTGCTGAACGCCCGCTACCACGAGCAGGAGGCCTTTATCATCGCCGACGCCGGCGTGCCCGGAGCGGTGACCATCGCCACCAACATGGCCGGGCGCGGCACCGACATCCAGCTCGGCGGCAACCTCGAGATGCGACTGAAGCGCGAGCTGGCGGGCGTCGAGGACGAGGCCCGGCGCGCCAAGAGGACCGAAGCGATCAAGGCCGAGATCGCGGCCGCCAAGGCGGTGGCGATCGCGGCCGGCGGGCTCTACGTGATCGGCACCGAGCGGCACGAGAGCCGGCGCATCGACAACCAGCTGCGCGGCCGCTCGGGCCGGCAGGGCGACCCCG
>JBBECF010000019.1:0-8156 GCA_040881945.1 Dongiaceae bacterium | reverse complement strand
CGATCGTCCCCACGTTGCAGTGCGGCTTCGTCCGTTGGAATTTCGCCTTCGCCATCTTTTCTATCCCTGCTTCTTCGGCACGTCCGACGCCCGAGAGGCGCCGGTCACCGCAACGTCATTCGCTCTCCGCCCGAACGCCGCCTCGGCATTCACCCCGCCGAACTGGAGCGGGTGACGGGAATCGAACCCGCGTAGCCAGCTTGGAAGGCTGGAGCTCTGCCACTGAGCTACACCCGCGCTACTCGGTCCGAATTTTCCTCATTATCTCGTTTTGCCCGCCGATCGCCCGATTATGGTGGAGGGGGTAGGATTCGAACCTACGTAGGCGTACGCCAACGGGTTTACAGCCCGTCCCCTTTAGCCACTCGGGCACCCCTCCGCGCGCCGCGGCACCCGGCGCAGCGAAGTCGCGGAATATGGAGATTCACCGCTAAATGTCAACTTCTAAACACAAGTCTGACCGCTCCTTGGCGGTCAACGATGGAAAACGCGCCGAGGAGGGCCCTTGCGGTCGCCGATGATGTGCTACTCATATTAACACTGTGATGCGCAAACGCAACCCGGTTCGCGGGCCGCAGCGGCAGACGGCACCGAGGCGGCGGACCGGCGCGGACGGCGGTCCGCCGGCGCCGGACGCGCCCTACTGGATCTACGGCGCCCATGCGGTCGCGGCGGCGCTGGACAATCCGAATCGGCGTCTGCTGCGGCTGCTCTACGTCGAGCCGGGGGCGCCGGCGCTGCTCGCCGCCGCCGGCCGGCGCGGACCGCTCGACGTCGCGGCCGCCGAGCGCGCCGCGATCGCGCGGCTGCTGCCCGACGGCGCCGTCCATCAGGGGGTCGCGGCGCGGGTGGCGCCATTGCCGCCGGTCGATCTCGAGGGCTTGCTCCAGGGTCTGCCGGACGGCGCCGACGCCGCCGTCGTCGTGCTCGACCAGGTCACCGACCCGCACAATGTGGGCGCCGTGCTGCGCTCGTCGGCCGCCTTCGGCGCCGCCGCGGTGGTCGTGACCGAACGCCACGCCGCGCCCGAGAGCGGCGCCCTCGCCAAGGCCGCGTCCGGCGCGCTCGATCACGTCCCGCTGGTTCGCGTCACCAACCTGGCGCGGGCCTTGGCCGCCCTGAAGCGCGCCGGGTTCTGGTGCGCCGGATTCGCCGCCGACGCCGACTCGACGCTGGCCGAGGCGGCGTTGCGCGGCCGGGTCGCCCTGGTCCTCGGATCCGAGGGTGAAGGCCTGCGCCGCCTGACCCGCGAGACCTGCGACCTGCTCGTCCGGCTGCCCACCGGCGGCCCGATCCGCGAACTCAACGTCTCCAACGCCGCCGCCGTGGCGCTCTACGAGCTGGCGCGCGGGCGGCGGCAGGACCGGGCCGAGGACGATCGCTAGCCGCCGACCGTGAGGCAACATGCGCCACGACGTCTACGATCGCATCGCCCCCTGGTACGATCTTCTCGACCTGCCGTTCGAGGCCGGCCGCTATCGCCATGTGCGCCCGCACCTCTTCGCGGGCCTGTCCGGCCGCGTGCTCGACGCCGGCGTCGGCACCGGCCGCAACATGCCGTACTACCCGCCGGGCGCCCGCGTCGTCGGTATCGACGCGAGCCCGGCCATGCTCGCCCGCGCTGCCCGGCGACGCGCCCGCCTCGGCATCGCGACCGATCTGCTGGCCATGGACGCGACCCGAACAGGTTTTCCCGACTGCTGTTTCGACGCCGCCGTCGCGTCCTTCCTGTTTTGCGTGCTCGACGAGACGCAGCAGCTTCCGGCCCTGCGCGAGCTCGCGCGCGTCTGCCGGCCGGGGGCGTCGATCCGCCTGCTCGAGTACGCCTATTCGCAGGATCCGGTGCGGCGGGCGATCATGCGCCTGTGGGCGCCCTGGGTGCGCTGGGCCTACGGCGCCGCGTTCGACCGCGACACCGAACGCTATCTGCCGGCCGCCGGGATCGAGCTGGTCGAGCGGCGCTTCCTGTATCGCGACATCATCAAGCTGATCGTCGCCCGGCCCACCGCACCAGCCGGCCTGACGTCCGGCGGAGCGGCCCGCGGGCACCCACTCTAAAAGCTTGGCGGGGTGCAGGCGGACACTACCTCGCATTCCTCGTCGCCGGGGTTGCGGAAGCGGTGCGGAACGCGGCTGTCGAAGCAATAGGCGTCGCCGGGCCCGAGCACCCGGCGCCGGTCGCCGACCGTGACTTCGAGCCGGCCGCGGATCACCACGCCGCCCTCCTCGGCGTCGTGGCGCAGCAGGACTTCGCCGGTGTCGGCGCCCCTGGCATAGCGCTCGTGCAGGATCTGCAGCGCCCGCCCGCTCAGGTCGCGCCCCACCTGGCGGTACGAGACCCGCCCGCCGGCCAGCTCGACCAGCTCGGCGGCGGCGAAGAACACCTCCGGGCGCGCCGGCGACTCCATGGCGAAGAAGTCGGCAAGCGAGAGCGGCAGGCCGTCCAGCACCTTCTTCAGGGAACCGACCGACGGGCTGCTGCGATTCTGCTCGATCAGCGAGATGATGGCGTTGCTCACCCCGGCGCGCTTGGCCAGTTCGCGCTGCGACAACCCGTGCCGTTGGCGCAGCGCCCGCAGCCGCGCGCCGACGTCGAAACCGTGCTCGCCCTGGATCATGTGCGGATCTTCCGTGCTCGCCGCTGCCGTTAACTTGCTCATAATACTAAACAGTCTGGCCGGCTTCCAGCACCATCTGAGCCAGACGGACGGCCGATGTCGAATCGATCTTGTCTATTTTATTGATCATGCTACTGTCCGGTCATCCGTTCTCCGGACAAGCGAGGTCACGATGCACGGCGCCGCCAAGACGGTCGAATTCGACCCCACCCCGAACAACCTCGAAGCGTTTTGGATGCCGTTCACGGCCAACCGCCAGTTCAAGGAAAAGCCGCGACTGCTGGTAGCCGCCGAGGACATGCACTACACGACGATCGACGGTCGCCGCGTGCTCGACGGCACCGCCGGGCTGTGGTGCGTCAACGCCGGCCACGGCCGTAAGAAGATCGTCGAGGCGGTGCGCGCCCAGGTCGGCAAGCTCGACTACGCGCCGGCGTTCCAGATGGGGCACCCGGTGGTGTTCGAGCTCGCCTCGCGGCTCACCACCATGCTGGCCGGCGATTTCGACCATGTGTTCTTCACCAACTCCGGCTCGGAAGCGGTCGACACGGCGCTGAAGATCGCCATCGCCTATCACCGCGCCCGCGGCCAGGGCACGCGCCAGCGCCTGATCGGACGCGAGCGCGGCTACCACGGCGTCGGCTTCGGCGGCATCTCGGTCGGCGGCATGGTCGCCAACCGCAAGGCGTTCGGCAGCCTGCTGACCGGCGTCGATCACCTGCCGCACACGCACAACTTGCAGAAGAACGCCTTCAGCCGCGGCCAGCCGGGTTCGGGCGTCGAGCTGGCCGATGAGCTCGAGCGCATCGTCGCGCTGCACGACGCCTCGAACATCGCCGCCGTCATCGTCGAGCCGGTGGCCTGTTCGGCCGGCGTGCTGGTGCCGCCCAAGGGCTATCTGCAGCGCCTGCGCCAGATCTGCGACAAGCACGGCATCCTGCTCATCTTCGACGAGGTGATCACCGGCTTCGGCCGCCTCGGCGCGAGCTTCGCGACCGAGTATTTCGGCGTCGTCCCCGACATCATCACAACGGCCAAGGGGTTGACCAACGGCACCGTGCCGATGGGCGCCGTGCTCGTCCGCAAGGGCATCTACGACGCCTTCATGGATGCGCCCGAGGGCACCATCGAGCTGTTCCACGGCTACACCTATTCCGGCCATCCGCTGGCCGCCGCGGCCGGGCTCGCCACTCTCGAATTGTACAAGGAGGAGGGCCTGTTCGAGCGCGCCCGCGATTTGTCCGGATACTGGGAGGACGGCGTGCATTCGCTGAAGGGCGCGCGCAACGTCATCGACCTGCGCAACCTCGGCATCATCGCCGGCATCGAGCTTGAGCCCCGCGCCGGCAAGCCGACCGAACGCGCCTTCGCGGCGTTCCTGCGCTGTTACGAGAAGGGATTGCTGGTGCGCACGACCGGCGACATCATTGCCCTGTCGCCGCCGCTGATCGTCGAGAAAAGCCAGATCGACCAGATCTTCGGCACCGTCGCCGACGTGCTGCGCGACCTCGACTGACCGGCGCGCCGCCGGCGTCTTTGGAGAAACCGCCATGCTCATCGGCGTGCCGAAGGAAATCAAGAAACAGGAGGACCGCGTCGGCCTGGTGCCGGCGAGCGTGCGCGAGCTCGTCCACCACGGCCACCAGGTGGTTGTCGAGACGCGCGCCGGCGCCGGCATCGGCTTCGGCGACGACGCCTATCGGGCGGCCGGGGCGACCATCGCCGACGGCGCGGCCAAGGTGTTTTCCGCGGCCGAGATGATCGTCAAGGTCAAGGAGCCGCAGGCGCAGGAATGCAAGATGCTGCGCCGCGGACAGGTCCTGTTCACCTATCTGCATCTGGCGCCCGACCCCGACCAGACGCACGGGCTGATCGAATCGGGCTGCACCGCCATCGCCTACGAAACCGTGACCGACGCCCGCGGCGGGCTGCCGCTGCTGGCGCCGATGAGCGAGGTCGCCGGCCGCATGTCGGTGCAGGTCGGCGCGCATTGCCTGGAGCGCGAGGCGGGCGGTTCCGGCATGCTGCTGGGCGGCGTGCCGGGCGTGGCGGCGGCCAAGGTCGTCATCATCGGCGGCGGCGTTTCCGGCACCAATGCCGCGCGCATGGCGATGGGTTTGGAGGCGCACGTCACCGTCATCGATCGCTCGCTCGATCGGCTGAAGGAACTCGACGAGCAGTTCGGCGCCAAGCTCAACACCATCTATTCCACTGTCGATGCCATCGAAAGCCATGTGGTCGGCGCCGACCTGGTGATCGGCGCCGTGCTGGTGCCGGGCGCGGCGGCGCCGACGCTGGTCACCCGCGACATGGTGCGGCGGATGCGGCCCGGCTCGGTTCTCGTCGATATCGCCATCGACCAGGGCGGCTGCTTCGAGACGAGCCGGCCGACCACCCATGACAAGCCGACCTACGTGGTCGACGGCGTCGTGCATTACTGCGTCGCCAACATGCCGGGGGCCGTGGCGCGCACCTCCACCTTCGCGCTCAACAACGCCACCCTGCCCTTCGCGGTGGCGCTCGCCGACAAGGGCTATCGCCGGGCGCTGGCCGAGGACGTGCATCTGCGTCGCGGCCTGAACGTCCACGACGGCAAGGTGACGTACAAGGCGGTGGCCGACGCCCTCAAGCTCAAATACACGCCGCCCGAAGAGGCGCTCGGGCTGTAGCCGCGTCGTCGCTTTGCTCGGACGCTACACGGTCCGCAAGTACCACTGATATTCCAGATTGGAGACGACCGAGTGGAAGCTCCGCCGCTCGGCCCGACGGCAGGCGCTGTACAGGCGGCAGAACTTCTCGCCGAGATAGCCCGGCAGGATCTCGGCCTCGTCGAAGGCCTGCAACGCCTCCTGCCAGGTATTGGGCAGCGTCGGTTCGGCTTTCTCGTAGGCGTTGCCGACGATCGGCGGGCCCGGGTCGAGGCGCCGCTCGATGCCGTGATGGGCGCCGGCCAGGACCGCCGCGGCGACCAGGTAGATATTGGCGTCGGCTCCGGCGACGCGGTGCTCGACGCGGCGCGCCAGGCCGCTGCCGCTCGGGATGCGCAGCGCCGTGGTGCGGTTGTTGTATCCCCAGACCGGGGCCAGGGGGGCGTAGCTGCCTTCCTGGAAGCGGCGATAGGAATTGGCGTTGGGGGCGAGCACGGCCATCGATTCCGGCATCGTCCGGGCGAGACCCCCGATCGCGTGGCGCAGCGTGTCGCTGCCCGCCGCCGTGCCGTCATCGAACAGGTTGCGGCCGTCGCGGTCGAGCAGGCTGAGGTGGATGTGCAGGCCGTTGCCGGTCTGGTCGGCGAAGGGCTTGGCCATGAACGTCGCGTCGAGGCCGACCTCGGTCGCCACGCCCTTGATCAGGCGCCGCAGCAGCACGCCGTGATCGGCGGCGATCAGCGCGTCGCTCTCGTGTTTCAGGTTGATCTCGTACTGGCCGATGGCGGCCTCGGAGACCGCCGCCTCGGCCGGCACGCCCTGGACCGCGGCGGCGCGCTCGACGCCGGCGAAGAACTCGTCGAACTCGCTGAGCGCCGACATGCTGAGGGTCTGCAATGTCGCCTCGCGCCGGCCGGTGACCGGCGACACCGGAACCTGCGGCCGGCCGTCGGGCGTGAGATCGCGGTCGATCAGGTAGAATTCGAGCTCGACCGCGACCACCGGCACGAGGCCGTCGCGGGCATAGCGTTCGAGCACGCGCGCCAGCACCTGGCGCGGGTCGGCGAAGTACGGCGTGCCGTCCTCCTCGTGCATGGTCAGCAGCACCTGGCCGAGCGGCCGCTGGTGCCAGGGCACCGGCTTCAGCGTGCCCGGCACCGGCCAGCACACCCGGTCGGCGTCGCCTTCGTCCCACTGCAGGCCGGCTTCGGGGATGTCGGCGCCGGTGATGTCGAGCGCGAAGATCGTGCTCGGCAGCGCGACGCCTTCGCGGTAGAACTTGAGCAACCCCTCGCGCGCCAGGCGCTTGCCGCGGATGACGCCGCTGCCGTCGGGCAGCAGCAGCTCGATGCCGGTGACGTCGGGGTGCGCGGCAAGGAAGGCCTCCACCTCCGTGGCCGGGGCGGCGGGTTTCGCTGTCATTCTGGATTTTCCGGGCGATGTCATGGCGGCGGCGCGGCGGCGGCCCCATGTTGCCGATCGGCCGGGCCGCGTCAAGCCGGTTCGCCGGGGCGGTAGCGGCAGAAGCCTTGTCAAGCTTTCCGGGGCCGTGCTAGCGATGCGCTATGCGCCTCGAAGACTGGATCGCCGAACGCAAGATTGACGAGGTCGAATGCCTCGTCCCCGACATGGCCGGCATCGCCCGCGGCAAGATCCTGCCGGCGGCCAAGTTCATAAAGAGCGCGCGCGCGCACGCCCTGCGCCTGCCCGAAAGCGTCTTCATCCAGACCGTCACCGGCGAATATGCCGAGGACGAGGACGAGGAGGTGATGGGACCGCAGGACTACGACGTCTATTTGCAGCCGGACACGGACACGTTGAGCGTGGTGCCGTGGTACAAGGAGCCGACCGCCCAGGTCATCAACGACTGCTTCTATGCCGACGACCGCCCGGTCGAGATCGCCTCGCGCTACGTGCTGCAACGCGTTCTCGCGCTCTATGACGCGCGCGGCTGGAAGCCGGTGGTGGCGCCGGAGCTGGAGTTCTTCCTGGTCCAGGTCAACACCGACCCCGACCTGCCGCTGCTGCCGCCGATCGGCAAGTCGGGCCGACCGGAGACCGGCCGGCAGTCCTACGGCATCGACGCCGTCAACGAGTTCGACCCGATCTTCGAGGACGTTTACGACTTCTGCGAGGCGCAGGAGATCGACATCGACACGCTGACCCACGAATCGGGGTCGGCGCAGATGGAGATCAACTTCAACCACGGCGAGCCGCTCAAGCTCGCCGACCAGGCCTTCCTGTTCAAGCGCACGGTGCGCCACGCGGCGATGCGCCACCAGGTCTATGCCACCTTCATGGCGAAGCCGCTGGCCAACGAGCCGGGCAGCTCGATGCACATCCACCAGTCGGTGCTCGACAAGCGCACCGGGCGCAACCTGTTCGCCGACCAGAGCGGCCGCGATTCGGCGCTGTTCCGGGCCTTCGTCGCGGGCTTGCAGCGCTACCTGCCGATGGTCATGCCGCTGCTGGCGCCGAACGTCAATTCCTACCGCCGGCTGCAGCCCCATGCCGACGCCCCGATCAACGTCCATTGGGGGGTGGACAACCGCACCGTGGGCCTGCGCGTGCCGCGCTCGGGCGGCGCGTCGCGGCGCATCGAGAACCGCGTCGCCGGGGCCGACGCCAACCCCTATCTCGCGATCGCCGCCTCGCTCGCCTGCGGCTATCTCGGCGTCGTCGAGAAGCTGAAGCCGACCAAGCAGATCGAGGGCAGCGCCTATCTCCTCAAGCACAGCCTGCCGCGCACCCTCTACGACGCGCTCGCCCGCTTCGGCGGCTGCCGGGCGATCCGGCCGATCCTCGGCGAGAAGTTCGTGCGCGCGGTGATCGGCGTGAAGCGCACCGAGCTCGAGGCCTACCAGCGCGTCATCAGCTCGTGGGAGCGCGA
>JBBECF010000018.1:0-45864 GCA_040881945.1 Dongiaceae bacterium | reverse complement strand
CCCTCCGCCAACCAGTCCTGGGAACGGTACTGTCAGACTAAATCAAATCAGGGTCGAAAGTGCCGGAGAGCTGGACTGTCAGGCTGCCAGCTGACGCCACTCGGCCAAGGCTGCCGAACGGTTATGCTTGAAGATGTCACGGCGATTGAGATGACGGTCCAGGTTGAAGTGATTGTGGATCGAGGCGTGAACGGCGGCGAATTTCCGGAGAGTCTTGATGTCCCTGAACTTCGCCATCGCGCCCTCTCGTCGTCGGAACGGCTGATGTGAGTTTTCAGCCCGATTGTTGAGCCGGCGACCGCACGTCCGATTCGCGGCATTGCCGATCACCTTCATCGCCGATCGGTACGTCCGAAGCCCGTCCGTCACGATCGACCGCGGCCGACCGTAGTGTTTCATCGCTCGCTTCAGAAACTTGAGCGCGGTCCTGCGATCACGTCGTTTCGTGGCGAAAACCTCGAGCACCTCGCCTGGCGAACATCGGGCCGAACCGATTTCATCAGCACCGCGAGGCGGATTGCCTCGGGCGTGCTGTTGAAATAACGGAAGGGATTTTGCATAGCCGGACGCCACGCGACGTTCCTATCATCCTCAAGCCGATTTACTCCGGCACTGCCCTGGCAACCTATCCGGCAACCCCTGCAATATCCCGCCGTCTTGCGGCGCGGGGGGGATTACTTTACGAGTTTGTCGATCGATAGTTCAACACGAACGACGAGCCGGGTGCCGCGCCGGGCCAGGAGGCATAAAAGATGGCAAAATACCCCGTTGACCGAAGCGAATGTCGAGGGCGCCTGAAGCAGTGGCTGTGCGACCTGATGGCCATTCCAGGCCTCAGCGGTCATGAGGGGCTCGTTCGCCGTCACCTCGCCCAGGAGTTGGCAAAGATGGATATCGTCTCGCAAGGCGACCGCATGGGCAATCTGATTGCGACGCTACCGGGCGATAAGGGTGCACCTTCCGTAATGCTCTTCGCACATATGGATCAGATTGGCCTCGTCGTGCGCAAGATCGAGGCAAACGGCTTGATCCGCGTGGAACGAGTCGGCGGCGTGCCGGAAAAGGCGTTAGTTTCCCAGGAAGTGCGCATCAACGTCGGGAAGGGCAAGATCCTTCCCGGCATCATCGCCAATAAGAGCCATCATGCCACCGGGCAGGACGAGAAATACAAGGTCCAGCCCTATGCGGATCTTTTCATTGATTGCGGTTTTGCGAGTGCCGAGGAAGTCCGGGCCGCCGGCATCGCTGTCGGCGCGCCGATCGTCTATGCACCGAATGTGCTGGAACTGGCCGGCGGCCGGATCGTCGGCACGTCGGTCGATGATCGCGCCGGCTGCGCCGTCATTCTGGAGGTTGCCCGCAACATCAGGAAGAGTGCCAAACGCCCGACCGTGCATCTCGTGTTTTCGGTGCAGGAGGAGTTCAATCTGCGCGGTGCCGTGACGGCGGCGCAGGCATTGTCACCCGATATCGCGATCCAGCTAGACCTGATACTTGCCACCGATACGCCGGATATGGCGATACGCGGCGATGTTCGGCTGGGCGGGGGACCTGGTATCAGCCTCTTCAGCTTCCATGGGCGCGGCACACTCAACGGCACGATCCCGCATCCGGGCCTCGTGAAGCTGTTTGAAGAGGCGGCAGCAGCCAATAGAATCCCGCTCCAGCGGAGCGCCCATATCGGCGCGCTCACCGATTCTTCCTATGTGCAGGTGACGGGTACGGGTGTCGCCTGTATAGATGTTGGCTTCCCGACGCGCTATACGCATTCCTCTCTCGAAATGTGCGACCTGGCGGATCTCGAGGGACTGACGCGCCTACTCGTTGCAGGGATTTCACGCATCGACCGCAAATTCAGCCTCAATCGGGACCACTATATCGAATGAAGCACTATCTCGGGGTCGATGTCGGTACCTTTGAAACGAAGGGGGTTATTGCCCGGAAAGGCGGGGAAATCATCGCTACGGCGGCGCGACCGCACCAGATGCTGGTGCCGCAGCCGGGCTGGGCCGAACATCGGCCGGAAGAAGATTGGTGGGGTGATCTCGTTTTCGTCACGCGCAAGATGCTGACGGAAAGTGGCATTCCCGCCTCCTCTATCGCCGCCATCGGCACGAGCGCCATCGGCCCCTGCATGCTGCCGGTCGACGAGGGCGGCCAGGCGCTGATGAACGGCGTTCTCTATGGCATCGATTGCCGGGCCGCGGCCGAAGTCGACGAACTCGCTTCGCGCATCGGAACCGAGAGGATTCTCGCCCGTTGCGGCAATCCTCTGACCTC
Source organism: Dongiaceae bacterium (assembly GCA_040881945.1). Classification (GTDB taxonomy): domain Bacteria; phylum Pseudomonadota; class Alphaproteobacteria; order Dongiales; family Dongiaceae; genus JBBECF01. The sequence goes on along the minus strand of JBBECF010000018.1, from coordinate 43,584 downwards.
GCAATCCGTCGGACCGAAGATCCTGTGGTTGAAGCGCCAGCGGCCGGAGATTTTTGCAAAGACCCACAAGATCCTCACTTCGACATCCTATCTCGTGCATCGGCTGACCGGCCGCTTCGTCATCGACCATTATTCGGCGGCCAATACGTCACCGCTCTATCTGCCGGATGAACTTGGTTACAGCGACGAGCTTGCCACGGATATCGTGGCCCTCGATCGCTTGCCGGATCTTGCCTGGACGACCGAAATCGCGGGGCGGGTGACGGCGCGGGCGGCCGCCGAAACGGGCCTTGCTCAAGGCACTCCAGTGATCGCCGGTACGATCGATGCGGCGGCCGAGGCCTTGAGTGTCGGCGTCACAAAGCCCGGCGACATGATGCTGATGTACGGCTCGACCATCTTCATCATCGAGATCACCGCAGGGCGTGTCGGCGATAGCCGCCTGTGGTACGCCCCCTGGCTCTTTCCAGGCCAGCACGCGTCGATGTCGGGACTTGCCACCAGCGGCACGCTCACCCATTGGTTCCGCAATCAATTCGCCCGTGAGCTTTCGCCCGATACATCCATCAGCACTTTGTTGGCGGAGGCGGAGGTTTCACCCGCCGGCGCCAAGGGCCTGGTGGTTCTGCCCTATTTCTCGGGCGAACGCACGCCGCTCCATGATCCGCGGGCGAAGGGAATGTTCTTCGGCCTCGATCTGACGCATGAACGCGGCGATATGTTCCGTGCACTATTGGAAGGGATTGCCTACGGCACCAATCATATCTTCGATACGTATGCCGAAATCGGGCAGGAGCCAAAGGCGATTTATGCGGTCGGCGGCGGCACCAAGAACCGCGTCTGGGCGCAGGCGACCTCGGACATTTCGGCTCGCACCCAGATCATCCGGCAAAAGACGATCGGCGCCGCCTATGGCGATGCCTTCCTCGCAGCGATCGCATTGGGCGATGCAGTGCCGAACGATATCGAGAAATGGAACCCGATCACCGATCGCTTCACGCCCAATCCCGCGAATCGCGAACGGTATCAAGCCCTCTACCGGATCTTTCGCGATCTTTACCCCGCGACGTGGAAGAGCATGGCGGCGCTCGACGCCGCCAAGAAGTGATCGACCGGCCGATCGACTATTTTACCGACCCCGCCGTCAATCCCTTGACGATGTAGCGCTCCAGGGAGATGCCGATCACGATCAACGGTGCGATGGCGGCGGCGGACAGGGCAGCCATCGACCACCAGCTGATACCCTGTGAACCCGTTTGACTGGCGACCATGACCGGTAAGGTCTTGGCATTTGTACTGGTCAACAGAGCGGCAAAGAAATATTCGTTCCAGCACAGGATGACGGAAAGGATGAAGGCCGCCACCATGCCGGGCAAAGCAATCGGCAGGACGATGCGCAAGTAGGCGCCCCATACCGAACAGCCGTCGACCAATGCCGCCTGTTCCAATTCGATCGGAATAGTGTCGAACTGATCGCGCATGATCCAGATGACAATCGGCAGGACCATCAGCGTATAGAGCAGGACGAGGCCGATCCGCGTATCGAGGAGGGCGAGCTCCTTATAGAGAACCAGGAAAGGCATCGCGAGCACGACCGGTGGCAGGATCAATTGCGAGAGGAAGAAGAAGGAGATGTCCTTGTTCTTCATCCAGCCGAACTTGTACTCAAATCGGCTGAGGCCGTAGGCGGCGCAAGAGCCGATCAGGACGGCGAGGGCCGAGGCGCTCAGCGAAGCGATGATGCTGTTTTCAAAACGCTTGAGGAATTCCTCGCGCACGGTCGAGGTTTCAAAGATCGAGTCGGGCGAGAGGCCGAGCGAGCGCCATCCCTTCCAATCCGGCATGAAATCGACCCAGGGGATGAGGTGACCCTGCGTGACATCGACGGCGGTCTTGAAGGAAGTCGAGAACGTCCAGTAGATCGGGAACAAAGAGATGAAGGCCCAAAGAATTAGAGGGGCATAAATCATGAACCGCCCGGGGACGCGACGTACGCGCGAGGCAAAACTATGCGAGGGTCTCGACATGATTCCGATTTCCGCCACTTCCTTGTTTCGCCCCGACAACGACCTCACTGGATCTTTTTCGTCCAACGATTGATGAATTTCAATAGCAAGGTGATGAAAACGATGATGATGACGAGATAGAATTCCGCCAGCATCGTGCCATAGCCGACATTCGACCGGTCGCGATATTCACGGAAAATGAAGGAGGAGACGGTGTCGGTGGCCCCGCCCGGGCCGCCCGAGGTCACATTGATGACGATATCGGCGAGCTTCAACTGGAAGATGATGCGCAAAACGATCGCCGTGGCGCTGACCGGCAACATCAGCGGAAAGGTGATCTGCCAAAAGGACTGCCAGCGATTGGCGCCGTCGACCTTCGCCGCCTCGGATAGTTCCTTCGGCAGGGCCTGCAGGCCGGCCAGCAGCATGATCATGATAAAGGGAATCCAGACCCACGCATCCATGATGGCGATGCTGAACTTTGCGATCCAGGGCGTCGTGAAGAATGTCGGACTGTCCCAACCCAGGTACCGCGCCAGGGTCGCAATCGGGCCGAAGCGATATTCCATCAGCGACTTGCCGATCATCCAACTTACCGCAACGGGGCTCAGCATGAAGGGCAGCAAGAAGGCGACGCGAAAGAATTTGCGCGCTCGAATATCGGCATTCAGCAAGAGGGCAAGGCCGAAGGCAATCGCGTATTGCGCCAGGACCGCCACCACATAGAACACCATATTGCCAAGGGCATTCCAGTAATAGGGATCGGCAAAGAGTGCATAGAGGTTCTTGAGGCCACTAAAACGCCGGCCTTCGAAGGAGCTCAAGTTCCAATCCGTAAAGGCGATATAAAGGCCGAAGAAGGTCGGAAAAATCACCACCGCCACGGTGAAAAGCACGGCCGGCAGAACGAAGAGCGATTTTTCTCCCTCCGTCCCGCGGCTCCACACCTGACCGATGGCAAACGCCACGCCCCAGAGGAGATAGGCATAAACAACCGGCCGCCAGGTCTCGAAACCCCGGGTGGTGAGATCGAGCTTAAAAAGAATTTGTGCCAGGGCGACAGCGCCGAACAAAGCGGAGGCAATGACGATCAGGCGCTTGCCCGCGGCGACGCGCGTCGGCGATCGCCCCGAAACACCAAGCGCGGCGGTACGCTTGCGTGCCGACGTCGAAGGTGATGCTGCGGATGGCGAAGGCGAAGGAGCGTCCTGCACTCTTGAATTCACTTGTCGGGAATGGTTTTCCGGTAAGCGTCCGGCGGTGGGAAAACCGGCAGCCGAGATCGTGGGAGAAAATGCGGACTGGTGGTACCTTTAACGCACCACCAGTCCCTTGACGCTAACGTCTCACGATCTTTCGATCAGAGGCCGAGCGACGCCTTGTAGAGTTTGATCTGGTTTTCGCGACCGATCTCGTCCGTGATCTTTTCCCAGGCTGCGGCAATCCTGTCGGCGCCGGTCTGGGCATCCGAACCGCCGGCCCAGATCTTGGACAGCTCGTCCTCGGCAACGCTGTAATACTGGAAGATGCCGGGGATGCGCGGTTCGATCGCGGCATTCGGATGGTTGTAGGAATTCGCCTCGGAATCGAGATACGACGTGATGAAGGCCTCGTCGTAGCCGGCGCCAACCCATTCCGAAATGTCGAAATGGCTGTTGCGATAGGGCTGAAAGCCGGAAGGATAGGCCGCCGTCCAGAGCGAGATGTCCTTCCCGCCGAGATGGGCCGCCGCACTCCAGGCCGCCTTTTGCTTGAGCGAGTCGCTATCGACTCGGGCCATGACATAAACGCCCCAGCCGATATAGGCCATGTTCGGCGCATAATTCGCACCGCTCGCCAGCTTGTCCCACTGACCGGTCTTCGAATTATAGACGTCGTCCGAACCCGGCAGGATGGAGAAGCCGACGGAATCGCCGATGACGGAGCTGTCACTGGTCTTCGCGTTGGAGCCGATGTCGCCCCACCAGGAGAGCATCGAACCCGTGCCGGCCAGGAATTGCTGGAAGCCCGTCGTTCCCGGATCGGCGTTCAGTTGATCGGCCGGTTCGAAGGGCAGGGCATCGATCACGTCCTGGATTGCGCGGACCCAGGCCGGATTGTTGATGCGCGGCTTCATCGTGTCGGCATCGAACAGCCAGGCCGGATCGTCCGGGTGCTTGGCATAGGCGGTGGCGCGACTGCCGAGGAAGTAGAAGCCAAAGCCGCCCCAACCCTTGATCGGGTCGAGATAGCCGTAGGCGTCCTGGCCGGCCACTTTCTTGCCTTTCAGGAACTTCGTGACTTCCTGCACCTTCTGCCAGGTCGTCGGCACGCCCCATTCGCCTGCATGGCCTTCGGCCTTCCAGGCGGCGGCGAGTTCGGCGTCGGAGAAGTAATCGGTCCGATAGTTGAAGTTGTGGGCGTCACCATCGATCGAGATACGATAGGTCTTGCCGTTCCAGGTGCCGACCGGCGCCTTCAGATAGCCGACATAATCGTCCATCTCGATCTGCTGCTTGACCCAATCCGGCATTTCCGAGGCAAGACCCTTGCCGCAGACATCGCCTTCGAACGGCGCGCCCATCTCGACGATATCGAAATCGACCGTGCCCGTGGCGATCGCCTGTTGCAGGCGCGGGTTGTAATCCGCCTGGGCAAGATCGATCCAGTTGATCTTGGCACCGGTATGGGCCTCCCATGGCTTCAGGAAGCCACGGAAGAGCAGGTTGTGAAGGTTCTGGTTGTTGAGCCCCATGAAGGTCAGTTCAACGCCCTTGAACTCGCCTTCCTTGATATTTGCCTTGGTACCACCCAGGCAAAGTTCACCAACCTTCTGCCAATCGGCATCCGTCGGCGAGCCTTTGCCGACGCCGGGGACTTTCAGCAATTGCGTACGGAGATCGTCGGCGGCGCCGGCACTTCTCGGCAAGGCGCCGATCGCGCCGGCAACGCCAAGCGCGGAAATCGCAAGGCCGCCCTTCAGGGCGCTGCGGCGGCTGACCAGATTAAAGAGTTCGACTTTCATGTTGTTTTCCTCCCATGAAGCGCCCGCGCAACCCAAATATTGTGCCCCGCCGTCTGGAGGAGAACGGCGACTGGTTTCACGCTTATCGTGGCGAGGCTCGATTGAACGGGGCCTAAAGCGAACCCACGACGGTGGTGCAATCAGCGCAGAAGACTCCAGCCGTCCACAGCACAACTTCGTGATCTGAAGGACGCGGAAGCGAGTATGCGAACGGCGTCTTTGCTTGTCAACGAAACCCGGGCGGGGTGGCGCGAAAAGCGCCGGCCGCCGGATGTTTCTGTGCAACGCAGCATGGACCGCGAGGGCCGTGGATCGGGGCCTCGCGCGCGATCTAGTCCACGCGTTGGCCCGAAACGGCGTCGAAGAGGTGTACGGTGGAAAGATTGGGTGTAACAGCCAGTTTTTCGCCGGGTCGGGTCGTGATGCGTTCACGAAATACGCCGACGATCTTCTGCCCGGCAAGTTTAGCCACCACCTGCGTCTCGGAGCCCGTTGGCTCAATCACGCTCACCTCCAGCAGCAGCGACCCGCCGAGGGTAAGGTGTTCCGGACGGAACCCATAAATGACCTTCCGTCCATCGAGCCCATCGGGCGCCTTGCCGAGCGGCAGGCGGATGCCGTTCGCCGCGACGAAGGCCGGCTTTGCGCCGGCCTCGACCGTACCCGCGATCATGTTCATCGCCGGCGATCCAATGAAGCCGGCGACAAAGAGATTGGCGGGTCGGTCATAGAGCTCGAGGGGCGTGCCGACCTGCTCGACGTTTCCGTGATGCAAAACGACAATTCGATCGGCCATGGTCATCGCCTCGACCTGATCATGCGTCACGTAGACCGTCGTCGTCTTCAAGCGCTGGTGCAGTTCCTTGATTTCGGCGCGCATCTGCACGCGCAACTTGGCATCGAGGTTGGACAAAGGTTCATCGAACAAGAAGACTTTGGGGTCGCGCACGATGGCGCGGCCCATGGCGACGCGCTGGCGCTGACCGCCGGAAAGCTGGCGCGGATAACGCGCAAGATATGGAACGAGATCAAGGATTTCGGCGGCGCGCTGCACGCGCTCGCCAATTTCCGTCTTCGGCAGGCGCCGCATTTGCAGCGAGAAACTCATATTGTCCGCTACGTTCTTATGGGGATAAAGGGCGTAATTCTGGAACACCATCGCGATGTCGCGATCCTTTGGCTCCAGATCGTTCACCACCCGATCCGCGATGCGGACTTCGCCGGCCGTGATCGGCTCCAGCCCGGCAATCATGCGCAGCAGGGTTGACTTGCCGCAACCTGAAGGGCCGACCAGGGCGACGAACTCTCCATCGGCGATCTGGATTGAAACGCCATGGATGACCTCATGTTCCGCATAGGTCTTGCGTACCTCGATCAAATCGACCGATGCCATTCCCGCACCCGCCCCCTGTCTTGCCCCTAGCTTTCGCCTGAGGCGGGGGCAACACTAAGCCATGGATTCCGGGACGTCGAGAGCACACATCTTGGCCTTGCCAAGAGGGGAGTCAGCGCATGCGATACGAACTCATGTTGCCGCATCAGATCCGTCGGGCGATCAATGAAAATTGGCCAATTGTCCTGCCGCTGGGGGTTCTGGAGTATCACGGCGAGCACTTGGCCGTGGGCATGGATACGCTTGCCGTCACGCGCAGCCTCGAACGCCTGGAGCGCGAGGCCGATATCGTCATCCTGCCGCCCTTTTATTACGGTACGGCAAGCTATGCCGTTGCCGCGCCGGAGGGGAACGGAACCATTGACGTGCCGGCCGACCGGCTCTTCCCCTTCGCGCAATCGCTCTTCAGCTCGCTCTTACGGATCGGGTTCCGTAATATCCACGCCTTCATTCACCATCAGACGGAGAATTTCGCCGCCGGAATGCCGACCGATCTATCGTTTCGCTTTGCCGCGCGTCAGGCGATCTTCGCCTTTCTGGAGAAGGAGCGTGGGGAAGGCTGGTGGGGTCATGCGACGATGGCCAATTACTACGCACAGCAGGCGGACAAGGCCGACCCCTTCAATTGGATTCAGGTGCACCCTTTGCTGCCGGCGGAGGCCATCCAGCAGTTTCCCTTCGACCACGCCGGCGAAGGCGAAACCTCGCTCATGCTCGATCTCTGCCCGGAAGGGGTCGACATGCAGCGCTTCTCCGCCAAGCAATGGTTCACGCGGAGCGCCAAGCGGGCGTCGCCGGAATTGGGCCGCAAAGGGCGGAACCTCATCCTCGCGCAGATGCGCGCGGTAATGGGCCTCGGTAATACCCGGAAGAAGATCGCCACGCCGCGCAAGAAAGCTCTCGCACGAAAAAAGAAGCGCTGAATTTCATCGGGCGAGTAGGGCCTCGATCTCCGAAAGTCGCGGCATCGCCGGCGCTGTGCCGGGACGGGTCACGGCAATGCCCGCCGTGGCGCAGGCGAACCGCACGGCCTCGAGCGGCGATTTGCCGGCGGCGAGGGCTGCCGCGAAGCCGCCGTTGAAGGCATCGCCGGCGCCCGTAGTCTCTACCACTTTGCCCGCGGCGAAGGCCGGCACCAGGATCGATTCGTTGTCGGTGTGATAAAGCGCTCCAGCCGCCCCCAAGGTGATCACGGCAGTGCCGACGCCGCGCAGCAGCAAGAGATCGGCGGCCGCCTTCGCGCTTTCGGCGCCCGTTACATCGATCCCCGTGATCGCCGATACTTCCGATTCATTCGGTGTGATGAAATCGCATAGGGCAAAAATCTCATTCGGTAGGGGTCGTGCCGGCGCCGGATTGAAGATCGTCGTGACGCCGGCATTCCTGGCGATCGTCAGGCCATGCATCGCCGTTTCGATCGGCTGTTCCAGTTGCGTAACGAAAACCTTGGCAGAACGGATATCGGCGGCGGCATGGTCCACATCGGCCTTGGTGATGGCCCCGCCGGCACCCGGCACGACAATGATGCAATTCTCGCCGGTGACCTCATGGACGAAGATATAGGCGGCACCCGTCGGCAGGTCGTCGGCAAGCGAAACCTTGTCGGTACGGATGTTTTCGGCCCGCCAGGTTGCGAGCGCAACCTCGCCGAATGCATCGCGACCCAAGCGTGAGATGAAGCTGACGGTGGCGCCCGCGCGTGCCGCCGCGACGGCCTGGTTGGAGCCTTTGCCGCCCGGCCCCATCTTGAAACCGGAACCGATGATTGTCTCCCCCATCGCAGGTGCGCGGGAGGCACGAAAGGCAAGGTCGGCAACGAAGATGCCGAGGATCGAAACGTGATTCATGCTGCAGCGCCTTGGGTTCGTTTAGGCCGCGGGGGGAATGACGCCCTTTTTCAGGATGAAACATCCATAAAAGCGTCGCTCGCCGGTCGTGATCACGCAATAGGCCTTGCGCGCGCGCTCATAGAACGCCATGCGCTCGATGGCACCCAAGGGCACCGACTTGCCCTCTGCGTGATCGACCGCTTCTTGTACTTCGCGCTGCACGTCCGGAATCTCTTTCGGCTTGCCGACGATCTCCATGCGCAGAGCCGGATGATCGACGAAACTATCGAGCGGCATGACGGAAAGAATGGCGCGGATCGCTTCCGGCGCCGAGACGCCGGTAATATGCAGAAGGCGGCCAAGCCGCGTGTCTCGCGCGACGGAATCGGATGGAAAATTGGTATCCGACACCACCAGCTCATCGCCATGACCCATGGCTCGCAGGGCATATAGAACATCCGCATTCAGCAGCGAGTCGATATTTTTCAGCATTCTGCTTCTCCGTTTCCGTCCGAATTGTGTTGGGGTCCAAACCATTGTCGCGTGCCGCGCTACATCACGGCGCCGACCTGCCATGGCACGAACTCGCTGTCGCCATAACCGAGCCGTTCCGATTTGGATCGTTCGCCAGACGCAATGCGCAGGATCGTTTCGAAAATCTCCCGTCCCTTGGCGCGCACCAATTCGGAATATTCATAGACTTCGCTCATCACCGTCGTGCCACCCTTGGCGACTGCACCTAAGGATTTTTCCAGGATCGTGCTGAGGCCACCCGCCTTGTTGCCGGGCGAGGGGTTGTTGTTCATCACACCATCGTTTATGGCGGTGTACTGCTCCCACCATTTGATGCGCTTGAGCAGCTTCTCGCCCTGTCGCTACCGAAAACTCTATCCGACCCGAGATAGCTTGCGAAGTGCCGAGTCGTGTCATCATCCCGGCACATGCTGGAGATGGCCGAACTGCTGTTGTATTGGCTGGTGTCGCTGGCGAGGTAGCGTCCGCTGACCTGGTGTAGGAGCTGTGGGTAAGTGGCGCGCCGTGCGCGACTTCATGGATGCAATACGCGGAACGGGCCGGCCGGCCGCCTCCGGGGAGGACGGGGTCCGGTCGCTCGCCGTGGCGCTCGCCGTCCTCGAGGCGGCCGCCACGGGCCGCCGGGTCCGCGTGAGTCCTGCCGGGGCGTTGTCCGTGCAACTCCCTGGCTGGAGCAACCCGTAGCGGCCAAGTGCCTCTGATGAGCGAGAGGCGTTGTCACTGTGTTTTCAACGATCAATAGGACGCTTGACCCGCTCTCACCAAACCCGCTACCGTCCATTTGAAACGTTTCAGTCGAACGCGTTCCTTATGGTCGAGAATCCAGTAAACAAGCGGCGCCCGAGCGCGCTGGAATCGGTCTTCGGCAAGCGGAAGGCAATCATCGGCGTGGTCCATTCGCGCCCGCTTCCCGGCTCGCCTGGCTATGAGGGCGAGGCAATGGACGCCATCTATGCGTACGCCGTGGCCGAAGCCGAACGCTACGCCGCCGGCGGCATGGACGGCGTCATCCTCGAGAACCACGGCGACATTCCATTCTTGAAGCCCGAAGACATCGGTCACGAGACCGCCGCGGCGATGGCGGTGATGGCCGATCGGGTCCGTCGTGCGGTCAAACTCCCGGTCGGGATCAATGTGCTGGCGAACGGCGCGCTGACGGCGACGGCGGTCGCGAAGGCGGCGGGGGCGGCCTTCATCCGCGTCAACCAGTGGGCGAACGCCTATGTAGCCAATGAAGGACTCATCGAAGGGCCGGCCGCGAAGGCGACGCGGTATCGTGCCTGGTTGAGGGCCCAGGGACTCAAGATCTTCGCCGACGTGCACGTCAAGCACGGCGCGCATGCGATCGTCGCGGACCGCAGCATCCCTGAACTTACCCGCGACGCAGAATTTTTCGATGCCGACGTCATCATCGCAACGGGACAGCGCACCGGCGATTGCGCAACCCGAGACGAGATCGTCACGATCAAGGACGCCACCCAGCTTCCCGTCGTCGTCGGCAGCGGCGTCGGCGAGGACACGGTCGAGGATGTTCTGTCGTTGTGCGACGGTGTCATCGTCGCGTCTTCCCTCAAACGCGATGGCGTATGGTGGAACGAGGTCGACCCCGATCGGGTGCGCCGGTTCATGAACCGGGCGCGGGCCGTGCGATGACGGTCCTCGTCATCGGCAATGCGACCGTGGACTTCTCGTTCGAGGTCGATCATCTGCCGGCGCCGGGAGAGACCCTTCTGGCCCACTCGCGGTTGATCGATGCGGGGGGCAAGGGCCTCAATCAGGCGGTGGTCGCGCGCCGCGCCGGCGCGACGGTCGTCTACCTCGCGGCGGTCGGGACGGATGCGAACGCCCAGGTCATACGGCACCGGCTCGCGGCGGAGGGCTTGGACGACCAACTGCTCGTGCGCGACGGGCCCACCGATCAGTCGATCATATATCTTGCGCCCGGCGGCGAGAACATGATCGTCAGCACGGCCGACAGGGCCGCGTCGCTCCGTCCGGCGGACGCGGCGCTGGCGCTCGAGACGCTCGGTCCGCGGGATGCGTTGCTCATGCAGGGCAATCTCGGGCGCGAGACGACGCGGAGTTGCCTTGCGGCGGGGCGCCGCCGCGGCGCGCGGATCGTGCTCAACCCCGCGCCCATCGCCTTCGATTACGGCGACCTGTGGTCCTGCGTGGACGTGGCCGTGGTGAACCTGGTCGAATGCCGCGGCCTGGGCGGAAAGGACGACCCTGTCGAGGCGGCGCGGCGATTGATCGCCACGGGCGCGGCCGCCGTGGTCGTTACCTTGGGGAAACAGGGCGCCCTCGCCGTGACATCCGAGGCGGTTCGGGCGGCGCCGGCGCCGATTGTCGCCGCGGTGGACGCCACGGGCGCCGGCGATGTCTTTTGTGGGGTGCTGGTCGCCGCTCTCGCCGACGGCGACTCTCTCGCCGACGCGGTTCCCTCGGCCGTGGCCGCCGCTTCGCTTTCGGTCACGCGGCGGGGCACCTCGAGTGCGTTTCCGTCCGCGGCAGAGCTGGCCGCGTTGCGGCGCGGCGCCCGATTGGCGACCGCCGGGAGGATCGCGTGACCGATCGTCGCCCTCGCGACTCGTGTGGGCGGCACGGCAAGGCGGACGTGTGAGAACCGTGCAAAAGCGACCGACCATTCACGAGGTTGCGCGTCTCGCCGGCGTGTCGATCGGCACGGTTTCGAACGTGCTCAACGACAGCGGGATCGTGCGACTGGAAACGCGCGTACTGGTCGAGAGAGCCATTGCCGACCTGGGCTACCGCCCCAACACGATTGCCCGATCCTTGATCGCGCGACGAACTCGGATCGGTGGGGCGATCGCCGGCGTCGGGCCCAAGCTCACCACGATCGGCTATCTCAGCGTCGACTATACGGCTCGGGTCCAGGCGTTGCCTCGCTCCGACGACCGCGTGACCGCCACCGGAATCGAAAAATCTCTCGGCGGGCCTGCCGCCAATGTCGCGGTGATGGCGGCGGGGCTGGGCGGTCGTTGGGCGGTTCGATGCGAGCTCATCACTGCGCTGGGAGACGACGCCGACAGCGAGTGGGCGCTTGCCGAGCTTGCCGCGCGGAACGTCGACGCGATCGGCATCCGCGGCGCGCCCAATCAGCGTCTCAGCCGCTGCATCGTGGTGGTCGAACCCAATGGCAGTCGCACCATTATCAACGAGCCGTTCGCGCTCGAGGAATCGAACGTCGCGCGCTATCTAGGGCGCAGCCACGAACGCCAGCGCCGACATTGCGTGCATCTCGACGGCTATCAGGTGGCCGGCATGGTCGATTCGATCCGCCAGGTGCGCGATGACAGCCTGGTCACTTCGGTGCAGACGACCGGCCTGCGCCAGGACTGGCGCAGCCTTGACGGGTTCGCCCAGCTGCGAAACGACTTCGATCTTGTTTTTCTCAATCGTGACGTGGCCCGCGACGTGACCGGGTTCGCCGGCTCCGAAGCCGCGCTCGTGCGCCGAGTCGAATCGTTGTGCGCCCGCACCGTGCCTGCGGCGCGGGAGGGCCTCGTGCTGCTGACGCTGGGCGCCTCGGGCGCCGCGGTTTTTCGCGGCGGGAGCGGGCCGGAGCTGCGGCCGGCGCCGGTGGTGAAAACGGTGGACACCACGGGCGCGGGCGACACCTTCGCCGGCGTCTTCCTCGCCACCTGGCTGAACGGAGAACCATGGAGCGCGGCGTTGCGGCTGGCGGTCGCCGCCGCGAGCCTGTCGGTCGGCGTCGAAGGGGCGCAAGGCCTGCGTCTGACCGCGGACGATCTCGCCCGTTATGTCGGCAACGACGTCGGCGTCGAGCGTCCGCTGATGGAATTGGAAGGCTGATCTCCGGTGTCGATACTTTGCCGACGATGCGATCGCGCCTTTCGCCTGCGCCGCGTTGCCGCAGATGCTGGCTGTTGCCGATCGGCTTGGTCTTGCCGTAGACCGTTAGACTTGCCGGGGTCGAAACGAGGGAGCCAACGTTCGAAACGACACCTCTACGGTGCGTTCGCCCTCATCGCCGCAATCGGCGTCATCGGGGATTGCGCCGTTGCCGGCGAGGCGACCCCCGACGCGGCACTCGAGACCTGTAGGGCCTGGATGACCGAGGTCGCGGCGGCGTTGAGCGCCGAGCCGCCGCTGCGCGACGAGGCCTATACGGCCATCATGTGGGGCCGGCTGGATGCCGAAGCGGCCTACGCCGCACAGGACGGGCCATCCTGCCTTGCGGCCCTCAATCTCCCCCGTCGCGCGCTCGGCCTGGACCGGCCATAGCCGGTCGAGGCGCCCGGTCCCGAGGGGGTCCTTGCAGCCTGCCGGCCGGTTGGCCGGGGCGTCGATTCGGTCCTGCGTTCATTCGCCGTACGGGACCCAAATGTTCTTGACCTGGGTCGCCTGGCGGAGGAACTCGCGGCCCTCGCCCTGGATCGGGTCGAACCAGTCGCGCGCCCTGCCGTGGTTGACGAAGGTGCGCTTCAGATTTCCGGCGGAGGCGGCCTCGACGATCCGGCTTCCCTCGACCGTGCCGACGTACCAGACCGCGTCGACCTCGGCATGTTCGGCCAGCACGCGGGCGAGCTCGTCGCGGCCGCCCGTGACGATGTTGATGACGCCGGCCGGAACGTCGGACGTATCCAGCACCTGATAGAAGTCGGTGGCGGCGAGGGGATGCCGCTCGCTCGGCACCGCGATCACGCGGTTGCCCGCGGCGACCGCCGGCGCCACCAGGCTGACGAAGCCGAGCAGCGGCAGCTCCGTCGGGCACAGGGCGCCGACGATCCCCACCGGCTCGTGCATGGCGAGGGCGATGCCGCGCAAGGGCGGCGAATGCACCGCGCCGTCGAACTTGTCGGCCCAGGCGGCATAGGTGAACAGCCGCCTGACCGCGGCCGCGACTTCCGCGGCGGCCTTGGCCTTGGAACGGCCGGTCATGGCCACAATGCGGTCGCGGAACTCGATGGCCCGGGTCTCCAGGTTCTCCGCGACGTAATAGAGGATTTGCGCCCGGGCGTGCGTGCTGGCTCGGGCCCAGCCCTCGGCGTTGCGCGCGGCCTCGACCGCTTCGCGGATATCCTTGCGATTGCCGGCGCCCACTTCGGCCAGAAGGGTCCCGTCGGGGGCGACGACCGGTTGGCTGTAGCCGCCGTCGGGCCTGACCTGCTTGCCGCCGATATAGAGCTTCGGCGTCCGGTCGATCGCCGGCAGGCCGGTGGCGACGGGCATCCTCGGCGGCGGCGATGGGGCGTCCGGCGGGTAGGTCGGCAGTCGCCGCTCGAAGCGCGGCCGCAGGTACTCCGAAAGCCCCTCGCGCCCACCCTCGCGGCCGAATCCGCTCTCGCGATACCCGCCGAAGCCGCAGGCGGCGTCGAACAGGTTGGTCGAGTTGGTCCAGACGACCCCGCATTTCAGCTTCGGCGCGATGTCGAGCGCCAGGTTGAGGTTCTCCGTCCACACGCTCGCCGCCAGGCCGTAGGGCGTGTTGTTGGCGAGCTGCACCGCCTCCGCCGGCGTGCGGAAGGTCATGCTCACGAGCACGGGGCCGAAGATCTCCACCTGGGCGATCGTCGAGGCCGGCTCCACCTCGGTGAACAGCGTGGGCGGGTAGAAGTAACCTTCGGTCGGGCAGGCCCAGCTCGGCTGCCACATGCGCGCGCCTTCGGCCACGCCCTGCTCGACCAGGCGCCGAATGCGCTGAAGCTGGACGGGCGCGATGATGACGCCGATGTCGATCGCCTTGTCCAGCGGGTTGCCGATCCGCAACGTCTCCATGCGGGCGCGCAACTTGGCGATCACCCGGTCGGCGATGCCTTCGTGCAGCAGCAACCGCGAGCCCGCGCAGCAGACTTGGCCCTGGTTGAGCCAGATCGCGTCCACGACGCCTTCGACGGCGCTGTCGAGATCCGCGTCGTCGAAGACGATGAACGGCGATTTGCCGCCGAGCTCGAGCGTCAGCTTCCGGCCCGTACCGGCGGTCGCCGCGCGGATCGCCCGGCCGACCTCGGTGGAGCCCGTGAACGCCAACTTGTCGAGACCCGGGTGCCGAACCAAGAGCTCGCCCGTCGCGCCGTCGCCGGTCACGATGTTCACGACGCCGGCGGGCAGACCCGCCTCGCGGCACAGTTCGGCGAATTTGAGAGCGGTCAGGCTCGTGAACTCGGCCGGCTTGAGCACGACCGCGTTCCCCGCTGCGATCGCCGGCGCGATCTTCCAGGCCAGCATCAACAGCGGAAAGTTCCACGGTATGATCTGTCCGGCGACGCCCAGCGGCTCGTGGTCCGGAAACTCGGCCTCCATGAGCTGGGCCCAACCGGCGTGGTGATAGAAGTGGCGCGCCACCAGCGGGATGTCGATGTCGCGCGTCTCGCGGATCGGCTTGCCGTTGTCCAGCGTCTCCAACGTGGCGAGCAGACGGGCATGGCGCTGAACCAGCCGGGCGAGGGCGTAGAGATAACGGGCGCGGCCGTGTCCGCCGAGCGCCGCCCAGGCGGGTTGCGCGGCGCGCGCCGCCGCGACGGCGGCGTCGACGTCGCGCTCGCCGGACTGAGCCAGGGTCGCCAGCTTCTTGCCGGTCGCGGGGTCGACGGTCTCGAACCGTGCGCCGGACGTGGCCTGGACCCACTCGCCGCCGATGAACAGCTCGAAGCGATGGCCGTGTTCGGCCAGCCAGGCACGCGCCGGCGCGTCGCTCTCCGGGGCCGGCCCGTAGTCCATGCTCTCAAGAATTTCCGCTACCTTCATGTGCTGCGCCTCATCCCATGGGGTGCCGGTATGCGGCCGAGTAACGGCCGGTCACATGATGCTCGAGCTGGCGCTCGATGTCGCCGAGCATCGAAGAGGCGCCGATCCGGAACAAATCCGCCTCGATCCACCGGCGGCCGAGCTCTTCCTTCATCAGGATGAGGTAGGCGAGGGCGTGCTTGGCCGTCGAAAGGCCGCCCGCCGGCTTGAAACCGACCATATGGCCGGTGCGCTGAAAATAGTCCCGTATCGCCCGGACCATGACGAGGCTGACCGGCAGCGTGGCGTTGACCGCCTCCTTGCCGGTGGAGGTCTTGACGAAATCGGCCCCGGCCATCATCGCCACGAGGCTTGCGCGCGCGACGTTGCGCAGCGTGGCAATGTCGCCGGTCCCGAGGATCGCCTTCATGTGAGCGCCGGCGCAGGCGTTGCGGAACGCACGGATCTCGTCGTACAGGGCGTGCCAGTCGCCGGTAAGGACGTGGGCCCGGGTGATGACGATGTCGATCTCGCTCGCGCCGGCGGCGACCGAGGCCTCGATCTCGCGCAGGCGGGTTTCGAGCGGCGACAATCCGGCGGGAAATCCGGCCGACACGGCCGCGACCGGGATGCTGCTACCTGCAAGCGCGGCGACCGCGGTCTCCACCATCGCGTGGTAGACACAGACCGCGCCGACGGTGAGCCGACGGTCGGCCACGCCGAGGGCCTCCAGAAGGTCCGTGCGGACCGGCTGGCGCGCCTTGGCGCAGAGCCGATGCACCCGCCCCGGCGTGTCGTCGCCGGCGAGCGTGGTGAGGTCGATGCAGGTCACCGCCTTGAGCAGCCACGCCGCCTGCCAATCCTTCTTCACGGTCCGTCGCGTCGTCAGCGTCGCGGCGCGCCGCTCGATCGCGCTGAGATTGGCGCGCGTCTCGGCGATCCAATCGAGATCGAGCGGCATGCCGGGGTTGCGGGCCGGGGCGCCGGCCGCGCCCGCCGCGCCGGTGGGCAGGCGGTGGATCGTCGCGTCCCGGCCGCTCCGAACGGGGTCACCTGGGGTCATGCGAAAACATCCCGCGGAAGGACTCTTGCGCAACGATGGCCGTCGATGCTACCGCCTCGGCCCGGCCAGCATGCCGTATTCGGAAGATCACCGCGGAACGAGCCCCGATGCATCCACCGAGCGATTTCCCCTCTTACCGCACCGCGAACCCGGGCGCCAGCTACTGCGACTGGCTGCGCGCCTCGAGCGGCCCGCTCTGGGGCGCCATGGTCGGGCACCGCTTCACGCGCGACATGGCCGCCGACCGGCTGCCGCCCGAAGCCTTCCTTCGTTATCTGCGCTACGAGCACGCCTTCGTGCGCACGGCCGTGGTGGTTTTCGGCCACGCGGTCGTGAAGGCGCCGGCCGCCGCCGACCGGGCCCGTCTCGTGGGCGTGCTCGCCGGTCTGGTCGGCGAGCAGGAGGCCTATTTCCGCGCCCGGTTCGCCGCCCTGGGCCTGCCGGCGGAGCCATTGCCCGATGCCGAGCTTCCGGATGCCGCCCTGGCGCTCGCCGAGGGCGCCCTTGCCATCGCCGCGCACGGCACGTTCGAAGAGATCCTGTCCGCGATGCTGGCCGCCGAATGGATGTACCTCGACTGGTGTACGGCGGCGCATGCGGCCAGGCCGCGGGCGCCGGGGCCGGCCGAATGGATCGCGCTGCATGTCGCCCCCGGCTTCGCCGGTCAGGTCGAATGGCTCAAGGAACGGCTGGAAGCGCTGGGCCCGGGCCTCGATCCGAACCGCCAGCGCCGCTGCGCCGGCCATTTTGCCCGCATGCTGAGACTCGAGATCGCGTTTCACGACGCACCCTACGCGAGTTCCGGCACCGCGTCGGCCGCCGCCGGCTGACGCGGGTCCACGCCCACGACGATCATGTGAATGATCTCGTCCGTCGCGGTATCGGAGACGTCGCGGCTGCCGACGACGCGACCGTGCTTCATCACGATCATGCGGTCGCCGACGGTGAAGATGTCCTCAAGGCGGTGGCTGATGATGATCACGGCGACGCCGTGGGTCTTCAGCCGCGCGATCGTCTCGCGCACCTTGGCGATGGCCGAGGCGCCGAGGTTCGCGGTCGGCTCGTCCATGATCACCAGCTTGGCGTCGAAGGCGGTGGCGCGGGCGATGGCGACCGCCTGCTGCTGTCCGCCGGAGAGTTCGCGCACCGGCCGCGTGACCGACGGCACGCGGAGGCCGAGCTTCTCGAACATGGCTTGCGCTTCCGCGTCCATGGCGCGGCGGTCGAGGACCGGGATGCCGAAGCGCCGAGCCATGCGCTCGCGGCCGAGGAAGATGTTCTGCGTAACGGTGAGCGGCGGCACCAGGGCGAAGTCCTGGTAGATCATCTCGACGCCGGCGGCGCGTGCGGCGATGGGGCCGTCGAATCGAACCGGCACGCCCTCGATGACGATGTCGCCGGCGTCGGGGGTGTAGGCGCCGCTCAGGATCTTCATCAGGGTCGACTTGCCGGCGGCGTTGTCGCCGACGAGGCCCAGGACCTCGCCGCGGCGGACCGTCAGGCTCACGCGTCGAAGCGCGACGACGGCCCCGAAGGTCTTGGAGATGTCGCGCATCTCGACGAGCGGCGCTGTCGTCGTCACTTGTGTTCCTCCCGCTCGGCGCCGGCCGAGCGTGCCCACTCCTCGACGCGGCGGTTGACGACGGTGTTGAGCAATACGGCGAGCGCCAGGATGAGACCGGTGGCGACCTGTACCCAATACGGATTCACGCCCAGCAGGTTCAAGCCGTTCCGCACGAAGTTGATGAACAGCGCTCCGGCGACGGTGCCGCCGACGCTGGCGACGCCGCCGAACAGGCTCGTTCCGCCAAGCACCGTGGCGGCGATCACTTCCAGTTCCAGCATCACGCCGGCGTTCGGCGAGCCGTTCGACAACCGCGCCGTTACGACGATGGCGCCGAGCGCGGCGAGGAGGCCGGTCGCGGCGTATACGGCGATCTTGACGCGCTCGATCTTGAGGCCCATCAGCCGCGCCGCCTCCTCGCGCCCGCCGATCGCCAGGGTGTAGAGGCCGAGCCGGGTCTTCGACAGGAAGAACCAGCCGCCGAAGGTGACCACGGCGGCGATCCAGATCGGCACATGAATCCCCAGTATTTCGCCGCGGCCGATCGACAGGATGAAAGGATCGACGACGGGCACGGCGTAGCCGTCGGAATAGACGAACGCGAGGCCGCGAAGGTAGGTGAACGCCGCCAGCGTGGCGACGAACGCGGGCAGGCCCCATGTGACCAGGTATCCGTTCACGGCCCCGGCGCCCGCGCCGACCAAAAAAATGCCCGGAATGACCAACCAGACCGGGGCTCCGCCGGCGAGCCAGCCGGCGGCAAGGCAGGACAACAGAGCGACCATCGATCCCACGGACAGGTCGATGCCGGCGGACGCGATCACGAATGTCATTCCGACCGCGATGATGACGATCGGGGCCGCCTGGCGGGCGACATTGAGGAAGTTGAGCCAGCTCAGGAAATGCTCGGACGCGAACGACATCGCGACCAGCCACAGGCCGAGCGCGATGAACAGCCCGTAGCGCACCGCAAGGACGGCCAGGCGGCGGCGATCGACGATCAGCCCGCGGACTCCGGCCGTCAGGGCGCCGCTGCCGATTCCGCCGAAGACCGGATTCATCGCGGCGTCGATTTCATCGTCGGGACGCTCGAGCGGACGGGTGCGGCATGGCGGCGCCTGCGGGGGCCGCCGACGGCGCTGGCGCGCGACGTCGGCAGCCCCGGCGACGCTTACCGGAACTGGTCGAGGTTGTACTTCGTGACCACGGCCGGGCTATAGGTGAAGCGTGCGGGAACGGCCTCGCCCTTGAGATGCTTGACAAGATAGCGCACCGCGTTTTCCCCGCCGACGTCGGGCTTCTGCTTCAAGAAACCGACGATCCGGCCGTCCTCGAGCGGCTTCAGGAACGGCGCCGGAATGTCATCCCAGCCAAAGAAAGCGACGTCGCGCCCTTGGGCCGCGGCGGCGGCAAGACCGCCCTGGAGCTGCGGGTCCCCGGTCGCATAGATGACGTTGATGCCCGGGTTCGCGGTGAGCATGTCCTCGGCCTCGCTCGTTGCGCGCTCGAGGATGTTGCGCCCATCCCCGGTGGCGACGATCTCGGCGCCCGGCACCGCCTTCATGGCCTCGACGAAACCGTCGCGCCGCAAGAGCTGCACCTCGGTCGAGGCGATCATGAGGCCGATCTTCGCGTTGCCGTCCATCTTGCCGACGATCCAGCCGGCGACGAACTGGCCGAATTCGTGCGACGCCTCGTATTGCGGGACGCCGACATTGGTAATGACGTAGGGACTCTGGATGGGGGTATCGAGCACGGCGACAGGGATGCCCTGCTTGCCGGCCTGCTCGATGGGTCCCATGAGCGAGCTCGACTCGATGGGATCGACCACGATGCCGCTCGCCTTCCGCGCGATGCAGTCCTCGAAAAGCGTCACTTGGCGCCCGGCGTCCGCTTGGGGATCGAGCACGGTCAGTTCGACGCCGAGCTCGTCGGCCGCCCGCTGGCCGCCGGCGACGCTCGACTGAAAGTACGCGATCTGGAGCGAGAATGTGACGAAGCAGATCGACATGTCCTTGGACTGCGCTTGCGCGCCGCCCGTCGGTAGGGCGGTCGCGAGGGCGACGAGCCCGACCAGTCCCCACAGTTGCTTCCGCATGGTTGGCCTCCCCAGGATTTTGTTGAAACGCCGCAAGGGTGGCGCATCCCGCCGATGGCGTAAAGGGGAAAAATTAAACGTTTCATTTTATTCGCCAACAGCCCTGCGCGCTTCCGCCGAGGCCGCTCCATCCGGGCCGAATTCGGCGCGCCACAGGCTCGACCCCGGGATGAAACTTGGAGCTCAGGTCAGCGAGCCTGCGGGCGGCGGCCTGCGTTGCCGCTACGCTCGGTTCTAGTTATCGGTAGGGTCAGGCGGGCGGCCAGCAAGCATAGTGCGGTGGTGAACAGCAGAATCAGTGCCACCAATGCATTGATGTCCGGGGAAAATCCCAGCCGCATCATCGCCCAGAGCCGGATCGGCAGGGTGTTGTCCGTGCCGGTCACCAGGATCGTGATCATGGTCTCGTCGAAGGACAAGGCGAAGGCCAGCACCGCGGCGCCGAACATGGCGCTGGAAAGATTGGGCAGCAATACGTAGCGGAAGGTCTGGAAACCGGAGGCGCCGAGGTCGTAGGAGGCTTCCACCAGGCTCCGGCTCAGCGACTGCAGCCGGACCAGCACGGTGCGGTAGACCAGCGCCAGGACGAATACGGTGTGGCCGATGATGACGGTGACCAGCGAGCGGTCGAAATCGATCTCGCGGAAGAAGATGAGCAGCGACAGCCCTGTGATGATGGGTGGCATAAGGAACGGGAGGAAGACGACGAACTGGAGGATCTCGCGCGCCTTGGAGCGGCCGGCGTTGTAGTGGAAGGCGAGCAACGTGCCGAGCACCATCGCGCCGGCCACCGCGGCAAGCCCGACAATAATCGTGTTGCGCAGCGCCTCGAGTACACTCTCGTTGCCGATCAGCGCGCCGTAGGCCGCAAGGCTCGGCTGGTCCCAGCTCACCGCGCCGTGCTTCACGACGAAGAAGGACGAGGCGATCGGCACGACGATCGGCCCATAGAGAATGACGAAGACGATCGCGGTTACGGCGACCAGCAGCGCCGTGGTCGCCCGACTGCCGATCATGGGGACTTGCTCCGGCGGCCACCGAACAAGGCGCCGAAGGCGATCACGGCCATCACGACGGCGGCCAGGATCACCGAGAGCGCGGCGCCGAACGGCCAGTTGAAGGCGGTGCCGAACTGGCTGTAGATGATCCGACCGAAGGTGAAGCCGCTGTTGCCGCCCACCATCTGCGGGGTCAGGAAGTCGCCGATCGCCAGCACGAAGACGAACGTCGCCGCGGCGACGACCCCGGGCAGGCTGAGCGGCAGGATGACCCGGGCGAAAGTCTGTGCCCCCGATGCGCCGAGATCGGCCGAAGCGTCCAGCAAGCTGCGTGGGATGCGCTCCAGCGACAGGAAAATCGGCAGGATGGCAAAGGGAATGAGCAACACCGTCAAAGCCAGCAGCACGGCGTTCAGATTGAAGACGAAGAACGTTAGCGGCTGGTCGATCAGGCCGATGGCCAGCAGCGCCTTATTGAGGAAGCCGTTGCCGCCCAGGATGCTGCGAATCGCGTAGATCTTGATGACGTAGCTCATCAGCAGCGGTATCACCAGCATTATAGCCAGCACGTAGCGCTTGCGGCCTTCGAGCGTCGTCAGGAGATAGGCAACCGGATAGCCGAAGCCGATGGCGAGCGCGGCCACTTCGAGGCAGAGCAGACCGGTGCGCCAGAACACCGGCAGGAAGATCTCATCGGTGAAGAACCGCCGATAGTTGAGAATGGTCAGGTCGAAGCGCATCTGCCCGGCTTCGACCGAGAAGAAGCTGTAGGCCAGGAAGGCGACCAGAGGCACCACGATGAAGGCCAGCGGCAGGCCGTAGGCGAGCACGGCAATTGCGGGGCGCCACAGTCTCGCCTCCGCCGTGGCAGGAGGAAGCGTGTCGCCGCTGCATCCGGCGGCCGTGCCTTCACCGGCGCTCATGCCAGGACCAGCCGGCATTCCGCCGCACTCCAGGCGAGCGACACGCGCTCACCCGGCGCCAGCGCCGCGCCTCCGACCCGGCTCGGTGTCATGACCCGCATACCGAGCGCGTGGTCGGCGCCATCGATCCGGACTTCGGTCACCGTCGTCGCGCCGCCGAAGCTCACCGCCGCGATGATGCCGGTTGCCGTGTTCTCCGCCGCGTTCTCCCGGTTGAACGCAACGGATTCGGGACGAATCACGGCAAAGGCGCGCCGCCCGTTTTCGGCCGAGGCCACATCGGGCTGCCCGTCGATTGCGCAGACCAGCGTGCCGATCGGCGTCTCGATCCGTCGCTTCGCCCCGTCGCCGTCCACCAGCCGGCCCTCGATCAAGTTGTTGTCGCCGAAGAAGCGGGCGACGAATTCGGAATTCGGGTGGTAGTAGACCTCGTGCGGCGTACCGAGTTGCAAGATGCGCCCGTAATTTATCACGCAGATGCGATCGGCCATGGCGATCGCCTCCTCCTGGTCGTGGGTGACGAACAGGAACGTGGTCTTGATTTCGCGCTGTATGTTCTTCAGGAAGAGCCGCATCTGCTTCCTGAGCTCGACGTCGAGCGCGGCGAGGGGCTCGTCGAGCAGAATCAGCCGCGGTCGGCAGATCATGGCGCGCGCCAGTGCCACGCGCTGACGCTGCCCGCCCGATAGCTGGGCCGGCAGACGGCCGGCAAGCTCGCCGAGCTGCACCAGCTCGATCGCCTCGGCGACCTGGCGCCTAACCTCGGCCCGCGGCACGCCGCGCACGGTCAGGCCGTAGCCGACGTTCTGCGCCACGGTCATGTGCGGGAACAGTGCGTAGTCCTGAAACACCGTATTGAACGGCCGCCGATTGATCGGCATGCCGAGGATGCTCCTGGCGTCGAGCAGGATGTCACCGCTCGACGGCGCGGTGAAGCCGCCGATCATGCGCAGGATTGTGGTCTTGCCCGAGCCCGACGGCCCGAGCACGGTAATGAACTCGCCGTCGCGGACCGCCAGATTGACGCGCTGCAGCACCTCGACCGCGCCGAAGGACTTCGAGATCGACTTGAGCTCGAGCAGGGTTCCGTCGGTCGACATCTGCCGTGGGCCGGTTGCGAGAAGCCGACCCGGCCCGCCGTCGCGGGCGGGCCGGGTGGGGTCAGATCGGTGTAGCGGCAGGCCGGAGACGGATCAAGGAGCCGCCTTGACCTCGTTCCACAGGTCGCTCCGCTTCAGCGGATCCTCGACGAACTCCAACCACACCATCTTGTCGCCCTCGTTGGCGTTGGCAGTCGGCACAACGGTGTTACCGAATCCCGTGCGCTCGGAGAGCGCGCCGCTGATCTTCTTTTGCAGGACGAAGTCGACCCACTGTTCGGCGAGCTCCTTCTCTCGCACCCCGCTGGTCATGGCCCAGGTGTCGAGCCAGGCGAGCGCTCCTTCCTTCGGGTTCACATAGGCGACATTGGCGCCGGCCTCGCGCATCGCCTTCATCTGTTGCTGGCCGTAATTGGCCCAGATCAGCGCGACGTCGTTGCTCTGGTAGATCTGCAGGGCCTCGTCGGCGGTGGTGTAGAAGCTCAGCACGTCGTGCTTGAGGTCGATGAGCTTCGCCTTGATCGCCGCCATCTGATCGTCGCTCAGATGGAACGGGTCCTTGATGCCCATTGTCAGGGCGGTGAAGGAGAAATTGTGCTCGCCGTTGTCATAGGCCAGGACGCGCCCCTTGTACTTCGGGTCCCAGAATACCTCCATCGAATCGGGCGCTGGGCTCACCTTACCGACATCGTAGATGATGCCGATCGAATCGAAGGCATAGGGAATCGCGTACACCTTGCCGTCGCGCATCACGCCCCCGACCTGGGTCAGGTCGCGGAAGCGCGGCAGCACCTGCTTCTGGTTCGGCATCGTCGCGAGGTCGAACGGGGCGGTCAGCCCGGCGTCGATATAACGCTGGAGCTGCGCCGTATTGACCGCGAACAGGTCGAAATCCTTACCCTCGCTGCCCTTGATCTTGGCCCAGATCTCGTCGTCGGTGCCGATGAACACGACGTTAACGTCGGCGCCGCTCTGCGCCTCGAACTCCTTCACCCAGTCTTGGTCGGCATAACCTTCCCAGGCCAGAATCCTTAGCTCTTTGGCCGCCGCCGTGCCGAACGCAAGCTGTGCCGACAACAGCATGACGCCTGCGAGCGCCGGCATCGTCCATTTCAATATCGCTTTCGACATCTCCCTCATCCTCTCCTTGCTGCTTGTTCGTCGTGATTTTGTGCCGTCAGAGTGCCTTGACCGCAATCAACCCCTGATCGGGCGCGCGCTCCATGCGGTTACGGAGCGGCTTGCCGAAAACCGGCGCGTCGATCTCGAACTCGTCGCCCGGCACCGTCTTGACGCCGGACGAGTAGCTGAGGACGGCGGCGCCGAAGAAATAGGCGTGCAGGTCTCCCGGCCGGCGGAACATGTCGTAGCGGAAGTGGTAGTGCTCCAGATTTGCGAGCGAATGCGACATGTTCTTCTCGCCCGACAAGAAATCCTCCTCCCACAGCACCCCGTTGCCGCGGCGGATCCGGACCTTGCCGCGCACATCGTCAGGAAGATCGCCGAGCAGGAGTTCCGGACCGATCGAGCAGGCACGCAGCTTCGAATGCTGGGTGTACAGATAGTTCTGCGCCTCGGTCACGTGGTCGGAGAACTCGTTGCCGATCGCGAAGCCAATCCGCCAGGGCCGGCCGTGGCGATCGACCAGATAGAGGCCGACGATCTCGGCCTCCTCGGCGCCCGCCAAGGCGAAGCTGGGCAGCGGCAGCGGTGCGCCGGGCGGCACGATGCACGTGCCGACCCCCTTGAAGAACCATTCCGGCTGGACGCCGATCCGGCCGGGTTCGGGCTTGCCGCCATCGAGCCCCATGCGGAAGATCTTCATTGAATCGGATTCAGGTGCGCCCTGGCCGTGGGTGTCCACGTGCATCTTATTGCGCGCATCGGCGCTGCCGATGTGGGTAAGCCCGGTGCCGGTCACCAGGAAGCGCGCCGGCTCGGGATGATCGAGCGGCGCCAGCACGCGGTCGTCGCGCAGCAGGGCCGCGTAGTCGACGCGCTCGTCGGCGATCCGGGCACGGACCAGATCGGCGAGATGCGCGCCCTTGTCCGCTGCTTCCATGGCCAATTCGTAGACCGTGGAGACGCCTTTCAGCGGCCGAACATGGTCCCCGTCGTCGGTGACCAGCCCAACTTTCCGCTCGCCGGTCGGCCCGCGATACTGAATGAGTCGCATGTCTTTTCCGTTCCCGTTACCCGGCGGCGAACTCAGACCCAGCCGCCGTCGACAATGAAGCTCTGCGAAGCGCACATACGGCTGTCGTCGGCCGCCAAGAACAGCACCATGCGGGCGATGTCGGGCGGATGGATCCGCGCCTTGAGGCACTGCCGCTCATCGATCTGCCGCTCGCCGTCGGGCGTCAGCCACAACCGCATCTGCCGCTCGGTCATCACCCAGCCGGGCAGCACGCTATTGACCCGGATGTTCTCCGGCCCGAGTTCGCGCGCCAGCGCGCGGGTGAGCCCGACAATCGCCGACTTGGCGGTGACGTAGGCTGGGCAGTCCGGATCGCCAACCATCCAGGTGATCGAGCTGAAATTGACGATCGAGCCGCCGCCGGCCTCGCGCATCTGCGGACGCACCGCCTGAGCCGCGAAGAACTGGTGGCGCAGATTGACCGCCATGCGATCGTCCCAGTAGGCGACGGTCACGTCGGCGGTCCGGTGGCGATCGTCATTGCCGGCGTTGTTGACCAGGGCTCGGATCGGTCCCTGGCGCCGACCCGCTTCCGTTACCGACGCCCGCAGCGCCTCGATGTCGCGCAGGTCGCAGCGGATGAAATGCGGCGCCGGGTCGCCCTTGGCGGCAATCCGTTCGACCAGCTCGCGCGAAGCGTCATCGGCCAGATCGACGAAGGTCACGCGCGCCCCCTGGGCGCAGAAATGCTCGACCACGCTCTCACCGATGCCGCTGCCGCCGCCGGTGACGAAGACCGAGCGTGCGCTCAGGCTGGGATAGACGGCCGGGTTGTCGATGTGCCCGAGCATCGCGCTCGCCTCAATGCGAATGGCGCGGCACGATGGCGCCGCGCCGGCCGACCAGGAAGTCGAGGTCGCAGCCGCGATCGGCCTGCAGCACGCGCTCGACATAAAGGCTGGTATAGCCGCCGGTGGCCGGCGGCGGCGGGCTCCAGGCCGCCCGGCGCGCGGCGAGTTCGGCCTCGGGCACGTCGAGGTGAAGCCGCCGCCCGGCCACGTCGAGCTCGATCAAGTCGCCGTCCTGGACCAGCGCCAGCGGCCCGCCGGCTGCCGCTTCGGGTGCCACGTGCAGCACGACCGTGCCGTAGGCGGTGCCGCTCATGCGAGCGTCGGAGATCCGCACCATGTCGGTGATCCCCTTCTTCAGCACCTTGGTCGGCAGTCCCATGTTGCCGACCTCGGCCATGCCGGGATAGCCCTTCGGCCCACAGTTCTTCAGCACCATGACGCAAGTTTCGTCGATGTCGAGCGCCGGGTCGTCGACCCGCGCGTGGTAATGCTCGATGTTCTCGAACACCACGGCGCGGCCACGATGCTGCATCAGATGCGACGTCGCCGCCGAGGGCTTCAGCACCGCGCCGTTGGGTGCCAGGTTGCCGCGCAGTACGGCGATCCCGCCCTGGGGCGTCAGCGGCTTGTCGAGCGGCCGGATCACCTCGGCATTGTAGTTGGGGGCGTCGGCGCAGATCTCGCCGATGGTCTGACCGGAGACGGTCATCGCCTCGCGATGCAGCAACCCGGCCTCGGACAGGCTGCGCATCACCGCGCGTAGGCCGCCGGCGTAGTAGAAGTCCTCCATCAGGAATCGGCCCGACGGCATCAGGTCGACGATGGTCGGCACGTCGCGGCCAAGCCGGTCCCAGTCCTCGAGGTCGAGTTCGACTCCGAGCCGGCCGGCGAGCGCGATCAGATGGATGACCGCGTTGGTCGAGCCACCGATGGCGCCATTGACGCGGATCGCGTTCTCGAAGGCCTGGCGGGTCAGGATCCGACTCATGGTCACATCTTGATTCACCAGCGCGACGATGCGCCGACCCGCCATCTGCGCCAGTACATTGCGCCGGGAATCGACCGCCGGAATGGCGGCGTTGTCGGGCGGGGCGATACCGAGCGCCTCGCACATGCTGGCCATGGTCGAGGCGGTGCCCATGGTCATGCAGCTGCCCGGCGAGCGGCTTTGCCCCTGCTCGGCCGACATGAAGTCGGCCAGCGACATGCGCCCGGCCTTCACCTCCTCGTGAAACTTCCAGACATGGGTACCCGAGCCGATGCTCTCGCCGCGGAAATTTCCGTTTAGCATCGGCCCGCCGGAGACGGCGATCGCCGGCAGGTCGCAGGTCGCGGCGCCCATCAGCAGGGCCGGCGTGGTCTTGTCGCAGCCGACCAGCAGAATGACGCCGTCGATCGGATTGCTGCGGATCGATTCCTCGACATCCATGCTGGCCAGGTTACGGAACAGCATGGCGGTCGGGCGCAGGTTCGACTCGCCGAGCGACATCACCGGAAACTCGAGCGGCAGCCCGCCGGCCTCGTAGACGCCGCGCTTCACCCGCTCGGCGATGCCCCGCAGATGGGCGTTGCAGGGCGTGAGTTCGGACCAGGTGTTGCAGATGCCGATAACCGGCCGGCCGTCGAACTCGTCGGCCGGGAAGCCTTGGTTCTTCATCCAGCTGCGGTGCATGAAGGCGTTCTTGCCCTCGCCGCCGAACCAGGAGCTCGATCGCAGCCTGCGCGGCCGGTCGGTCATATAGCTCTCCGAAAGTCGTTTGGCATTGCCAAACAATGTTTAACAATACTATCTTGAGTAAACAGAATGGGCGTTCCGGAGTCAATCATGCCTGGGTTGTGTGCGGCCCGGCGATCAACGGTCGGTTCGGGGCGAGTGGAGCGCGGGCGGAATCACGAGGATCGGGGCCATTCGCAACGCTGATCTCCGTGCCCGCAGCGAATTCGCTGCGGGCCTTGCCCGCGACGCCGGAGCGCTCGCCCGCCGGTTCTTTCGCGACCCGGCCATGACCATTGATTTCAAGGCCCCCCGCGATATTGTCACATCCGCCGATCACGCTGTCGACCGCTTGATTGCCGACCGTCTAGCGGCGGCCTTTCCCAATGATGGCCGGATCAGCGAAGAATCCGTGGGCGCTGAAGCCGCCGGCCTGTGGGTAATCGATCCGATTGACGGAACCGCCAATTTCGCACGCGGCATTCCGCATTTTGCCGTTTCGATCGCCTTCTGTCTCGACGGGCGGACCGAGATCGGCGCCGTCTACGATCCGATGGGCGACGAATTGTTCATCGCCCGGCACGGCCATGGCGCCCAGCGCAACGGCGCTCCGATCCACGTGAGCGCGGTCACCCAGCCGGCCGCCGCCCTCGTCGAGCTCGGCTACTCCCCGAATCGCCCGGCGGCTGAATACGTCGGCTTGCTCAACCGGTTGCTCACCGCCGGGTATGCGTTTCAGCAGGCCGGATCGGCCGCACTTGGCCTTGCTTATGTCGCCGACGGCCGAATTGACGCTTATTTTGAATCGTCCCTACATGCATGGGACGTGCTGGCCGGGCTACTCTTTGTCCGCGAGGCCGGTGGTTGGACCAACGACTTCCCCACCCGTGGCCGGATCGCAGAGGCCCGGGCGGTGCTGGCAAGCGCGCCTGGCCTCACCGAGCCGCTTCGCAGGCTCACCGGGATTGGCTGATTACGATCAGCGGAACATATCGGACATGTTGCGCCCGAGCAGGGTGCTCGCCGCCAACACGAGAATCAGGGTCAGCAGGTTGGAAAGACTTCCCAGGGCGCTTGCCTTTGCCAGCTCGTTGCCGAGCACGAATTCGTAGATTGCGATCGACAACGTCTTCCATTGTGCCGAATACAGCAGCACGGTAGCGCTGATCTCGCCGATGAGCGTGGCGAAGACGAGAACAGCCCCGGCGATGAGAGCGGGCGCAATCAGTGGCATCGTGATCCGGCGCATCGTCGCCGCCCACGAGGCGCCGCAAATCGTCGAGGCCTGTTCCAACAGCGGATCGACCTGTCCTATGGCTGCCACCGCCGATCTGAAAATGAATCCGACACGCCGCGTGAAGTAGGCGAGCACCAGGATCGTGGCCGTACCGGTCAGCACGATCGGACCGCTGTTGAATGCCGCCAGATAGGCAACACCAACGACAAGCCCCGGCAGCACGAAGGGCACCATGATCGACAAGTCCAGAGCCCATTTGGCAATCGCCTTGCCACGAACAGCGGCATAGGCGGTGATCATGCCGAACGCCAGGCACAGGAGAGTGGCCACTGTCGCAAGAATCACGGTGTTCCATATCGGCTCCGCCACGTCGCGAAGGACACGGCGATAATTGTCCAAGCCGTAGACCGACGGTAACAGTGAATCCCCCCAACGTTCGGCAAAGGAGTAGAGCAGGACGACGGCCTGAGGCAGCAGCGCAAGCGTCAACACAAGCCAGACAAAGGCATTGGCAAGGACGCGCATACCGGGCGTCGATAGCCGCACCGCGCCACGCGCTGATCCGGTGATGGTCGAGAAGGTCCATCGCCGGCTTACCGCCGAAAGTATTGCAAGGGCCGCGATTGTCAGCGCGACGTTGACAATGGCAATGGCTGATCCGGCATTCAGGTTAAAGAAGCCGTGGATTTGATAGTAGATCAACGTCGGCAGAACTTGAAACTCGCCGCCCAGTATGGCTGGCACACCGAAATCGCCGATCGCCTTGATAAAAACAATAAGCGCCCCCGCTGCTACCGCCGGCACGATCACGGGGAAGGTAATCGTCCGGATGATGCGCCAACGACTGGCACCGGCCATCTGCGCCGCTTCCTCGATGGCTGGATCGGCTGCGGCCAAAGCCCCCTGCACGATGAGAAAGACGTAAGGAAAATAGCTAAGAGCCAGCGCGACAATCACGCCAAAGGGACCATAGATCGTCGGTAACCGCAGACCTAGGCTGGAATGGAGAACCTGGGTGATCATCCCGTTGTTGCCGAGCAGCATAATCCAGGCATACGCCCCGATGAACGGCGGCGCGATCAACGGAATGACCGACAGCGCAAGAATGAGAGGACGGAAAGGCATGCGGACCCGGGTCAACGCATAGGCCATCGGCAGCGACAATGCCGTCGCCAACACCGTCGCACCGCCGCCGGCGACGATGGAATTCCAGAAGGCGCGCTGATAACTGGCCGAGACAAAGAAACGCTCGAAATTGTCGAGCGTCAGATTGACCAGCGCAAGGTCCTTACCGTTGGCAAGAAACGCGAGGATGATGACATTCGCTATCGGATAGATGAGAAAGATCAGCGCCGCGCCGACCATGATCACGCCAACGACGATCGGAAAATACTCGCGCCGCGCCGCACCGGCGACAGGCCGTACCATGGCGGTCATCGGCGATCGCCTTTCAGGAACAAGGTCGCATCGTCAGGCGCAAACCCTGCTACGGCGGTCTCACCTTCTTCGACACGCGCGACCGACCGCGGCGCATCGATCACCAGCTCCGTGTCCAGCCCCGTGGCGGCGACCATGTAGCGAACGACGCTGCCGAGAAACT
Organism: Dongiaceae bacterium; assembly: GCA_040881945.1. Classification (GTDB taxonomy): domain Bacteria; phylum Pseudomonadota; class Alphaproteobacteria; order Dongiales; family Dongiaceae; genus JBBECF01. The sequence continues at coordinate 12,822 of JBBECF010000018.1, read as the reverse complement.
GCCGGCGCCGGATCTGTACCGGAATGAAACCGCGGGTCTTGTCGAGAACCATGCGCTCGGGCCGAACCATGACGACCCCGTCGGCTTGCGGCGGGATCGCGCCAGATTCCTCGGCGAGCGCGACGGCAGTTTGCGCAAGTCGTAGCGGCTCCCCCCAGGGCAAGCAGACCGTAACCGCGCTGCCATCACGGCCGACGACAGTGGCGGGCAGGAAGTTCGCCCGGCCGATGAAGTCGGCGACAAATAGCGAGGCCGGTTTCGCATAGATTTCGAGCGGTTCGCCGATCTGCATCAGGCGACCGCGGTTGAACACCGCCACCCGATCGGAGATCGCCATGGCCTCTTCCTGGTCGTGCGTGACGTAAACGGCCATGATCCCCAAGCGGCGTTGCAGTTGTCGGATTTCCTCGCGCATCTGGACGCGAAGTTTGGCGTCGAGATTGGCCAGCGGCTCGTCGAGCAACAGGAGTCCCGGCTGATAGACGAGGGCGCGGGCGATCGATACCCGTTGTTGCTGTCCGCCCGAGAGCTGGCCAGGCAAGCGGTCGGCCAGTGGGGTAAGCTGCAGGAGGTCGAGCACTTCGGCGAGCCGCTGGCGTATCTCGGACGCGCCCATCCGACGCACACGCAGCCCGTAAGCAATATTTTCAAACACCGATAGATGTGGAAACAGGGCGTAGGATTGAAAAACCATGCCGATGTTGCGCTGTCGGGCGGGAATAACGGTGTAGTCCCTGCCGCCGAACGAGATAGACCCTTCCGTAACTGCCTCAAGACCGGCAATCATCCGCAGGGTCGTTGTCTTGCCGCAGCCGGACGGGCCCAGCATGGTGAAGAACTCACCGTCGCCAACCTCGAAGCTGACGTCGGCGACCGCCATCAACGATCCCGTATCGGTATCGAAGCGCTTGATGAGGTTGCGGATGACCAGGCTCTGCGCGGTCACGGACGCACCGACCTTGCCAGCCGGTCAACTATCGCCATTGACTCTGTCTTTCGGATGCCGAGGGCATGCCGGGAGGATCCGCGATCTCGGATACGCCTCCCGGCCGTCGGTACTGGCGCCCGCCGCCGATGTGTCGGAATCGGAGAGCGCCGGCCCACCACTACCCGCTACGCCGTACGGTCGCCCTACTTACTGGCGAAGTACTTGTCGAACAGCTCAAGGTCCTTTGCGTGATCCCGTGCCGCCCCAACCGAGTCGTATGGGAAAGTCTTGATGCCGTCGATCGGCGCCAAGCCCGGCGGCGGCGCCACGTCGGCGCGCGCCGAACGCCGCTTGTCAGTCGAGACCAGCAACTCGTGTGCCGGCTTCGAATTGATGTAGTCGAGAAACAGCTTGGCGTTTTCGAGATGCGGCGCGCCCTTGATGATGCCGCTCGCATCGATGATTTGCGCCGTGCCGTCGCTTGGGTATACCGCTTCGACCGGGAAACCTTCGAGCTTGGACTTCAAGATGTTGAACTCGCTGGTCAAACCGACCGGGAACTCGCCCTTGGCAACGTTCTGATAGGCGAGCTTGGAACTCGGCACAAAAATCGCGTTCGGGATGACCTTCTGCATCATGTCCCAGCCGTACAACATCAAGATCTGATGCATCTGCGAGTAGGCCGAGCCCGATTGCGCCGGATTGGCCATCATGATCTTGCCCTTGTAGTCCGGCTTGGCTAAGTCGGCCCAGCTCTTCGGTGCAGACTCGACAGGCATCATCTTCGTATTGACGATGAAGGCCTGGAAATTCATCGAAAAGCCGTAGTACTTGTGATCCGGATGAGCGGTTCCCTTGCCGAACGCGGCGTCCTCTTTCGACTTGTAGCCTTCGAAAAGGTCGATCATGGCGTCGAAGTTGTCGGCATCCGGCCCGACCAGAACGTCGCCCTGGGGATTGCCGCTCTCGGCCTTGATGCGGGTAATTAATTCGCCGCTGCCGCCACTGATCACCTGAACCTTGACGTCCGGATGAAGCGTCTGAAACGCGTCGACAAATGCCTGCATCGTCTCGGTGCCGATGGCATTGTAGACGACCACCGTTTCGGCGGCCCGTGCCGCCCCGCCGGCAAACATCGTAAGCGCGATAGCTATGCTCACGCATTTCAGCCATCGAGACAGTATGTTGTTCATTTAGTCCTCCCTCTGTTGTCGTGCCCTAGCCATCGCGTGATCGCGGATCACTCACCGACAAGCCTCCGGGCTACACGGGGCGGAGGTTGCGACGTCCGCCGCCCTCACGCTTCTACCGTGCCGGGTTGCCGGTCCGGCCACTAAGCTACGGCCCCAATTAATATGTTTGGTATAGCCAAACACCATTGGGTAATACTATAATTACGCGCACGACCTTCGGGAGTCAATCGCCGCAGCAGCGCCGAGTGGGTGGGTGGATAACCTTTTCTGGCGGGAGCCATGGCCACGACGGACGACCGGTATCGCGTGCAAAGCCTGGGGCGGGGGCTGGAGCTTCTCGATCTCATCGCCCGGCGCGGCCGGGAGGGTGGTCGCCTGTCCGATCTGGCGCGCGAGATCTCGCTTTCCAAAGCGGCGTGCTATGCCATGTTGCAGACGCTGCTTGCCCGCGGATACATCGCCGACCGAGGCAAAGGTATCGAGCGGCGCTACCGGCTCGGAATGACCCTGGTGCGCTTGGGTGAACAGGCGATTGGCAACATCGCATTGTCGGACATCGCCGTTCCGGTGCTGCGCGATCTCACGGCTGCCGTCGGGCTCACGTCGCGGGTCGCCGTGTTGGATGATGGTTACGCGGTCGTTGTTGGGCGCGTCGATGCCCCCGGCGCAATCCGCTTCGATGCCGCGCTTGGGCGGCGCGAGCTGCCGCACTGCTCGGCGGTCGGTAAGGCGCTGTTGGCCTCGCTGCCGAGCGAGCAGGCCCGCGCCATCCTGCACCGTACCGGCTTGCCGGAGCGCAGCCCGCACACGCTCACAACCGAATCGGCGCTGATGCATGACCTGGCTGACACGCTCAGGCGCGGCTATGCGATCGACGACGAGGAGGATACCGAGGGCGTGATGTGCGTCGGCGCCTGCGTGTTCGACCGCAGCGGGGCCGCGGCCGGCGCGATCAGCGTCACCGGCCTGAAGCAACGGATCCTTGACCGCGGCACCGACATCGTGGGCCACGCGGTGATCCGCCATGCCGATCGGATTTCCGCTGCAATGGGCGGCCCCCCGGTCGCCGAAGCGTGGCGCGAGCGTCGGGCAGGGCAGCAGCCGGCATGACGACGGCCCATCCTCTGCTTCAGTTGGCCAACGGGTCGTTCGAGCTGACGCTCTGTCCCTCGCTGGGCGGCGCGATCGCCGGTTTCCGCTGGCGGCGCCCCGGACGCGCGGACCTCGATCTGTTGCGGCCGATGGACGACGCGGCGCTGGCCGCCGGCGACGTCGGAGCGTCGAGTTGCTTCCCCCTGACGCCATTCTCCAACCGCGTGCGCGCCGGGCGCTTCGTGTTCCGGACCGGCGCCGTCACCATGCCGCTCAACGTACCAGGAGAGCCGCATGTCGAGCATGGCCACGGCTGGCAGCGCCCCTGGGCAGTGGTCGACAAGGCGGCCGACGGTGCCACCTTGCTCTATGCCCATGCCGCCGACGATTGGCCCTATCCCTACGAGATGCGCCAAGCGTTCCGGCTGCTCCCGGATCGACTCGAGATTGGCCTTTCGGCCCGCAACACCGGCGTTACCGCGATGCCCTACGGCTTCGGCCTGCATCCTTACTTCCCGCGTACCCCGCAGACGACGCTCAGCGCACGGATTTCCGGGATGTGGGAGACAGACGACGAGGCGATGCCGACGCGCCTCTTGCCGGGGACGCGGGCGCCGAACCTGGATGCCGGGCTCGCCGTCGACCGTCACGCGCTCGACAACTGCTTCACCGGCTGGAACGGGCGGGCGGAAATTCGTTGGCCGGAATGTTCAGCCGCGCTCTCGATGGCAGCGACCCCGCCGCTCGTCTTTCTGGTTGTCTACTCGCCTCCCGGCACGCGATATTTCTGCGCCGAGCCGGTCAGCAATGTGACCGACGCCTTCAACCTGGCGGAAACCGGCCGCACCGATACCGGAATGCTCGTGCTGGAAGTTGGCGCGATTACGCGCGCGTCGCTGGCGCTCACGCCCTATTCGATCTGACGATCCGTAGGCGGCGGCGAACGCGGATGAACGAAGGCAGGTAGAGCGTCACAAGAGCCTCAGGCGCGGCTGCACTGCGGGCACGGGAACAACGCGCCCCGGTCCGCGACCACCTCCAGGTGCAGCTCATGCGGACGCTTCTCAGTGTCCAGGCGCTGGCCGGCAAGCTTCCATGGTGCGTTCAAGCCAAGCCCGAGCGCGAACACGTCCCTCGCTTCCATCTCCCCGCCTCCCATGCCGTAACCATGGCAGCATGAAAGGCTTCGAAGCGGCTTTCGACCGGCCGTCAAATCCACTTGAAACGTCGCGGAACCGTTTCTACATTATCGATTTCGAGGGCGAACCGCGGCGCTCGTTCGCGGAGCGGCGGCGCGAGGACAGCCCGCTCAAGGACGTGGCGGGCATGGTCCGGTCGTTCGACTACGCGGTCTGGGCCGCTCGCGCTATTCACGCTGGAAAAGCTGTTCTGCGAGATCGGTTACGAGCTGGCGAACCGCCCGGCCTGGGTCGGAATCCCGCTGGCGGGCGCGATCGACCTGCTGTTCCCGGAGGCGCGCAAGCGGGGTGAGACCGATGTCGCGGTCTAGCGACGCCGAAGCGATTGCCGGCGGGGACCATTCCGACCCCTTCGGCTATCTCGGGATGCACGCCGACAACAACAAGATCGTCGTCCGCGCCTTTCTGCCGGGGGCCGGCAGCGTGCGGGTCGTCGACGCCGGGACCGGGAAGGACCTCGCGGACCTGCCGCGCATCCACGAGGCGGGGCTGTTCGTCGGCCCCGTGCCGGGGCGGCGGCGTCGTGCGTATCGGCTGCGCGTCGATTGGGACGGCACGGTCGTCGAGCTCGACGACCCCTATCGGTTCCCGCCGGTGCTCGGCGAGCTCGACGTGCATCTGTTGCACGAAGGCAACCACCTGCAAATGCACGAAGTCGTCGGCGCCCACCCGGCGACGATCGACGGCGTGGCCGGCTTCAGCTTCGCCGTGTGGGCGCCCAACGCCCGCCGGGTCAGCGTCGTCGGCGACTTCAACAACTGGGACGGGCGGCGCCACGTGATGCGGCTGCGCCGCGAGTGCGGCTGGTGGGAAATCTTCGTCCCCGGCCTTGGCGCGGGCGAGCGGTACAACTACGAAATCAAGACCCGCGAGGGAAACCTGCTGCCGCTCAAGGCGGACCCCTTCGCGTTCCATGCGGAGCGGTCGCCGGGGACCGCCTCGATCACCTGGGCGGCACCCGCGCCGTTGGCCGACGACGGTTGGACGGAGGCGCGCGGCCGCGTCAACGATCGCAACGCGCCGATCGCCATTTACGAGGTGCATCTGGGGTCGTGGCGGCGCAAGCCGGAGGAGGGACACCGGTATCTCACCTACCGCGAGCTGGCGGCCGAGCTCGTGCCCTACGTCACGGACCTGGGGTTCACGCATATCGAGCTCATGCCGGTCAGCGAGCATCCCTTCGACGGCTCGTGGGGCTACCAGCCGATCGGGCTGTTCGCGCCGACCAGCCGCTTCGGCACGCCCGACGACTTTCGCGACTTCGTCGCGGCGTGCCATGGCGCCGGCCTCGGCGTGATCATCGACTGGGTGCCCGGACACTTCCCCACCGACCCGCACGGGCTCGGCCGCTTCGACGGCACCCATCTCTACGAGCATGCCGACCCGCGCCAGGGCTTGCATCGCGACTGGGATACGCTGATCTACAATTACGGCCGCGCCGAGGTCGCCAATTTCCTGCTGTGCAACGCGCTGTTCTGGCTCGATCGGTATCGCATCGACGGCCTTCGGGTGGACGCCGTCGCGTCGATGCTCTATCTCGATTACAGCCGCGAGCCCGGCGACTGGGTGCCGAACCGCTATGGCGGCCGCGAGAATCTCGATGCCGTGGCCTTTCTCAAGCGGCTCAACGAAACGGTGTACGGCCGGTTCCCGACGGCGATGACGGCGGCGGAGGAGTCGACCGCCTGGCCGCTGGTGTCGCGCCCGACCTATCTCGGCGGACTCGGATTCGGCTACAAATGGAACATGGGCTGGATGCACGATACCCTGGACTACATCGGCCACGACCCCGTGCACCGCGGCTATCACCACGACCGGCTGACCTTCGGCCTGCTCTACGCCTTCACCGAGAACTTCCTGCTGCCGCTGTCGCACGACGAGGTGGTGCACGGCAAGGGATCGCTGCTCGGCCGGATGCCCGGCGACCGCTGGCAGAAATTCGCCAATCTCAGGCTTTATTTCACGTTCATGTACGGCCATCCGGGCAAGAAGCTGCTGTTCATGGGCGGCGAGTTCGGCCAGGCGCGCGAATGGCACCACGACGCCAGCCTGGATTGGCACCTGCTCGCCGACCCGCAGCATCAGGGGGTGCAGCGCCTGGTGCGCGACCTGAACCGGCTCTACCGCGCGACCCCGGCGCTGCACGAGCGCGACTTCGAGCCCGAGGGGTTCGAATGGATCGACGGCAACGACCGCCAACAGAGCGTGATCTCGTTTATCCGCCGGGCGCGCGACGGCGCCGATTTCGTCATCGTCGTGTGCAACTTCACCCCGGTGCCGCGACACGGCTACCGGATCGGCGCGCCGGTGCCGGGGCCCTACCGCGAGTTGCTCAACTCCGACGCCGGGGTCTACGGCGGCAGCGGCCTGGGCAACCGCGGGCGGGTCGTCGCCGAGAACGTCCCCTGTCACGGCCGGCCCCATTCGCTCAGCCTGGAGTTGCCGCCGCTCGGCGCGGTCGTGCTCCAGCCGTCGGCCGGTCCATGAGCGAGACGGACCCGATAGAACGGCTTGCCGGCCTCGTCGGCATCGAGACGGGCTATGTCGATGCCTGGGGCAAGCCGCGGCGGGTCCCGGTCGCGACGATCCGCGCCATCCTGGCGAGTCTCGGTCTGCCCGTCGACAACGCCGCCGAAATCGCCCGGGCGGCCGCCGCGCTGCGCCGCCGAAGCGTGGAGACCCCGCTCGAGCCCGTCTGCATCGCGCGCCTCGGGGTCGGACCGGTCGCGGCCGCGGTCACCCTGCCGACGGACGGCGGCGCGGCGACGCTGGCCTGGGAGGTGATCGAGGAGGGCGGATCCCGCCATCGAGGCGAAGCGCGCTTCGACGAGCTTCAACTCGCCGAGAGCCTCGAAATCGACGGGCGGCAGTACCAGCGCCGCCGCCTCCGCATCGAGCCGCCGCCGCCGCTCGGCTACCATCGGCTGCGCCTGCGCGTGGCCGGGGACGGCGGTGCGGAGGCCGCGACGCGGCTCGTCGTCGCGCCGCCGCGTGCCTTTCTTCCGCCGCCGCTCGCCGAAATCGAGCGGAGCTGGGGGTTCACGGTCCAGCTCTATGCCCTGCGCTCGGGGCGCAACTGGGGGATCGGCGACTTCACCGACCTCGGCGAGCTGGTCGCTCGCTCGGTCGGCGCCGGGGCCGGGGCGATCGGCCTCAATCCGCTGCACGCGCTCTTCCTCGACGAGCCGGAGCGGGCCAGCCCGTATTCGCCGAGCAGCCGCCTGTTTATCAACGCGCTCTATCTCGATGTCGAGGCGATCGACGACTTCGGCGAATGCGCCGAGGCGCAGGCCCTGGTCCGTTCCGACGACTTCCAGGGGCGCCTGCGGGCGCTGCGCGACGCCGCGCTCGTCGACCACGCCGGCGTCGCGGCCTGCAAGCGCCCCGTTCTCGACCTGCTGTTCGGCGCCTTCGCCGCGCGTCATCTGGATCGGGCCGGCGACGCGCGCGGCGCGGCGTTTCGGGCATTCCAGCGCGACCGCGGGCCGCCGCTGCGCCGCCACGCCGCGTTCGAGGCGCTGCGCGAACGCCTGTCGGCGAACGATCCGGCCCGCCGCTATTGGCGGCGCTGGCCGGCGGCGTATCGCGATCCGGCGTCGAGCGCCGTCGCCGTGTTCGTGGCGGAGCACCGCGCGCGGGTCGAGTTCTTCGAATACCTGCAATGGCAGGCGGATTCGCAACTGGGCTGCTGCGCGGTCGCGGCGCAAGCCGCCGCCATGCCGATCGGGCTCTATCGCGACCTCGCGGTCGGCGCCGACGACGGCGGCGGAGAGTCCTGGGCGTTGCAGGAGATGCTCGCCGGCGGGGTCGTCGTCGGCGCGCCGCCCGATCTGTGGAATCGCAACGGGCAGAAATGGGGCTTCCCGCCGTTCAATCCGGTGGCCCTGCGCGAAGCGGGCTATGCGCCCCTCATCGAAGTATTGCGCGCCAACATGCGCCATGCCGGCGCGCTGCGCATCGACCACATTCTCGGCTTCATGCGCCTGTTCTGGATTCCCGCCGACGCCCCGGCGGCGGACGGCGCCTATGTCCGCTATCGCTTCGACGAGATCGTCGGGATCCTGGCGCTCGAGAGCGTGCGCAACCGCTGCCTCGTCATCGGCGAGGACCTCGGGACCGTGCCCGAGGGCTTTCAGGCGGCGCTCCAGGACTCCGGCATCCTGTCCTACCGGCTGCTCTATTTCGAGCACGAACCCGACGGCACGTTCCGCGCGCCGTCGGCCTATCCCACGGACGCCCTGGTCGCCGTCGGGACGCACGATCTGGCGACCCTTCCGGCCTATTGGAAGGGCGTGGACATCGACCTGCGCGACCGCCTCCGCCTCTATCCCGGGCCGGACCAGGGCGAGGCGGACCGGCGGCAGCGCGCGACGGCGCGCACCGATCTGACCGCGGCCTTGCGGCGCGAGGGGCTGCTGTCCGGCGACCGCGTCCCCGAGGCGGCGCCGGTCGAGGCCGCGTACCGCTTCCTCGCGCGCACGCCGGCCCGTCTGTTGATGGTGCATTTCGAAGACGCGCTCGGCCAGACCGACCAGATCAACGTGCCGGCCACCCAGGACGAGTACCCGAATTGGCGGCACAAGCTCTCGGCCGACCTCGACGCCGTGTTCGGCGACGATCGGGTCCGGGGCCTGGCCGCCGCAATCGACGCGGAGCGCGGCGCGGCCCGCCGGTCGTCGTTCAGAAGGCCACCTGGTCGCCGCCCTTGAGATGCAACATTTCCCGCGCTTCCTTGGCGGTCGCCACCTCGAGCGACAGGTTTTCGAGGATCGAGCGAATTCGCGTCACCTGCTCGGCGTTGCTCTTCGCCAGTCGGCCCTTGCCGACATAGATCGAATCCTCCAGGCCGACGCGGACGTTGCCGCCCATGATCGCGGCCATGGTGACGAACGGCAGTTGGTGCCGGCCGGCCGCCAGCACCGACCATTGGTACTGGTCGCCGAACAGCTTGTCGGCGATGCGCTTCATGTGGGCGACGTTTTCCGGATCGGCGCCGATGCCGCCGAGGATGCCGAAGATGGTCTGGACGAAGAGCGGCGGCTTGACGATGCCCCGATCCAGGAAGTGCGCCAGATTGTACAAGTGGCCGACATCGTAGCATTCGAACTCGAAGCGCGTGCCGCAGCCCTCGCCCAGCTCCCGCATCAGGAACTCGATGTCCTTGAACGTGTTCCGGAAGATGAAATCCCGGGACGCTTCCAGGTGTTTGGGCTCCCACTCGTGCTTCCAGTCCGTGTAACGGTCGAGCATGGGATAGAGGGCGAAATTCATCGACCCCATGTTGCAGGTCGCCATCTCCGGTTTCGCCTTCAGCGCACCCGCCAACCGCTCCTGCACGCTCATTCCATGACCGCCGCCCGTCGTGATGTTGAGCACCGCGTCGGTGTTCTGCTTGATGCGCGGCAGGAACTGCATGAACACCTCGGGCGACGGAGTCGGGCGTCCGTCCTTGGGGTCCCGTGCGTGCAGGTGGATGATGGCGGCGCCGGCCTCCGCCGCCTCGATCGAAGCGCGCGCGATCTCGTCGGGCGTTATCGGCAGGTAGGGCGTCATGGTCGGCGTGTGTATCGATCCGGTCACGGCGCAGGTGATGATGACCTTGCGGCCGGCCTTCGATTTGGCTGGCTTCTGTTCCGGCGACATGTTGCTCCACCCCCATGATGTGCGCCGCGGCGCGGCGTTCGGGCCGCAACGGTCGCGACATCCGAGAAGCTTATCGCGCGACTTGCCGGATTCCTTTATTCTTTTTCACTCCCGCCGGCGACGCCCAACGGGAGGAATGGCCGTCAAGGGGCCAACGCGATCCGGGGGAAGCAAATGGCGCGCAGGCATACGCCTTATTATCACAAGTTCATGGCGCTCGGCGCCGAGATGGTCGACCGCATCGGCTTCGACTCCGCGTTCAAGTTCACGTCGGTCGAGGCCGAGCACCTGGCGACCCGCAACCAGGCCGGCCTGTACGACGTCTATTACCAGGTGCTGGTCGACATCAAGGGGCGCGACGCCGAGAAACTGCTGCAGCGGACCCTGGTCAACGACGTGGCGAAGCTGAAACCCGGCAAAGTGATCTATTCCTCGGTCTGCAATGAAAAGGGCGGGATGGTGGACGACCTCACCTGCCTGCGGCTGGACCGCGATCATTTCTGGCTGTGCCCGGCCCCGTCGCGCGTCGATATCGTCGCCGCCTGGATGGCGGATCATGCCAAGGGCATGAATGCCTATGTGACCAATTTGGGCGCCGGCCGCGCGTTCATTTCGATCCAGGGCCCGCGCGCTCGCGATATTCTCGCGCGCCTGACCGACGCCGATCTCTCCACAACCGCGCTTCCCTATTATGCCTGGACGCGCGGCAAGGTCGCCGAGGTGCCCGACACGGTGATCAGCCGCACCGGGTATTCCGGCGAGTTGGGCTACGAGCTGTTCTATCCCGGCGAATATGCCGAGCATATGTGGGACGCCGTGCTCGCCGCCGGCACGGGCGACGGGCTGGTGCCGTGCGGGCTCGGCGCCCTGCGCAGCGTGCGTATCGAAAAGAAATATCCGCTTTATGGCCTGGACCTCGACGAAACGACGTCGCCGCTGGAAGCCGGCCTCGGCTGGACCGTCAAGTTCGAGAAGCCCGACTTCATCGGCCGCGATGCGTTGCGGCGCCAGCGCGACAAGGGCGTCGGCCGCAGCCTGGCGCTGGTGGCGTTCCCGGACATGGAGTTCGTGCCGGCACCCGGCGACGCGATCCTTGCCGATGGACGCACCGTGGGCAAAGTGACCTCGGCCGATCGCGGCTATCACCTGCGCCGGAGCCTGGCGCTGGGCTATGTCGAACCGGCGATGGCCGAGGCCGGCAAGGCCGTGAGCGTGAAGCGCGCGGCCGATGGCGCGGCCAGACAGGGCATCGTCGCGACGGCCGCCCCTTACGACCCGGACCGAAAACGCGCCCGCGCCTGACGGCTCATCGGGGCAATCCGCGCGGGGGGGGGGGCCGGAAAATGGGGATGAGTCCAATTTGCTCGGCTATGGCCGCGGCCTCGGGATCAGGCACGGGGACAGATAATTTGGTGCACTGTCACCGTAGTCCCCCACCGTAGTCCCCCACCGTAATCCCAGAAAGTGGTGAGGCCTTGCAATCGAATTATGTTCGTGGTATGTTCCGCAAGCTCTCATTGCACTCCATAAGGAATCGCAACATGGTGGGATATAGGGGGGCGATGTCCCGAGATGTAGTGATGGGTAAGGCCAGTAACGTTCATGAGTTTCAGCCGAAACTGCGGTCGCCGGTCCGGATTGAGGCGGCAACTGGCGGTTCAGCAACAATCGAGTTTGCAGACTCGATGACCTGTTACACACGGTGGCCGAAACCCACGGCCATTGTTGTCGATGGTCCCTACGGCCTCGGAAAGTTCCCTGGCGACCCTGATACGCCGGTGGGGTTGGCGGAGTGGTATGCGCCGCATGTTGCGGAGTGGGCCCGCCACGCGACGCCCGAAACCACGCTCTGGTTTTGGTGCTCCGAAGTCGGTTGGGCTGAAGTGCACCCAGTCCTGAAGACACACGGCTGGAACTATAGGGCCGCTCACATCTGGGACAAGGGCGTCGGCCACGTCGCTGGCAATTGTAACGGCGAGACGATTAGGGGCTTCCCGGTCGTGACCGAAATCTGCGTGCAGTACGTCAGAGACGTGCGCCTCGTCGATGACGGCGGTGAACTGCGCCCGTTGAAGGGTTGGCTTCGCGCAGAGTGGCAGCGGAGTGGTCTTCCGCTTTACAAGACCAATGAAGCCTGCGGCGTTAAAAACGCGGCGACCCGGAAGTACTTTACACAATGCCGTCTATGGTACTTCCCGCCGCCCGACAAGATGGTGGCGCTTGTGCGTTATGCGGGCGAGCATGGGCGCCCGACGAAGCGGCCGTATTTTTCGCTGGACGGAAAGACGCCGCTTACCGAAGAGCAGTGGGCAGGGATGCGAGCCAAATGGAATCACACCCACGGGATTACAAACGTGTGGAGCGAACCGGCAGTACGCGGCGCGGAGCGGATAAGAAGCAGAGGTCTGAAATGCCTGCACATGAATCAGAAACCGGTGAAGTTGATTGAGCGAACGATCATCGCATCGACCGACCCAGGTGACGTTGTATGGGAACCCTTCGGTGGTCTCTTTTCTGGGGCCATAGCGTCGCTTCGGACCGGTAGACACTGCTATGGCGCCGAAGTCATCTCCGAGTACTTTCTAGTCGGAGGTAAGCGCCTCGTAGAGGAGTCCAAGAGGATTGCCATCAAAGAGGACACTCGGAGCGCCACCAAAGCCTGATGAGACGGCGCCGAAGGCGAGTTGGGAGCACATCGAACTCTGGCGAGCCGTCCGCAAGGCTGTCTACACTCTGCCGTCACGGTTCGAGTCCGACCTTGTTATTT
>JBBECF010000017.1:2830-8241 GCA_040881945.1 Dongiaceae bacterium | reverse complement strand
ATCCTGGTCACGCACCAGACCGGGCCGGCCGGCAAGGCGGTGAAGCGCGTCTACGTCGAAGAAGGCTGCGACATCCGGCGCGAGCTCTACCTCGGCATGTTGATCGACCGTGCCTCGGCCCGCGTCACCTGCATGGCCTCGACCGAAGGCGGCACCGAGATCGAGGAGGTGGCGGCGCGTACGCCGGAGAAGATCCTCAAGGTCGGGATCGACCCGGCGACCGGGATCATGCCCCACCACGCGCGGCGCATCGCCTACGGCCTCGGCCTCGAAGGCCCCCAGGTCGCCGCCGCCGTCAAGTTCATTACCGCCATGTACACGGCCTTCGTCGATCTCGACGCCAGCATGGTCGAAATCAATCCGCTGGTCGTCACCGGCGCCGGCGCGGTCGTCGCGCTCGACGCGAAGCTCGGCTTCGACGACAACGCCCTCTACCGCCACAAGGACGTGGCCGACCTGCGCGACGAGGACGAGGAGGACCCGGCCGAGCTCGAGGCCGCCCGCCACGGCCTCAACTACATCAAGCTCGACGGCAACATCGGCTGCATGGTGAACGGCGCCGGGCTCGCCATGGCGACGATGGACATCATCAAGCTCTATGGCGGCGCGCCGGCGAACTTCCTCGACGTCGGCGGCGGCGCGACGCGCGAGCGGGTCACCGCCGCCTTCAAGCTGATCCTGTCCGACGCCAACGTCGAAGGCATCCTGGTCAACATCTTCGGCGGCATCATGCGCTGCGACGTGATCGCCGAGGGGGTCGTCGCCGCCGCCCGCGAGATCAGCCTGCACGTGCCGCTCGTCGTGCGCCTGGAGGGCACGAACGTCGACCTCGGCAAGAAGATCCTGCGCGATTCGCGCCTGCCGATCCTCTCCGCCGACGACCTGGCGGACGCGGCCGAAAAGATCGTCGCGGCGGTGCGGGAGGTCGCCTGATGGCCGTCCTCGTCGACGCCGACACCAAGGTGATCTGCCAGGGCTTCACCGGGTCGCAAGGCACGTTCCATTCCGAGCAGGCGATCGCCTACGGCACCAGGATGGTCGGCGGCGTCACGCCCGGCAAGGGCGGCGGCACGCATCTCGACCTGCCGGTGTTCGACACCGTGGCCGGGGCGGTGCAGGCGACCGGCGCCGTCGCCAGCGCCATCTACGTGCCCCCGCCCTTCGCCGCCGACGCCATCCTCGAGGCGGCCGACGCCGGCGTCCGGCTGGTCGTGTGCATCACCGAAGGCATCCCGGTGCTCGACATGGTGCGGGTCAGGCGCGCGCTCGCCGGCTCAGGCACCCGGCTGATCGGCCCGAACTGCCCGGGCATCATCACGCCCGGCGCCTGCAAGATCGGCATCATGCCGGGGCACATCCATGCGCGCGGCCGCATCGGCATCGTCTCGCGCTCGGGTACGCTGACCTACGAGGCGGTGGCCCAGACCACGGCCGCCGGGCTCGGCCAATCGACCTGCATCGGCATCGGCGGCGACCCGGTCAACGGCACCAGCTTCGTCGATTGCCTGGAGTTGTTCCTCGGCGACGACGAAACCGCGGGAATCCTGATGATCGGCGAGATCGGCGGCGTCGCCGAGGAGGAGGCCGCGGCCTTCCTGCGGGCGGAGCGGCGCAAGAAGCCGGTCGTCGGCTTCATCGCCGGCGTCACCGCCCCGCCGGGGCGGCGCATGGGCCACGCCGGGGCGATCATTTCCGGCGGCAAGGGCGGCGCCGGCGACAAGATCGAGGCCATGCGCGGCGCCGGAATCGCGGTCGCGGAGTCGCCGGCCGCCCTTGGAAGCACTATGTTAAGGGTTCTTGGGGGCTAATCGGGCGCGCCCCACCCCCGGCGGCGCCATTGTCGGCTCGAATCTCGGGGCGCGGGCCCGACCGCGGCCAGCAGCGAAACGGAAAGATGCACCCTCTCCAGAACTCCTTCCTGTCCGGCCCCAACGCGGCCTTCATCGCCGAACTCTACGCCCGCTATGCCGAGGATCCGGGCGCCGTCGCCCCCGACTGGCGGCGGTTCTTCGCCGATCTGCCGGACGACGCGCGCGCGGTGCTGCGCGATCTGCGCGGCGCGAGCTGGTCGCCGACCCGCCCCGGCATCATCGTCAACGGCGCCGCCGCGCCTCCGGCGGCGGCGCTCGGCGTCGATACGCTGCGCGCCGCGGCCACGGATTCGGTCCGCGCCTTGATGCTGATCCGCGCCTATCGCGTGCGCGGCCATCTCGAAGCCAACCTCGACCCGCTCGGGCTGAAGCCGCGCGAGCCGCACCCGGAGCTCGATCCGCAAAGCTACGGCTTCACCGAGGCCGACATGGACCGGCCGATCTTCATCGACAATGTCCTCGGTCTCGAAACCGCCAATCTGCGCCAGATCGTGCAGATCGTCCGCGAGACCTATTGCGGCAACATCGGCATCGAGTACATGCACATCCAGGATCCGCCCCAGAAGGCGTGGATCCAGGAGCGGATCGAGAGCATCCGCAACCACACCATGTTCACCGAGAAGGGCAAGCGCGCGATCCTCGATCGGCTGACCGAGGCCGAGCTGTTCGAACGCTTCCTCGACCGCAGGTACACCGGCACCAAGCGGTTCGGCATCGACGGCGGCGAATCGACGATTCCGGCGCTCGAGCAGATCCTGAAGCGCGGCAGTCAGCTCGGCATCGACGAGGTGGTCATCGGCATGGCCCATCGCGGCCGGTTGAACGTGCTGGCCAACGTCATCGGCAAGCCCTTCGCCGCGATCTTCTCGGAATTCCAGGGCAATCCGGCGAATCCCGAGGACGTGCAAGGGTCGGCGGACGTGAAATACCACCTCGGCACCTCGTCGGACCGCGAATTCGACGACAAGATCGTGCATCTGTCGCTGACCGCCAACCCCTCGCACCTGGAGGCGGTCAACACGGTCGTGCTCGGCAAGGTCCGCGCCAAGCAGCTGCAGAAGGGCCCTTCCGGCCGCGACCAGACCATGGCCCTGCTGCTGCACGGCGACGCCGCCTTCGCCGGCCAGGGGCTGGTCGCCGAGACGCTCGATTTGTCGGAGCTCAAGGGCTACCGCACCGGCGGCACCATCCACTTCATCGTCAACAACCAGATCGGCTTCACGACGAACCCGGTGCAGTCGCGCTCGGGGCCGTACTGCTCGGACGTGGCGAAGATGATCCAGGCGCCGATTTTTCACGTCAACGGCGACGACCCGGAGGCCGTGGTCCACGTGGCGCGCATCGCCACCGAATACCGGCAGCAGTTCAAGAAAGACGTCGTCATCGACATGTTCTGCTACCGGCGCTACGGCCACAACGAAAGCGACGAGCCGGCCTTCACCCAGCCGCTCATGTACCGCCGCATCGCCCAACACCCGACCGCGCGCGCCATGTACGCCGACCGTTTGGTCGCCGAGGGCGTCCTCGCCCGGGACGAGGTCGAACGCATGACGACGGACTTCCAGAGCCGCCTGGAAAGCGAATTCGAAGCCGCCGTCAGCTACAAGCCGAACAAGGCCGACTGGCTCGAAGGGGCATGGTCGGGCCTGGAGATCGCGTCGGGCGACGAGCGCCGCGGCCGCACCGCGGTCGAAGGCGAAACCCTGCGCGAGGTCGGCCGCGCGCTCGCCGCCGTGCCCGAGGGCTTCAACGCCAACCGCAAGATCGTCCGCCTGCTCGACGCCAAGAAGCGGATGTTCGAAAGCGGCGACGGCATCGACTGGGCGACCGCCGAGGCGCTCGCCTTCGGCACCCTGCTGATCGAGGGCGCGGCGGTGCGCCTGTCCGGCCAGGACTGCGCCCGCGGCACCTTCTCGCAGCGCCACGCCGCGCTCATCGACCAGGAGACCGAGCACCGCTACCTGCCGCTCAACCACATCCGCGCCGGCCAGGCCGAATTCGAGGTGATCAACAGCCCGCTGTCGGAGGCCGGCGTCCTCGGCTTCGAATACGGCTACAGCCTGGCCGAGCCCAAGACGCTGGTGGTCTGGGAAGCGCAGTTCGGCGACTTCGCCAACGGCGCCCAGGTGATCATCGACCAGTTCATCAGCTCCGGCGAGGCCAAATGGCTGCGCATGTGCGGGCTGACCCTGCTGCTGCCGCACGGCCACGAGGGGCAGGGGCCGGAACATTCCTCGGCGCGGGTCGAACGCTATTTGCAGCTCTGCGGCGAAGACAACATGCAGGTCGTGAACTGCACGACTCCGGCCAACTATTTCCATGCGCTGCGCCGGCAGCTCCACCGCAACTTCCGCAAGCCGCTGATCGTCTTCACGCCGAAGTCATTGCTGCGGCACAAGCTGTGCGTTTCATCCCTCGCCGACATGCAGCCAGGCACGAGCTTCCACCGCGTCATGTACGACAACGAAAAGCTGTGCGAGGACGAGGCCGTGAAGCGGGTCGTCCTGTGTTCGGGCAAGGTCTATTTCGACCTGTTCGAGGAACGCGCCCGGCGCGGCCAGACCGACGTGCTCTTCCTCCGCCTCGAACAGCTCTATCCGTTCCCGCACAAGGCGCTGCTGGGCGAGCTCGCCCGCTTCCCCGAGGCCGAGGTGGTGTGGTGCCAGGAAGAACCGAAGAACATGGGCGCGTGGACCTTCGCGGCGCCGGAAATCGAGGCGGTGATGGCCGAGACCTCGACGCGCCACCGGCGGCCCATCTATGTCGGGCGGCCGGCGGCGGCGGCGCCGGCGACCGGTCTGCTGCGCCGGCACAATCGGGAGCAGGCGCAGCTCATCGACGCGGCGCTGACGATCGTCAAGCCCTAAGCCCGAATTCCGCCGGCCGGGCCCGGCATTCGAGGTCGAAATGACAACCCAGATCGTCGTACCCGCATTGGGCGAATCGGTGACCGAGGCGACCGTCGCCAAGTGGATGAAATCCGCCGGCGACGCGGTGGCGGTGGACGAGCCGCTGCTCGAGCTCGAAACCGATAAGGTGACGCTGGAAGTGTTCGCCCAGGCCGCCGGCACGCTCGCCGAGATCCGCGCCGAGGCGGGCGCGACGGTCGAGGTCGGCGCCGTGCTCGGCGTCATTGCCGAGGGCGCCGCGGCGGCGGCCGCGCCGGCGAGACCCGCGGCCAAGCCCGCGGCCGGGCCGGCCAAAGCCGCCGCGTCCGCGCCCGCGCCGCGGCCGACGGCCGCTGCGGCCGCCGAGGCGGCGCTGCTGGCACCGGCGGTGCGCAAGCTGGTCGCCGAGCACGGCCTCGAGCCGGCGGAAATCCCGGCTACCGGCAAGGCCGGGCGGGTGACCAAGGGCGACGTGCTGTCGTTCGTCGACGCGCGCGGCAAACAGTCGGGCGCCTCGGCCCCCCCCGCCGCCCCCCCCCCCGCCGCCCCCGCCCCCCCCGCCCGCCCCCCCCGCGCCCCCCCCCCCCCCGCCCCCCCCCGCCGCCCCCCCGGCGCCGGCACCCTCTCCGGCGCCCGCGCCCGCGCCTGCGCC
>JBBECF010000017.1:0-2820 GCA_040881945.1 Dongiaceae bacterium | reverse complement strand
GGCGCGTCGGCCGCGCCGGCGGCCCCGCGCCCGGCGGCCGCGCGCGAGGAGCGCGTGCGCATGACGCGGCTCCGCAAGCGCATCGCCGAGCGCCTGAAGCTGGCGCAGGACACCGCGGCCATGCTGACCACCTTCAACGAGGTGGACATGACCAATCTGATGGCCGCGCGCAACCGCCACAAGGACGCCTTCGAGAACAAGCACGGCGTCAAGCTCGGCATCATGTCGTTCTTCGTGAAGGCCGCGATCGTCGCCCTCAAGGAGTTCCCGGCGGTCAACGCCGAGATCGACGGCGAAGACATCGTCTACAAGAACTATTACGACATCGGCGTCGCCGTCGGCACCGAACAGGGGCTGGTCGTGCCGGTGGTGCGCGACGCCGACCTGCTCGGTTTCGCCGGGATCGAGGCCAGGATCGCCGAGCTGGGCCGGAAGGCGCGCGACGGCAAGCTGACCATGGACGACCTCACCGGCGGCACCTTCACCATCTCCAACGGCGGCGTCTACGGCTCGTTGATGTCGACGCCGATCCTCAACCCGCCGCAATCCGGCATCCTCGGCATGCACAAGACGATGGCCCGCCCGGTGGCAATCGGCGACAAGGTCGAAATCCGGCCGATGATGTATCTGGCGCTGTCCTACGACCACCGCATCATCGACGGCCGCGAGGCGGTCGGTTTCCTGGTCCGGGTCAAGGACGGCATCGAGGATCCGCAGCGCATCCTCCTGGATCTGTAGGGTCGGGGACGGGGCGGCCCTCGGGGGAAAACCGCATGGACGCGAGGAACGAAGGGAACGCGCTGCTGCTGGCCGCCGTCCCGCATTACCGCCAGACCCTGGACTTCACCTGCGGCCCGTCGTCGCTGATGATGGCGATGGCGACGCTCGACCCGGCGGTCGAGATGAGCCGCGCCCTCGAGATGAAGCTGTGGAAGGAAGCGACGACCATCTTCATGGGCAGCGGCCACGGCGGCAGCGGCGCCCTCGGCCTCGCCCTCGCCGCCCACCGCCGCGGCTATGAGGCCGAGGTCCACGTCAATCACGACGGCGTTCTGCTCGCCGACCGGGCCCGCGACGAGACCAAGCGCGAGGTCATGCGGCTGGTCCAGGAGGCCGACCTCGAAGAGGCCGCTTCGCGCGGCATCCCGGTCGCCTACCGGGCGCTCGGCTTGCCCGAGCTCGAAGCCAAGTTCCGCGCCGGGTTCCTGCCCCTCGTCCTGGTCAGCACCCACTATGTGCACGGCGACCACGTGCCGCACTGGATCGTCGTCGCCGGCTTCGACGACGGCGCCGTTTATATCAACGACCCCTGGGTCGCGGTGGACAAGGGCAAGACGGCGGCCGACATGTCGAACCTGCGCATTCCGCGCCGCGACTTCGAGCGTATGGCGCGTTACGGCAAGGCCAAGGAGCGGGCGGCGGTGCTGATTCGCCGGCGCGGCGCGGCGACATGACCGACGACCGCTACGATCTCGTCGTCATCGGCGGCGGACCCGGCGGCTACGTCGCCGCCATCCGGGCGGCGCAGCTCGGCCTGACCGTCGCCTGCGTCGAGAAACGCGGTGCCCTCGGTGGCACCTGCCTCAACGTCGGCTGCATCCCGTCGAAGGCGCTGCTGCAATCCTCGGAAAAATACGCCGAGGCCCGGCACGCGCTGGCCGCGCACGGGGTCAGGCTCGGCGAGGTCGGGCTCGACCTGCCGGCGATGCTGGCGCGCAAGGACAAGGTGGTCGAGGAGCTGACCAAGGGCATCGAGTTTCTGTTCAAGAAGAACAAGGTTGCCTACGTCAAGGGGACCGCGCGGCTCGCCGGGCCGGAGGCGGTCGCCGTGGCGCTCGACGGCGGCGGCGAGCGCACGCTTGGGGCCGGCCATGTCCTGATCGCCACCGGGTCGGAATCGACGCCGCTGCCGGGCGTCGCGATCGACGAACGGCGGATCGTCTCCTCGACCGGCGCGCTGGCGCTCGACGCCGTGCCGGCGCGCCTGGCGGTGATCGGCGGCGGCTATATCGGCCTCGAGCTCGGCTCGGTCTGGGGCCGCCTCGGCGCCCAGGTCACCGTCGTCGAATTCCTCGACCGCATCGTCCCCGGCATGGACGGCGAGCTCGGCAAGCAGCTCCAGCGGATTCTGACCCGTCAGGGCTTCGCCTTCCGCCTCGGCACCAAGGTGACCGCGGCTAAAACCTCGGGCTCCGAGGTTACCCTGACCATCGAGCCGAGCAAGGGCGGGCCGGCGGAGACGCTGGCCGCCGACGTCGTGCTCGTCGCCGTCGGCCGCCGGCCCTACACGAACGGCCTCGGCCTCGACACGGCGGGCGTCGCGCTCGACGACAAGGGGCGGATCGAGACCGACGCGCACTGGCAAACGACCGCGCCCGGCATCTACGCCATCGGCGACGTGATCGCCGGGCCGATGCTGGCGCACAAGGCGGAGGAGGAGGGCGTCGCCGTCGCCGAGATCCTGGCCGGCCAGGCCGGCCATGTGAATTACGAGACCGTGCCCGGCATCGTCTACACCTGGCCCGAGGCGGCCGCCGTCGGCAAGACCGAGGAAGACCTGAAGGCGGCCGGCGTCGCCTACAAGTCCGGCAAGTTCCCGTTCGCGGCGAACAGCCGCGCCCGCTGCAACGCCGACGCCGACGGCTTCGTCAAGATCCTGGCCGACGCCAAGACCGACCGCGTGCTCGGCGTCCACATCCTCGGGCCGGACGCCGGGACGCTGATCCACGAATGCGTCATGGCGATGGAATTCGGCGGCTCGGCCGAGGACGTCGCCCGCGCCTTCCACGGCCACCCGACCCTCAACGAAGCGGTCAAGGA
>JBBECF010000016.1:0-8251 GCA_040881945.1 Dongiaceae bacterium | reverse complement strand
CCGTCGCGGAACAGGCGGTCGCCGAGCTCGTCGATGATCTGTTTCGCCTTGACGATCGCGAAGTCGTCGGCGGCCTCCTTGCTGCCGTGCGTCTCGGCCCGGATGAAGTGGTGTTCCTTCACCTCGTCGCCGACCGGCTTGGCGATCACGCCCGCGGTCAGCCACTGCCCGCCCTCGCGGCGGGCGGCGGCGCGGATCATGTAGCCGTTATACGCCACCGCCGGACCGGGCTTGCCGGGCGCCGTGTCCGCCTGGCGTCCCGCCAGGCGGCCGAAGATGTCGCCGAACCACGATCCCATCGCCCACCTCCTCGGTCCCGGTTCCGCCCGCGCGCGGCCGGAATCTTACCCGATCGCGGGCGGCCGTTCGATGCCTGGTTTCGCGACAGGCCGGCCGGGGCGGCTGTCCTGGATGTTGCCGGCGGACCGGCGTCACTCTACTGTGAGTCGATCCCGACCCGACAACGGCCATTCGGAGGCGACGCCATAACCGCACAGGCACGAATCGCGCAAGGGCCGGCCACGAACGCGCTGATCGCCGAGTTGCGGGCGCTGCTCGGCGAGCGGCTGTCGACCTCGGCGGCGGTGCGCGACCGGCACGGCCGCGACGAATCCTACCACCCCGGCCGCGCGCCGGACGCGGTCGCCTTCGCCGCATCGACCGCGGAGGTGGCGGCGATCGTCGCCGCCTGCGCCCGCCATCGCACGCCGGTGATCCCGTTCGGCACCGGCACCTCGCTCGAGGGCCACGTGGCGGCGCTCCATGGCGGGGTGTGCATCGACCTCGGCGGCATGAACCGCATCCTCGAGGTCAACCAGGGCGACATGGACGTCCGCGTCGAGGCCGGCGTCACGCGCAAGCAGCTCAACGCGCATCTGCGCGACACCGGCCTGTTTTTCCCGATCGACCCCGGCGCCGACGCCTCGCTCGGCGGCATGGCGGCGACGCGCGCCTCGGGCACCAACGCCGTGCGCTACGGCACCATGCGCGAGAACGCGCTCGGGCTGACCGTGGTGCTGGCGGACGGGCAGGTGATCCGCACCGGGGGGCGCGCCCGCAAGTCGGCGGCGGGCTACGACCTGACGCGGCTGTTCGTCGGCTCGGAAGGCACGCTCGGCGTGATCACCGAGCTGACCTTGCGCCTCTACGGCATCCCCGAGGCGACCTCGGCGGCGGTCGCCTCGTTCCCGACGCTCGACGGCGCCGTGCAGACGGTCATCCTGACCATCCAGGCGGGCGTGCCGGTCGCGCGCGTCGAGCTGCTCGACGAGGTCATGCTCGACGCGATCAACCGTCATGCCGGGCTCGACTATCCCGTCCAGCCGACCCTGTTCTTCGAATTCCACGGCAGCGCCGCCGGCGTCGTCGAGCAGGCCGAGACCGTGGCGGGAATCGCCGCCGAGTTCGGCGCCGGCGATTTCCGCTGGGCGACCCGGGCGGAGGACCGCAGCCGCCTGTGGCAGGCCCGCCACGACGCGCTCTACGCGGCGCTCGCGCTGCGCCCCGGCGCCAAGGCCTGGGCGACCGACGTGTGCGTGCCGATCGCGCGGCTTGCCGAGTGCATTTCCGCGACCAAGGCGGACATCGCGGCCGCGAAGCTGCTGGCGCCGATCGTCGGTCATGTCGGCGACGGCAACTTCCACCTGACCATCATCATCGATCCCGACGACGCGGCCGAGATGGCGGCGGCCAGGCGCCTCGACCAGCGCATGGTGACGCGGGCGCTCGGCATGGGCGGCACCTGCACCGGCGAGCACGGCATCGGCTACGGCAAGCTCGACGCGCTCGTCGCCGAGCATGGCCCGGCGGTCGACGTGATGCGCCGGATCAAGCTCGCCCTCGACCCCGACGGCATCATGAATCCGGGCAAGGTCGTGCCGGCCTGAGCCAAGAGCCGGCGGGGATAACTTGACATGGCCAGACAGACTTCCGGTTTGACTAAGTTCTTCGACATCGAGGAATCCGTCGTCGACGCGGGCACGCGGTTCCTCGGCGCCAAGTCGAAGCTTCTCTACGACTGGTGGGTCGCCAACGCCGGCGGCGGGATGCCGCTGCGCCGGACGTTCGACATCGTCGACCACAAGGCCCTCGTGTCGAACATCTTCCTGGTCGAGGTGACGGCCGACGGCAACTTCTCGTTCCGGCTGTTCGGCGAGGAGGTCATCCAAATGATCGGCCGGAACCGGACCGGCGAGGTCGTGCGTGCGGGCGCCGTCGGGGAATACGGCCACGCGCTCTATGAGTACTACCGGTCGATCGTCGCGGCGAAGACGTGCCGGCGCTGCGTCGGCTCGCTGGCCTTCGCCGACCGGCCGTCGACGCGGTTCGAATCGATCGACTGCCCGCTCTCCGCCGACGGCCAGCGGGTCACCTCGATCATCGGCGTCATGGAAACCTTGAAAACCTAGCGCGGCGCGGCCCCCACCCCGGCCCTCCCCCGCGCGGAAGCGCGGGGGAGGGAGGGACCCACGGCGTCAGCCGTGGGAGGGTTGGGGGCAAGCCAGCGATTGGCTCAACGCGTCCCGCGCCCGGCATCAGCCGGAAAACCGTCCGTCGGCGGCGCAGCAGCCCAACGTCCTCGGCGAACATCGTGAACAGGCAGCGCATGAGGAACGTCGCGACCGTCTTGGGGGCATGGCCGGCGGCCTCCAGCGACTTGGCAAGCCGGGCCAGCCGCTCGGCGATCTCGCGCGTGACGCGGGCCGCGCGGCGCGCGGGATCGAGCGCGAGCGGGTCGATCCACACCAGCCGCAGCCGGGTCCGCACGTCGTCCCGACCGAGGTTGCCGAGAGGTATCCGGAACGAGCCGGCGTCGGGGAATTGCGTGTAGTGCTTGCCGCTGCGGGAAAAGTCGGCGTAGAGCTCGATACAGTGGCCGACGTCGACGACGACGAGGAACGGCGGCCAGCCTTCCGCCACCGGCAGCGCCTTGGCGTAGGCCTCGGCCTGGCCGCGGGCGCGGACCATGGCGTCGTCCCATCCCTTCGTGCCGCGCACCGCCGCGCCCTTCCGGGGCCGCGCCGGCGCGCGCGCGGCCAGCGGCCGTTCCGCCGGTTGCGTCTGGTCGGCGCCCTGCTTGGCCTCCAGCACGAAGCAGCCGCGCTTGTAGAGGTCGATGCGCCCCGGGCTGTCGGAACCGTCGCCGTGGCGGAAGGTGACCGCCCGCTCGAAGACATACTCGTTGAGCGCGTCGTCCGGGCCGGCCGGTTGCGGGCGCGGGACGCCGAGCACGTCGCACAGTTCCGACAGGAACAACTGGTAATTGGCCCGCTCCGCCGCGCCTGACTTCTGCCAGCGGGCGACGAACGCGGCGATGGTCTCGGCGGACAACTCGGCGGTGTCGATGGCGGCGCCCATCACCCGGCGAACGGCTTGGAATTTCCCGGCGCGGTCAATCTATGGCATCCGAGAGCGCCGAGGAAAGCGATCCTTTGCGGCATTGGCTGCGATGGCATGGGCGACGCAGCGGCCGACGCCGAAGCGGCTGCACGACGTTTGCAACGGCGGCGGCCGATGCATAGATTGTTCAGTCGGTGCCCGAGCCATTGTAAAGCCGGCCTCCTGCCGCGAGGGGGTTACTGCCCTCCGGGCGCCACCGTATTCGAATTGCCCCATCGGCGGCCCCGCGCCATATTGATGTCGTCCATCCCGCGCCGAGGGCCTGAGCCCCCTCGGTAGGACGCGGGGGACTTAGCCCGGCGGCCAGGCGCCGGGCTTTCCTATTCCGGCCGCCGCTAGGCGAGCGTGCCGCCGCGCCGGCGCAGCAGATAGGTCGCATAGAGAAGTGTCGCACACTTCGGTTCGTGCGGGTCCGCTGCCGCGCGGCACCGCGTTTGCGACTGAGGCGGGTCCGGAAACCCGCCCCTACGCCGCACCGGATTGAACCATGAGGGCGTTGCCGGCGGCGCGCCGCGGACCGGCGCCTAGTCCAACCGCTTGTCGTCGAGGTCCTTGCGCTCGCGCTCGGCCTCGGCGCGCGTCTTGGCGACCTCGGTCTTGGCGCGGCCGAATTTCGCGCGATTCTCGGTGGCCCGTTTGCGCTCGTCCGCGCGCTGGCGCCCCTTGCGGTATTTGTTAATGTTGACCACTTCACCCATACTGCCTCCAGCGGCCCACGACGGACCAGATACGAAACCGCATGGCGCTGCTCGCAAGATTAGCCGATTCCCCCGCCGGCGCAACCGCGGCGCCGTGACGTCGATGCCGGTCAACCGCGAAATGGACCCGTCATGGCAAAGAAACTGCTGATCGGTCTCGCCGGGCTGCTGATTCTGGCGGTCGCCGCCGTCCTGGTCGCGCCCAGCTTCATCGACTGGAACGGCTACAAGGCGGAAATCGCGGCGCGGGCGAAGGCGGCCACCGGCCGCGACCTGGCGATCGACGGCGACATCTCGCTCGCCCTGCTGCCGGCGCCGACCCTGTCGGCGGCGAAGGTGCGGCTCGCCAATCTCGAGGGCGGCGACGCGCCGGACATGGCGACGCTCGAGGCGCTCCGGGTGCGGGTCGCGCTGCTGCCGCTGCTCGAGGGCCGGATCGAGGTCGAGCGCATCGCCCTGGTCGGCCCGACGATCATCCTGGAAAGGCTGCCCGACGGCCGCGCCAACTGGGAGTTCGCCGGCGCGGCGGCGCCGGGCGCGCCGACCGCGGAGTCCGGTGGCGGCGGCGGCGCGGCGCCCGACATCCGGTTCGAAAGCGTGACCATCGAAGACGGAACGCTGGTTTATCGCGACCTCGCCGCCGGCACCGAGGAGCGCGTCGAAGGGCTCGACGCCGACATCGCCGCCGAATCGCTGCGCGGGCCGTTCCGCGCCACCGGCAAGGCGCGGCTGCGCGGCGTCGCCGCGGGGTTCGAGCTCTCGACCGGCCGCCTCGAGGAGGGCAGTTCGGCGCCGCTGACGGTCGCCCTCAAGGTCGGGCAGACGAAGCTGAGCTTCGCCGGGTCGGCGACCGTGGCGGGGGCGGACAGCGCCGTCGCCGGCCAACTCAAGGGCGGCGGCCCGAGCCTGGTCGCGCTGCTCGACACGCTGGCGCCGGGTGCTCGCCTCGGCGAAGCCTCCGGCGAAGCCAGGGCCGGATCGGGCCTGCCGGCGGCGCTCGCGGACGAATTCGCCATCGACGGCGAGGTCGCGGCCGGACCGGCGGCGGTCGAAGTCCGCAACCTGACCCTGCGGCTCGCCGAGCTGACGGCGAGCGGCGCGGTGTCGCTGGTTCCGGGCGAACCGCCGCGGGCCAAGGTGGCGCTGACCATGGGCCACATCGATCTCGACAAGCTGCTCGGCGGCGCGACGCCAACGGCGGCGGCGGTTCCGTCCGAAACCGCGCCGGCGCCGGCCGGCGCGGCCGGATTCACGCTGCCGACCGACTTCGAGGCCGAGGTCGATGTTGCGGTCGAAGCGATCGGCTATCGCGGCGGGGTGATCAGCAAGGCGCGGCTGGTCGCCGCGCTCGCCAACGGCGAGGTCGCGTTGACGCGGCTGTCGGCGCTGCTGCCGGGCGGCTCGGACGTCACCGTCGCCGGCGTGCTCGGCGCCGAGGCGGGCGCGCCGCGCTTCGCCGGCGCGGTCGAGGCGAGCTCCGACAACCTGCGCGGCCTGCTCGACTGGCTGCAGGCGGTGCCGCCCGACGTGCCGTCGGACCGGCTGCGCAAGGCCTCGCTGACGGCGCGGGTGACGGCGACGCCGGCGTCCCTGGAGCTGGCCGACATGGACCTGCGGCTCGACGCCTCGCGCGTGACCGGCGGGGTCGTGGTCGCCCTGCCGCAGGCGGGCGTCCGGGCGCGGCCGGCCTTCGGCATCGGGCTCGCCGTCGATCAAATCAATCTCGACGCCTATCTGCCGCCGTCGGCCGCGGCGCCGGAGACGGCGGCGGCCGCGACGCCGGACGCCGCCCCGGCCGGGCTGCCGCTCGGCGCGCTGGCGCCCCTGGCCGGCTTCGACGCCAATCTCGAGCTGCGCGTCGGCAGCCTGACCTACAACGGCCAGCCGTTGCAGGGCCTGCATCTCGACGGCACGCTGCAGGGCGGCGATCTGACTCTGCGCGACCTCAGCGTGAAGCAGTTCGCCGGCGGCAAGGGCGCGCTCAGCGGCACTCTCACCGGCCTCGCCGGGACGCCGCGCTTCGACACCGCCTTCACCCTCAGCGTCAGCGACGCCGGCAAGGCGGCGCAGCTCGCCGGCCTCGCCGTGGCGGCGCCCCAGAAGCTCGGCGCGCTCCGGCTCGGCGGCACGCTCGCCGGCGGCGCCGACGACGTCGCCTACGACGTGACCTTCTCGATCGCCGGCATCGGCGCCGATGGCGCGGCCAAGGGCAAGGCGGTCGGCTTCGCGACCGGCATCCCGCGCGTCGACACCGGCCTCCAGCTCGAGGCGCGCGACGCCGGACCGCTGTTCGAGCTCGCGGGCCTGCCCGGCGGCGCCGGCAGCCGGCTCGGCGCCGTCTCGCTCAGCGGCACCGCCGCCAGCGGCGCCGACGAGGTGAGCTACGACGTGACCCTAAGCCTCGCGGGCGTCGGTGGCCGCGGCCAACTCGCCGGCCGCGTCACCGGGATCGGCGGCGGCGGCCCACGCCTCGACACCCGGTTCGACCTCGGCGTCAAGAAGCCGGCGCCGCTGTTCGAGCTGGCCGGCATCGCCGACCCGACCGGCGGCAAGCTCGGCGAGCTGGCGGCGGTGGGGACCGTCGCCGGCGGCCTCGACGCCATCGCCATCGACGTGGCGCTGAAGGGCCTCGGCGGCAGCGCGACGGTCGCCGGCACGGCGGCGACGACGCCGGAGCCGGCGACCTTCGACCTGGCGGTGACGGCGACCCATTCGGAGCTGCGCCAGCTCATCGCCGCGCTGATGCCTGACTATCGGCCGGGCGCCGGGCAGCTCGGCGCCTTTGCCTTCGCGGTCAAGGCGAAGGGCAGCACGCAGGCGGCGACGCTCTCCGACCTGCGCGTCGAAGCCGGGCCGAACCGGCTCGACGGCAGCGTGCAGTTCGATGCCGCCGGCACCCGGCCGATGGTCACCGCGGCGCTGCGCGGCAACGAGCTGGATTTCGCTCCCTTCGCCGCGGCGGCGGGCGGCAAGCCGGCGGCGGGCGGCACGGGCGGCGGCGGCGCCACGGGCCCCGGCGGGCGCTGGTCGACCGAGCCCCTCGACCTGTCGGCGCTCGACGCCTTCGACGGCGACCTCGATTTCGCCGCCGACGCCGTGTCGCTGGGCGACACGCGCATCGACAAGCCGCAGGCGAAGCTCAGCCTGCGCGACGGCATCCTTACGGTAACGCAGTTCAATGGCGGCGCCTATGGCGGCGCGCTCGACCTGACCGGCCGGCTGGCCGCGCGCGGCGTGCCCAGCGCCTCGGGCCGGCTCGCGGCGACGAACATCGAGGCCGGACGCCTGATGTCCGCCGGCGTGCTGGGCGGCCGCGTCAGCGGCCCGCTGTCGCTCGACGCCGATGTGCAGACCGTCGGCGTCAGCATGGCCGAGCTGGTCGGCGGCCTCGGCGGAAGCGGCGGCGTCAACGGCACGATCACGGTGCTGACCCAGGTCGAGCAACAGCTCGGCTCGGCCTTGCTCAACGTGCTCGGCGCCAAGGTGAAGCAAATCCGCGGCCTGACCGACACCGTGAACACCGTGTACGGGGCGTTCACCGGCAGCCCCAACACGCTGGCCGGGACCTTCGCCATCGACCGCGGCATCGTCGTCACCGACGATCTGACCCTGACCGGCCGGGACGCGCGCGCGCTCGCCAGGGGGCGGGCCGATCTTCCCGCCTGGACCCTCGCCATGGCGGCGGACATCTACCGCCAGGTCGACCCGGCGCAGCCCTATCTGACCGTCAATCTGGACGGCGCGCTCGACGCCCCGAACGTCAAGTTCACCGGCGCCGCCCTCTCGGGTGCCGCCGCGGCGGCGCCGGCGACCGGTGTCCAGGGCATCCTCGAACAGGTCGTGCCAGGCCTTGCCGGGACCGCGCCGGCCGCGCCGGCGGAAGGAACCGCGACGCCGCCGCCCGCGCCGCCCGGCGGCATTGTCGGCGGCATCCTGCAGCAGATCATCCCCGGCGTGACCGCCCCGGCCCCGGCCCCGGCCCCGGCGCCCGCTGCGGCCACGGTCCCCGGCGCGGCCGGGATCGAGCCGCCGCCGCCGGTCGTCCCGGCGGAGCCGGAACCGACGACACTGGAACCGCCGCCGCTTCTCATCCCGGTGGAGCCGGAACCGACGACGGCGGAGCCGGCGCCGGCGCCCGGGGGCCGCGCCCCCCC
>JBBECF010000015.1:0-8309 GCA_040881945.1 Dongiaceae bacterium | reverse complement strand
TGATCCGTCGGGTTGACATGCCGGAACGCCGGGGAAAGCCGGGCGGCGCGCCGCTCCCGCCCCAGCATGCGCAGCGCCGATCTCCTAGCTATCGTATTGGTCACGTTGGCAATTCATCTTCAGCATTTGCACAGTCCTCGGGCGCGTGCCGATAAGGCTTAAGGCTTAAGGCTTAAGAAAGAAGATGTATGTCGGGCTTTTTACGCAATGAGGCGTTAATGGACGCTTAACGCCGAAGAAGAAAAACGATAGATGTTGCGGGAACGCGAAGTTCTCGGCGCCAGAATACTGCTATCTATAGTTGTATCGTGATCAGGAATACAATTCCAGATTGCATGGCATCGGATCGTCCGGGAGCGAGCGCACCCCCTTGCCGCGTCGGGGATTTCTCGGCGCCGTCGTCGGCGGCGGCGCCTTTCAGGACGCCGCCACGCCGCGGTCCGGGCCGGCGTCGTCGCCGGCGAGCGCCGCCGCCTGGTCGAATTGCAGGGCGGCGAGACGGGCGTAGAGGCCGCCCTGGCGGATCAGTTCGGCGTGCCGGCCGGCGGCGACGATGCGCCCGTGGTCCATGACGACGATGCGGTCGGCCTTGAGCACCGTGGCCAGCCGGTGGGCGATGACCAGGGTGGTGCGTCCGGCCATCACGCGTTCCAGCGCTTGCTGCACCAGACGTTCGCTTTCCGCGTCGAGGGCGCTCGTCGCCTCGTCGAGCAAGAGGACGGCGGGGTTGCGCAGGATGGCGCGGGCGATGGCGATGCGCTGGCGCTGGCCGCCCGACAGCCGCACGCCGCGCTCGCCGAGCTGCGTGGCGAAGCCCTGCGGCAGGCGGTCGAGGAACTCCGCCGCGTGCGCCGCCTCGGCGGCGGCGCGGACCTCGGCGTCGCTCGCCTCCGGCCGGCCGTAACGGATGTTTTCCCAGGCGTCGGCGTAGAAGATCACCGGCTCCTGCGGCACCAGGCCGATGCGGGCGCGAACCGCGGCGGGCGCCGCCTGGCGGATATCGACGCCGTCGAGGGACACCGCGCCCGCCTGCGGGTCGTAGAAGCGCAGCAGGAGCTGGAACACCGTGGTCTTGCCGGCGCCCGACGGGCCGACGATCGCCAGCTTTTCGCCCGGCGCCACCGTCAGGTCGAAGCCATCGAGGGCGGCGCGGTCCGGACGCGAGGGGTAGTGAAACAGCACGCGGCGGAACGCGACCGCGCCGGCGGCCGGCTCGGGCAGGGCCACGGGCGCGGACGGCGTCGCGATCTCCGGCCGGGTGGCGAGCAGCTCGAGCAGCCGTTCCATGGCGCCGGCGGCCCGTTGCAGATCGCCGAGCACCTCGCTGATCGCGCCGACCGACCCGGCGACGACCACGGCATAGAAGACGAAGGCCGAGAGCTGACCCGGGCTGATCCGTCCGGCAATCACGTCGTGGCCGCCGATCCACAGCACCGTGCTCACCGCCCCGAACACCAGCACGATCACGACGGCGGTCAGGGCGGCGCGCACGCGCACGCGCTCGACGGCGGTGCGGAAGGCCCCTTCGACGCGCGCGGCAAAGCGGCGGCGGTCGACCGGTTCGTGGCAGAAGGCCTGCACGGTGCGGATCGACTCCACGGCCTCGTGGCCGTAGGCGGCGACGTCGGCGACGCGATCCTGGCTGGCGCGCGAAAGCCGGCGCACGCGGCGCCCGATGAGGACGATCGGCAGCACGACGACAGGCACGACGAGGAACACCAGCCCGGTCAACTTCGGGCTGGTCACGAACAGCATCGCCGTGCCGCCGGCGAGCAACAGCAGATTGCGCAGCGCGATGGCGACGGTCGAGCCGACGACGACTTGCAGGACCGTCGTGTCGGCGGTCAGCCGCGACAGCACCTCCCCGGTCCGCGTCAGCTCGAAGAATCCGGGGCTGAGGCCGAGGACATGGTCGAAGACGGCGCGGCGAAGGTCGGCGATGACCCGCTCTCCGACCCACGAGATCAGGTAGAACCGGGCATAGGTGGCGGCGGCCAGCACCGCGGTGACGCCGAACAGCACGATCACCGCGCGGTCGAGCAGCGCCGCGTCGCCGGTACCGAAGCCGTCGTCCACCAGGGCGCGCAGGCCGCGGCCGAGCGCCAGCACCGTGACCGCCGCCACGCTCAGCGCCAACAGCGTGCCGGCCAGCGGCAGCTTGTACGGCCGCAGGAATCGGGCGAGGTGGCGAAGCTGGCGCAGGTCGCGGCTGGCGGCGCGCTCGGTCCTCGGCTCGCCAACGGTGTCGCGGGTCATCCTCGTAACGAATCCGGGAAAGGCGGGGGCGCCGCGGCAATCCCTAGCGCAGGGTCGCCGGCATGGCAAGCCGGTGTCCTGGTGGGGCCATAGCATTTCACCACTCTGCGGCAACCCAAGAAGACCTGGATCGGCGTTGTGCGTGCTTCGACAAGCTCAGCATGAGGTTTTTCTTTGTGCCACCAAGATTCAACCTCATCCTGAGCCTGTCGAAGGACGCAAGAGCTAGAATGCAGCGCCCAAGTGCGATAGCCTTGGGTGTCCTGGCACGCCGACGCGAAAGCGCCTATGCTGCGCCGCCGACAGCCTAGAGAGCGACGCGATGGCCGGAAAGATCGACAAACGGCTGGCCGATCTCAAGATCGAGCTGCCGAAGGCGGCGGCGCCGGTCGCCAACTACGTGCCGGCGGCGATCTCCGGCAAGCTTGTCTTCGTCTCGGGCCAGGTCACGGTCTGGAACGGCGAGTTCAAATACATCGGCCGCCTCGGCGAGGCGTTCTCGATCGAGCAGGGACAGGCGGCGGCGCGGCTGTGCGGCCTCAACATCATCGCCCAGCTCAGGGCGGCCCTGGACGGCGATCTCGACCGCGTGCGGCGCTGCGTCAAGCTCGGCGTCTTCGTCAACTCGGCCGACGGCTTCACCGACCAGCCCAAGGTGGCGAACGGCGTG
Source organism: Dongiaceae bacterium (assembly GCA_040881945.1). Lineage (GTDB taxonomy): Bacteria > Pseudomonadota > Alphaproteobacteria > Dongiales > Dongiaceae > JBBECF01. The sequence goes on along the minus strand of JBBECF010000015.1, from coordinate 5,383 downwards.
TCCGACCTGATGGTCGAGGTCTTCGGCAAGGCCGGCCGCCACGCCCGCTTCGCGGTCGGAGTCAACGTGCTGCCGCTCAACGTCGCGGTCGAGGTCGACGCCGTCTTCGAGATCGCCTGAGGAAGCGCCGGTGCCTGACGGCCGTGACGCGCCGACCGTCAAGCTGGTCGGCCGTATCGCCGAGGTCGACGCCGCCGCGTGGGACGCCTGCGCCGGCACCGATAACCCCTTTGTCGGACACGCTTTTCTCAGGGCGCTCGAGGACAGCGGCTCGGTCGGGCGCGACACCGGCTGGCTGCCGCGCCATCTCGTCGTGGCGGACCCGGCCGGCGCGGTGGTCGCCTGTGCGCCGATGTACTTGAAGAGCCACTCTTACGGCGAGTACGTCTTCGACCACGGCTGGGCCGCCGCGTACGAACGGGCCGGCGGGCGCTATTACCCGAAGCTGCAGGTCGCGGTGCCGTTCACGCCGGTGCCGGGTCCGCGCCTGCTGGCGCGCCCGGGGCCGGGCGCCGAGGCGGCGCGCCGGACGCTGATCGACGGCATGATCGCGGCCGCCGGCCAGCTCGGCGTGTCGTCGCTGCATGTCACCTTCCCGGACGACGCCGACAGCCGGCGGCTCGCCGCCGCCGGGTTGCTGCTGCGCAGCGGCTACCAGTTCCACTGGAGCAATCGCGGCTATGGCGATTTCGACGACTTCCTCGCCTCGCTCAGCGCGCGCAAGCGCAAGGCAATTCGCAAGGAGCGCCGGGCGGTGGCGGACAGCGGCCTCAGCGTGACGCGGCTGAGCGGCGACGACCTTTACCCGGAGCATTGGGACGCGTTCTACCGCTGCTATGTCGCCACCGGAGAGCAGAAATGGGGGCAGCCCTACTTGACGCGCGCGTTCTTCCATCGGCTCGGCGCGGCGATGGCGGGGCGGGTCGTGCTGGTGCTGGCCGAGGAGCGCGGACGGATCGTTGCCGGCGCCCTTAATCTGCTCGGCGCCGATACGCTGTACGGGCGCAACTGGGGGTGCCTCGGGGACCACCCGTTCCTGCATTTCGAGGCGTGCTACTACCAAGCCATCGAGTTCGCGATCGAGCGCGGCTTGGCCCGGGTCGAGGCCGGAGCCCAGGGCGAGCACAAGGTCCAGCGCGGTTACCTGCCGGTCGCCACCCATAGCGCCCACTGGATCGCCGACCGCGGATTCGCCGGGGCCGTCGCCGACTTCCTCGGCCGCGAACGGGCGACGGTCGAGCACGAGCGCGGGGCCCTGGCCGGCCTGTCGCCGTTCCGGCGGGCGGCAGCTCCCGATTGAGGTCGCGCGCCGCGGGCGACAGCCCTCTATCGCAGCGCGTGGGTGTTCTGGTAATAGTGCATTCCGGCAGTGGTCGCGCGCTCGCGAACCGCGAGCGACGGAATGGAACGGATGGCGCAGGAAAAACCGGCAGGTGCAGCGTTGCGGAGGCTGGCGCCCACCCTCTTGGCGCTGGTCGCGCTCGCCGGCTGCACCGACCTCGCCGGCCAATTCCGCGCCGCGCGCGATGCCGGCACGGCTCGGGCTATGTATGTGGCCGGCTTCGAGAATATCGAGTCGGTCTACATCGAGGCGGTCGCAGCGGACGACTTGGCGATGGCCGGCCTCGGCGGTCTGTCCGCCGTCGACCCGGCCCTGGCGGTCCAGCGCCGCGGTTCCCGGCTCGCTCTGCTCGTGAACGGCCAGCCCGCATCGGCCATCTACACCCCGGCCGACGACGACGCGACCGCCTGGGGCGTGCTGACCGCTCGCACCGTCGATGCCGCGCGGGCGGCCTCGCCGCTGCTTCGCGAGGCGCCGAGCGAGGCCGTCTACGAGGCCGTCTTCGCCGGCGTCATCGGCAGTCTCGACGGCTACTCGCACTATTCCGGTGCCGAGTCGGCAAGGGAGAACCGGGCGTCGCGCGAAGGCTTCGGCGGCATCGGCGTGCGCATCGCGGTCGAGGACGCGGGCGTCCGCATCGTCTCGGTCATGCACTACACACCGGCGGAACGCGCCGGGCTGCGCGCCGACGACCTGATCAGCGACATCGACGACGACCCCGCCCAAGACCTGGACCAGCAGACAGCTGTCGACCGGCTGCGCGGCCCGGTCAACAGCCGGGTCCGTCTGACCGTGCTGCGCGGCGGCGAGGGCGCGCCGATCTCGGTCGCCGTGACGCGCGCCCATGTGGTTCCCGAGTCCGTGACCTATCGGCGCGAGGGCGACGTCGGCTACCTTCGGATCTACAGCTTCAACCTGGAGACCGCCGACAGCCTGCGCAAGGAGATCGCCAATGCCCGGGACGAGATCGGCGGGGCCGTGCGCGGTTACGTCCTGGACCTGCGCGGCAACCCCGGCGGGCTGCTCGACCAGGCGGTGGCGACGGCCGATCTGTTCCTCGATCGCGGTCGGATCGTTTCGACGCACGGCCGGCATCCCGACAGCCACCAATTCTTCGATGCTACGCCCGGCGACGTCACCGATGGCCTGCCGATCGTCGTGCTGATCAACGGCAATTCGGCGTCGGCCGCCGAGATCGTCGCGGCGGCCTTGCAGGACAGCGGCCGCGCGGCCGTGATCGGCAGCAACTCCTACGGCAAGGGCACGGTGCAGACCGTTCTGACGATGCCGAACGACGGCGAGATGACCCTGACCTGGGCGCGTTTTCATGCGCCTTCGGGTTATCCGCTGGACCGCCTCGGCGTGCTGCCGACGATCTGCACGAACGACGGCGCGGACGCGGCGCGGATGCTGGCGGCGCTGCGCGCCGGAGACATTCGTGCCGTTCCGACGACATTGCGAAACCGGGCCAATCCGCGCGACGTCGCGGCACTCGACGGCCTGCGGGCCGCCTGTCCCGTCCGGCGCGCCGAACAGCCGGCCGACCTGCAGCTCGCCCTCGGCTTGTTGGCGGAGCCGACGCTCTATGCGCGGGCGGTGCATCTCGCCGATCCGCCGGAGCTCGCCGCGACCGGCGAAGCGGCGCCCGCCCCGGCGCACCCCTGAAGGTGCCGGCGGGCCTTCGCCCAGTGAAGGGCTTCGGCCCGCAAGCGGGCATCGTCCGACCCGTCGACGCGGCCGGCCTGGTGCTGATCCGGGCCGGGCGGCACGGGCCGGAGGTGCTGCTCGGGCGCCGGCATCGCCGGCTCGCGTTCCTGCCGAACGTGTTCGTGTTCCCGGGCGGCCGCGTCGATCGACGCGATTCGCGCCCCTCCGGGTTCCCCGAGGCCATTTCGCCGCGGCTCGCCGACCAGCTCCGCCACGGCGGCCGGCGCGATCCGGCGGCCTTCCTGCGCGCCGCGCTGCGCGAGACCTTCGAGGAGAGCGGCCTGCTCCTGGTCCAGGAAGCGGCCGCCGCCGCGCCGCCGCCGGGCGAGGGCGATGTTTGGCGCGCCTACCGGCGCATTGGCGCGCGCCCGGCCTTTGCGGCGATCGGCTATATCTGCCGGGCGATCACGCCGACCTCGTCGTCGCGGCGCTTCAACACGCGGTTCTTCCTCGCCGACGGCGGCCAGGCGGCCGGCGAGCTGGGTGGCTGCGGCGAGCTCGAGGATCTGGCCTGGCACCCGGTCGCGGAAACGCGGCGCCTGGCGCTGGTGGATGTGACCGAATTCGTGCTCAACGAGGCCCTGCGCCGCTGGCGCCGACCCGCCGGCGGCGGCGCGGCGGTGCCATTGCTCAGCTACCGGGACGAGGTCATGCGCCTGCGACCGTCGCCGCGGCCGGCTTGACAGGCGGCGCGCCCGCTGTATCGTGCGCCGCCTGAGCGCCCCGGGGCCGCCGAGGAACGACCATGGCCAAGCAAAATACGATCCTGATCAAACTGGTCAGCACGGCCGATACCGGCTATTACTACGTGACCAAGAAGAATCCCCGGACCTCGACCGAAAAGCTCGCGTTGAAGAAGTACGATCCGGTCGCGCGCAAGCACGTCGTCTTCAAGGAATCGAAGATCAAGTAGGCATCCGCCGGATCGACGTGCCGCGCCGCCCGCGTCACGGCGCGGCGCGCGCGAGCGCCGGCGGCGCCGGAATCGGGTCGGTGTCGCCATCGGCGACGACCCGGTCGCGGCCGCCGTCCTTCGCCCGATAGAGGGCGGCATCGGCACGTTTCAAGAGCTCGTCCGGCGTGTCCTCGCCGCCCGCCGCCGCGACGCCGATGCTGACGGTCACGGACAGGCGGCCGGGCGCCGCGGCGATGACGAAGGGCTCGCCGGCAACGCGCCGGCGCACGCGCTCGGCAACCTTGGCCGCCTCGTCGCCCTTCGTGTCCGGCATCAACGCGACGAACTCCTCGCCGCCGAATCGCGCCACGAGGTCGAAATTGCGCAGGTCGTCGCTCACCCGGCTGGCAATCCCGCGCAGAACCTCGTCGCCCGCCGCATGACCGTAGGTGTCGTTGATGGACTTGAACCGGTCGATGTCGATCATCATCAGCGACAGCGGCCTCCCGGTCTCGTGCGCGCGCCGCATCAGGCCCTCGAGGTGGCGTACGATATAGCGTCGGTTGTGCAGGCCGGTCAGGCTGTCGGTCAGCGCCAGCGACAGGCTGCGCTCGTAATTCTCGCGCAGCCGATCCTGGTAGCGGCGGCGGCGGATTTGCGTACGCGCGCGGGCGATCAGCTCGTTCCGGTCGATCGGTCGGATCAGATAGTCGTTGACGCCGATGTCGAGCGCCTTGGCCAGGCGCCGGGCGTCGAAATCGTCGAGGATCAGCAGGACCGGGAGGTGGCGCGTCTCGTCCTGGGCGCGGAGTTGCGAGCACAGGCGCAGGCCATCCTCCTGGCCGATCAGCAGACTGACGATCACGAGGTCAAAGGGCTGTTGGCGGCTCAGCGCCAGTCCTTCCGTCGCCGTCGACGCCACGGTCGTGACGTTGCCGTTTATCGCAAGCGTTTCGACGATTTTCTCCGCCGCCGGCGCCCGGCCTTCGACCAGCAGGACCCGGGCATTGCCGCCGTCGTCCAGCGCGACCACCCCTTCGCCGGGCAGCAGCTCGAATTTTCCGCAGGTTTCTTCTCGCAGACGCCATTCGTCGATCATCGTCTTGAGGCGCGCGAGGGAGCGCACGCGGGCGAACAGCGCGAGGTCGTTGACCGGTTTGGTGAGGAAGTCGTCGGCGCCGGCCTCGAGTCCGCGCACGCGGTCGCGGGTATCGCTGAGCGCGGTCACCATGACGACCGGCAGGTGTTGCGTCCGGGGGTCCGCCTTGATGCGGGCGCACACTTCGAAGCCGTCCATGCCCGGCATCATCACGTCGAGCAGCACGATGTCAGGGGCGTGGGCGGCGATCAGCTCGAGCGCGGCCGGCCCGCTGTCGGCGGTGAGGACGTCGAAATACTCGGCCGTCAGCTTGGCTTCGAGCAGCCTGACGTTGGCCGGG
>JBBECF010000014.1:0-8325 GCA_040881945.1 Dongiaceae bacterium | reverse complement strand
GCATTCCGCGACGCGTCCAGCAGCTCCTGGTCTGTCCGATAGTTGTAGGTGAGATTGGGATTATATTGCAGCGGCGGGGCCCCCGACGGCGGCACACATTCGAAGATGACGAGCCTGCTGCCATCCTGATCGGTCGCGAAATTCGCCGTTCGCGGCACGGATTGATACCGATTGCAGAATGTCGCCGCGCTCGCGTTGGCCTGAACCAACTCCTGGTCATTGCGATACTTGTAGGTAACGCTCGGATTGCTCGTCTGCACCTCCTCTGGCGACGAGAACTGTGGCCCACAGGCGGCCACGATCAGGCCCGCCAGCACAGCGGTCGCTCGAACGTTTGCTTTCAGGAAACGGCAAGATTTGGCAATCATGTGGAGAACTCCCCTTCGATTTTGCATGCCAACCGAAATTCACGCCGAAAAGGACCAGACCCGTCACGTTATGGCTCGCGGTCCGGTTCGCCCGTGTTCTGCGTCGCCGGCTTCGCTATCCGACCGTTACCAGCCCCCGATCACGGTCAACCAGGCACCTTGACCACAGTGATGTCGACGACCCGGTTGCGTGGTTCGGCGGCATCGTCGGCCGTCGTTACCGCTTGCTTGCCTTCGCCGGTCCAGCTCGTGTCGATGTGGGCGGCCGGCACCCCGGCGTTGATGAGCGCATCGCGGATCGCACCTGCCCGTCGATGCGCCAGAGCCATGTTGTCGGGCGGGGCGCCGACGCGATCGGTCCGGCCGATCACCGTCACGCGCGTCGGGCCGGCGTTTGCTACGACATAGGCCACGGTCTTGACGATCGTCTGCCCTCTCGCGTTGATCTCGACACTGTCGGTGTCGAAGTAAACCTGGTACCAGGCGCCGGCCAACTCGGGACCGGTCGCCGCGGCAGCCTGCGGCGGCGGCGATGCTTGTTCCGCGCATCCAGCCACTACAGCCGCCATGGAAAGGGCGAGGGTAGCGACGAGCGCTCGTAGGATCTTGGCAGATTGAAACATTGTAACCTCCATTGTCTGCCGACGTTGTCTTGGACGTGAGCGGCCTACCGCCAAATCGGCTTGCCGAGATTGATTTGGTCTTTATCGGTGAGCGCGCCGGTGCCGGCGCCGACGGCGCCGCCGATCAGCGCGCCCTCAAGGGGAGCGCCGACCAGAAGTCCGCCCAGCGCCCCGACTCCGGCGCCGATTCCGGCGCCGCTTATGGCGCGATCGCCGGTGCTGCTGCCGCACGCGCCGAGCGCGCTCAGCGAGAACAAAAGGACGGCCGCCAAGGTGATCCGTTTCATGATTTGCCTCCAAAGACGGGGTTTGCGAGATCGCGGGCCGACGGCGACAGCCCGCATCGGTGATTTCAGAAATACTTTGCCGTGTGTGTTCTGCGGTTTGAGACTTGCGGGCATGACGCCTCGCAGCCCGCCACCCTCCTAGGGTTCGCCGCCGACCCCCCCCCGCGCGCCCGGGAGGGCCGGGGTAGGGGCTATTAGAGCGCCGGCTCGAGTTCGGCGTGGAACACGCCGAGCAGTCGGCCGACCGGCTCGCTGGTACAACCCTTCTTCCAGACCAGCTTGTAGACGTCGCTCTTGGCCTGCTCGATCAGGGTCAGCCGCCGGCCGGCGCCGATATCGTAGTTGATCTTCTCGTCGATCACCCGCGCCATCTTGGCGTGGGCCGGCTGATCGAATTTGCGCTCGTCGCACAGCACCACGGAATGGATGGCGCTGTAATAGTCCTTGTACGCAATCTCCTGGTTGGTGTCGGCGCGCGCGGCCCCGGCCGCGAGCCCGACGGCAACGAGAATGCCGGCAACCGGGCCGACAAGGCGGATCGTTTTTGTCGTGGACATGGTGTTCGACCTCAAGTGAGTTGACGGGACGTTCGCCGATGTAGCACCTCGCGCACGGCGGGTGCTGTCCTAAAGCGGACACTCCGGCCGGAATTGGGACGGCACCCGCAGCGGTGGAATTGAGGCGGCCCGATCGCCTGGCGGGGCCTCAGCGGCCGGCATAGGGCCCGGAACCGCCTCCGCCTACTTGACGATGAGGTTGTTGCGGACCTCCTTGACCCCTTCGACACCGGCAGCCACCGCTCCGGCGCGCGCCTTGATGGACGCCGAGTTCACGAAGCCGCTCAACTGAACGACACCCTTGTAGGTCGTGACGTCGATCTGAAAGATGTTCAGATCCTTGTCGCCGATAAACTCGGCGCGCACCTTGTTGCTGACGGCCGAGTCGTCGAGGTACTCGCCCGTGCTTTCACGCGTTGACGTGCTGGAACAGGCCGCCATCGGCCCGGCAAGAAGACCGGCGAGAACGAGAGCTGCCATGAGATGCAATGTCTTCATATTCGTCTCCCTACATGTCCGTTGCGTGTTCTTTCATGTTAACGCGAATTGATGGTTCTTCAAGCCGCGGCGTTCGACATTCCGCCTGTCGGATCAAAGCCGACCCGTGAGAAGCAGCACGACGAGGACGATCAGGATGACGCCGATGACACTGATGCCGCCGTGACCGTAGCCGTAGCCGTAGCCGCCGAAGCGGCCACTGAAGCCACCAAGCAAGAAGATGACGAGGATGATGACGAGTATGAGTCCGAGCGACATGATCTATCTCCCGTTGCAACACCCAACCGAACATCGAGCCGCTTCGCACTTCGACTGCGAAGCCCATGACCGGCAATTTCCGGATGATGCACGATCGAGGGCACCATCCGGAAATTGCAGAGCTACTTCGTCTCGATGGAAATGCCGCTTTTGCCGACGCTGATATCTACGCCGGTGGTGTTCTGCCGCGCCTGGTAGAATTGATAGCTCACGACCACGACGACGACGGCGAGCGCGCCGATGATGAGGTAGAGAACGTTGCGATTCATCGTCCGGGAGTCCTTATTTTGTTTCGCCCTTGATGCCAGGGTTTATGCCGGGATATTGCATCGCGAGTAGATCTATCCAACTCCGGCTTGGCGTCACCGACCGCCTTGCCATCCATCTGCTTGACTGCGCCTTTGATTTCCTTCGCCGATCCGACGACCCGGGCCTTGTCCATGATCTCGTCCGCCAAGACCCAGCCGAGCCCATGAACGGGAGAGGTGGGCTATGGTGTCGTTCAGCCCTTGCCTTTGGTCTTAAAGTTCAACTACCAAACTACTGCGCGACGATCTGTTCAAAATTGCTCATGGCGCAGATTCAGCCGCGAAAAATCTTCGGTGTGAATGCGCCACAGGACGCCGTAGGGTTCGCAAAGGCGGCATCGGCGCGGACGTAGCGGCGCTTGAATTTGTTCCGATAATGAGCCATGATCACCTCCAGCATGTCTTTACCGACCGTCCGCCGAATGGACGTTGCCGGAACGCGAGGGTGCAACGTTCGAGGTCGCTGAGAGGCCGGGCCGACGCTACTGTCCATGTCGAGCACGACAGCCTTCGGCCGCCGGCGGCACCGTGATCGCGCTCGAGACGACCGATTCCGGCGGCGCCGCGCCGGAAGCCGCCGGGACGCCGTCCGGCCGGATTCCGCGGTGCGGCCGCGCGGCTGACCCTGAAACATCACCGAGGGTCGGCCCGCTTCCACCGTCGCGGGTACCGTCCGAATTCGGGCCGGAGTGTCCGATTTAGAACAGCGCACCGCCGCGCGCGTGGTGCAAAATTATTACGTGTACCGTCAATTGCCATGAGGTCGAACACCATGGAACTTTTGACAATACCGCGGTGTTTCCTTACTATGGGTCGGGCGCTAGCCGCGATGATCGACAGTGGCGGCGGCACATTTAAGCGGCGGTGAGTCGGGCGATCGCTGCGTTGCAAGCACAGACAAGCACAGACAAGCACAGAATCGTAATCCTATGGTTGGGGGAGAGTGACATGAACGGTGTCAAACTATTGGGTATCCTTGCAGCAGCGGCGGTGCTGGCCGCTTGCACCAGCGATATCGAGCGGCTGCGCACGACCGAGGGAACGGGGTCGGCCTTTACCCGGGCCCTGACCGACGAATACCGCGACCTCACGGTGTTCGAGGCCGATGAGATGTTCGACTGGAGGGACGCCCGCTACTTCGCCCGCAAGGGCTTGGCGGCGGCCGGCGGCGAGGTGGTGCTGCCGGAGAATCCCGGGGACTGGGACGAACCGGCTGCGGTTGTCGGCGAGATGAACTCGGCACGTGGACGGCTGGTGCAGTTGCTGGATGCCGGCGCTCGCGACCGTGTTCCGGAGCTCGCGGCGCGCGCCCAGGTTCGCTTCGACTGCTGGGTCGAGCAGCAGGAGGAGAACCACCAGGCCGACCATATCGCGGCCTGTCGCGACGAGTTCTTCAGGGCGCTCGGGGAGATCGAGGCGGCCATGGCTCCGATGCCGGCACCCGAGCCGATGATGGCGCCGGAATCGTTCCTCGTGCTGTTCGATTGGGATAGGTCGAACATCCGGCCCGATGCGCAGGCGGAGCTTGACCGAGCGTTGGCGGCGATCCGCCGGCGCGGCGAGCCGGCGATTACGGTAACCGGCCACGCCGACCGGTCCGGCTCGGAGGATTACAACCTGCCGCTGTCGCTGCGCCGTGCCGACGCGGTTCGCGACGTGCTCATCGGTGGCGCCGTCGCCGCCGATCGCATCACCGTGTCGGGCCGCGGCGAGGAAGAGCCGGCGGTGCCGACCGCCGACGGGGTGCGCGAGCAGGCCAACCGCCGAGTGGAGATCATCATCCAGTAGGCGGAACTACGCGAAGGGGAGCGGCGCCGGATTTTCCGGCGCCGCTTTCTTTTTGCGCGGAGCCGCCGCCGGGGCCTCGGCGTCTGGACATCGGCCGGTCGCGGCGTAAGATAATCCGCGGAGCCGCCTCGATGCCCGGGCGGCGAGATCGGCCCGCGGGGCCATCGGACCATGTACACGCAGACGACGCGGTCGATCACGGTGACGGTACGGCCGTTCTTCCTCGAGGACCAGTCCTCGCCGGACGAATCGCACTACGTGTGGGCCTATCACGTCCGCATCGAGAACGAAGGCGGCGAGACCGTGCAACTTCGCAACCGCCATTGGCGGATCACCGATTCATTCGGCCGCGTGCAGGAAGTCCGCGGCGCCGGCGTCGTCGGCGAGCAGCCGGTGCTGCGGCCCGGCGAAACCTTCGAGTACACCAGCGGCACGCCGCTGCCGACTCCATCCGGGATCATGGTCGGCAGCTACCAGATGGAGAGCGAATCGGGCGAGCGCTTCGAAGTCGCCGTCCCGGCGTTTTCCCTCGACAGCCCGCACCAATCGGCCCAGATTAATTGATTGTCCCCGGCCGGCCGTCGGCGGCCGGAGGCGACGTTTCGTCGCGCCGCGGCGTCGATGGATTGTCGCCGCACAACAGACGGGAGCCATAAACCGCCATGTCGCCGGAAAGCACGTCGGTGACCACGGACCGGCCCGCCGCGCCGGCGGTCCGCCGCGAACGGCCGACCCGCACCGAGGCCGAGGAGGCGGTGCGCACCCTCCTCCGCTGGGCCGGCGACGACCCGACCCGCGAGGGCCTGCTCGGCACGCCGGGCCGCGTCGCGCGGGCCTATGAGGAGTTCTTCTCGGGCTACGACAGCGATCCGGTCGAATTCCTCAAGCGCACCTTCGAGGAGATCGATGGCTACGATGAGATGGTCGTGCTGCGCGACATCCGCTTCGAATCGCATTGCGAGCACCACATGGTGCCGATCATCGGGCGCGTGCACATCGCCTATCTGCCCGACCGCCGGGTCGTCGGCATCAGCAAGCTCGCCCGCGTGCTCGAGGTCTACAGCCGGCGCCTGCAGATCCAGGAAAAGCTGACCGCGCAGATCGCCAACACGATCGACGAGGTGCTGCAGCCGAAGGGCGTCGCGGTGATGATCGACGCGGCGCATCAGTGCATGACGACGCGCGGCGTGCACAAGCCCGGCATGAGCATGGTCACGAGCCGCATGCTCGGCGCCTTCCGCACCGACCCGAAGACGCGACGCGAGTTCCTGGCGATCATCAGCAGCCCGCCGACGACGCATCTCGCCAACGTATAGATTGGGCCCCACCGGGGCGTCCTCGGTCGTTTCCCGGCCTTCCGTCGGCGGTGGACAGGGCGCGGGCGGCGTGGTCTCATGGCGCGCCGGCGCCGCCGGCCGAGCGACGCGCGAGCCGCCCCTTGCCCCACCTTCGACCCGTCCTCTTTATCCTCGGCATCCTGTTGGTGGCGCTCGCGACGGCCATGCTGTTGCCGATGGCGGTCGACGGCCTGCGCGGGGACCCGGACTGGCGGGCCTTCTTCGCCGCCGCGGCCATTACCGGCGGCGTCGGGGGCGCCGTTGTGCTGGGCTACCGCCTGCCGCGCGCGCCGGTGCTTTCGCCGCGCGAAGGGTTCCTGCTGACGACGCTGGCGTGGCTGGTGCTGTGCGCCTTCGCGACGCTGCCGCTGATGTTCTCCGAACGCCACTTGAGCTTCACCGACGCCTACTTCGAGGCGATGTCGGGCCTGACCACCAGCGGCGGCACCGTCATCACCAACCTCGGGGATATGCCGAAGGGGCTGCTGCTGTGGCGCGCCATGCTGCAGTGGATCGGCGGCATCGGCATCATCGTCATGGCGGTCGCCATCCTGCCGGTCCTGAGGGTCGGCGGCATGCAGCTCTTCCGCATGGAATCCTCCGACAAGTCGGAAAAGGTGCGGCCGCGCGTGTCGCAGGTGGCCGGCGTCCTGATCTCGGTCTATGTCACCTTGACCGCGCTCAACGCGGTCGCCCTGGTGATCGCCGGCATGGGGCCGTTCGACGCCGTGGCCCACGCCATGACGGCGCTCTCCACCGGCGGCTTCTCCACCCAGGACGCCTCGGTCGGCTATTACCAGAGCCCGGCCATCGAATGGATTCTCAGCGTCTTCATGTTCCTCGGCGGCTGCACCTTCGTGCTGCTCGCCCGCGCCGCGCAGGGCGACCTGCGCGCCCTTTGGCACGACACGCAGATGCGTTGGTATTTCCTCTACGTCGCCGGGTTCGTCGTCGTGATCGCGCTCTGGCAGATCCTGGTCAACGAGCGGCCGGTCATGGACGCGATTCGCTCGACCACCTTCAACATCGTCTCGCTGACGACCACCACCGGTTTCGTCTCCGAGGATTATACGCTGTGGGGCAGCCTGCCGCTGGCCGCCATCATGGCGATCTATTTCATCGGCGGCTGCACCGGATCGACGTCGGGCGCCATCAAGGTGTTCCGCTTCTGCGTGCTGGGCAGCGTCGCCATCTGGCAGATCCGCCATCTCGTGCATCCGCACCGCGTGCAGCCGCCGACCTACAACGGCAAGCCGATCTCCGAGGAAGTCGTGCACTCCGTGCTCAGCTTCTTCGTCTTCTATATCCTGTCCTTCGGCCTGCTCAGCATCGCCGCGTCCGCCTTCGGTCTCGATCTCGTGACGGCCTTGAGCGGCGTCGCCCAGGCGCTCGGCAACGTCGGCCCGGGGCTGGGGCCGATCATCGGACCGACCGGCACCTACGCGCCGCTGCCCGACGGCGCCATCTGGGTGCTGTCCATCGCCATGCTGCTCGGCCGGCTCGAGCTGTTGACCGTCCTTGTCCTGTTCAGCCCGGTGTACTGGCGCGGATGATGGGCGACGGCTTCACCCCGCTGGCGATGATCGAGCGGCTGGTCGGCTTCGACACCGTTTCGGCCCGCTCCAATCTGGCGTTGATCGAATTCGTGCGCGACTACCTCGCCGGTCACGGCGTCGCCAGCCGGCTCGTGTTCCACCCATCGGGCGAGAAGGCCAACCTGCTGGCGACGCTGGGCCCGCGGCGGCCCGGCGGCGTCGTGCTGTCCGGCCATACCGACGTGGTGCCGGTCGACGGCCAGCCCTGGGACACCGACCCGTTCGCCGTCGTCGCCCGGGACGGGCGCCTGTACGGCCGCGGCACCGCCGACATGAAGAGCTTCATCGCGGTCGCCCTGGCGCTGGTGCCCGAGATCCTGGCGCGCGCGCCGCGGACGCCGATCCACCTGGCGCTGTCCTACGACGAGGAGGTCGGCTGCCTGGGCGCGCCCCTGCTGCTGCGCGAAATCGCCGCGCACCTGCCGCCGCCGCGGCTCGCCATCGTCGGCGAGCCGACGCTGATGCAGCCGGCCAACCGGCACAAGGGCGTCTTCGCCTTCGAAACGACGGTGACCGGCCGGGACGGCCATTCGAGCGCGCCGCAGCGCGGCGTCAACGCCGTGATGGCGGCGGCCGAGATCGTCCAGTTCATTGCCGCGACGGCCGCCGAGTTCCGCGACCGCGGGCCCTTCGACGACGGGTTCGACCCGCCCTACACCTCGTTCAACGTCGGCACCATTGCCGGCGGCACGGCGCTCAACATCAT
>JBBECF010000013.1:0-8405 GCA_040881945.1 Dongiaceae bacterium | reverse complement strand
TTCGCTGCCTTTTCCTGGGGGTGGGGGGGGGCGGCAGATGGTGGCGGACGTGCCTGGACGAAAGGTCGGTGGAGCATAGCCGCTGCATCGACGGGTCGACCAATTCTCATGGAGCCGCAACACGAGTATTCCCCACGGAATCGCCCTCGGCGATCGCCTCCCTGAACCCCAGGCTATCTTGGGCGAGGTTTCCCGACAGGTCGTCGTAGCCGTAGGCCCAGCTCTCGCCGGCGAGCGGCGAGGTCACGCCGGCGATGCGCCCGGCGGCGTCGCGGCCGTAGGCGAGGTCCTGGATGACCGCCGTGCCCTTGACCGTGTCCAGGTCGGTGAGCCAGCCGCGAGGAAGCGAGTACGCATAGGTGGTGACGACCCCGTTCTGGCGGGTCAGCGTGGCCACCCGGCCGCTGGCGTCGTAGGTCGTGTCGGTGACCAGGGTCGGCACGATCTTCAGCCGCCCGGCCCCGTCGTATTTGAACGGGTTCGTGGCCGAGGCCAGCGTGAAGCTCCCCGGATAGGTCCGCCTCAGCACCCGCCTCATCCCGAGCCTGTCGAGGGGCGCCGGCGTCGTAGGTGAAGGTGAAGGCGTGGGTCGCGGTGTCGACGACGTAGCGCTTCGCCGCCAGCCGGCCGGCGGCGTCCCAGTCCTGCTGGATGGTCGCCGCGGCGTTAGTCAGCGTCGTCTGCCGGCCGACGTTGAAGAAGCCCGTCCGCGCCTGGTCGAAGGTGAAGGTGGTCGTGTCGGCCTGCGGCCCTCACCCTGAGCCTGTCGAAGGGGCCGTAGCGCGCGGTCTTGCTCAGCACCCGGCCGAGGCCGTCATAGGCGAGCCGGGTCTTCTGGCCCTTGGCGTCGGTCTGCAGGGTCAGCCGCCCGGCGTCGTCATAGGCGTAGCTCCAGCTCCCTAGGTCGGGATCGGCGACCGCCGTCCGGCGGCCGAGCGAATCGTAAGTGTAGCTCCAGACGTTGCCGGCATGGTCGGTGACCCCGGTCAGGCGGCCGAGCACGTCCCAGCGGCTGTGCGTCGAGACCGTGACGCCGGAAAGCACGCGGTCGCGCCGCAGCACGCGCCCCTGGACGTCGCGGTGCAGGGTCGTCGGCCGGCCGAGCTCGTCGGTGACCGTCACGGCGTCGAAGCCGAGCGCCGCCGCGCTGAAGCCGTAGGCGGTCTGGACCGTATTGTTGTCCGGGTGGCGGCGCAGGGTCGGCCGGTCGAGGGCGTCGTAGTTGAAGGTCGTGGTCTGCGCCGGGTCGCCGAGATAGTAGGGCGCGGTTTCGCTGGCCAAGGCCCCGCGCGGGTTGAAGGCGGTATCGACCGCGATCTCCCGGCCGACCGCCGGCCCCTTGGCGAGCGTCCGGTAGGTCCGCCCCAGCCCGTCGAGATAGACACGCGACCACAGATTGCCGCTGGCGTCCGCCGCCGGCGTCTGGGTCTCGACGTACTGGGTCGTCGGGCTGCCGAGGTTGTTATAGGACGTGATCGCGAAGCCGCCGCCCGGCGTGTCGATCCGCGTCTCGCGGCAGAGCACGTCGTAGGTATAGTCGGTCGCCAGGTTGTTGAGGTCGTAGGCGACGTCGGGCCGCTGGCAGACCGCGTCCCAAACCGCCGTCGTCTTGTGCCGGAGGTCGCCGGCGAAGTAGAGCGGGTCGCGCGTCTCCGTGACGAACAGGTTGTAGGTCGCGTCGTAGGTCCGCTCCGTCCGGTTGCCGAGCGGGTCCACCGCGGCGGTGACGTTGCCGAAGGCGTCGTACTCGGCCAGGCTGTTGAGGAAGCCGCCGGTCGTATCGAGCCAGGCCGCCGCCTTGGTCGCGTCGCCCTCGACCGGCGGCGTCAGGTGCGACGCGGCGTTGTCGTAATGGAGCCGCGTCTCGGCCTTAAGCGTGCGCGTGGCAACTCTCCGCCAGCAGATCGCGACAGAGCGCGTAATCCGCCTCGCCGAAGAAGACGCGGGCCCCGCCGTTGCCGCGCTGCGTCACATGGTGCGGCAGACCAGGCACGACGAGGCGGGCGAGACGGGCCACGCTCGATGCCATGCACGGGACGAGGGCGCGGGCGAGTCAATTAAGTGCACTGTCACCGTAAGCCTGCGTCACATGGTGCGGCAGGCCGCCAACGACGAGCCGGGCGAGACGGACCACGCTCGATGCTACGCACGGGACGAGGGCGAGGGCGAGGGCGAGTCAATTTAGTGCACTGTCACCGTAACGCACCGTAACGATAGTTCCAATCCGTATGCACTTGCCGGCCGCGAGCCGCCGCCGCCGCTACTCTCGGATTTGCAGAACCCCTCAGTACGGCATTTTCGAGCTTGTTGATCGGGCCGAATGCCGATCGAATATCATCCAGTAAGCGGCCGAGCCAGCTTCCCGTTCTTGCCGCCATGGGCGTGCGCGCCGCGGCGCCCAATCCCTTGACGGTCAGGGCCGCGCCGGCCTTTACCAAACCCGCGCCTCCAATGAAGTCGAGGGGGCTCGTGGCCGGTGCCGCGCTGCCGTTGTACGGGTCCGTTATTCGCAGTTCTGCACTGAATTGGGCAATCCGACCGTTAAACACGCCGCCGTATTTGCCTGTATCACGGTCGACGTTGTTGCGCCCAACGGGCCCGTCAAGTTTCCTGCCCTCGCCATCGTTATCTCGATATTGCCCCGATGGATCGCGGTACATCACCGGATTGTTTCCGGCATACGCGTACCGGTTCACGTCGACGCCGGGGACGATCGGGTCGAGGGTGTCGGGCTGGATGAAGCGGGCCAGCACGGGGTCGTAGTAGCGGGCGTTGAGGTAGATCAGGCCGGTCTCGTCGTCGTGGCGCTGGCCGATGAATCCCTTGGTTTCGGTCACGGTCGCGACCGACAGCATGCGCTCGCCGTAGGGGCGGTAGTTGGCGCGGTGCTCCACCGTGCCGCTCGAGCTCGTGATCGCCCGCACCGAGTCGAGGTGGTCGCGGTGCATCCAGCGGTCGGTCGAGCCGGTGCGCCGGGCGTCGCCGGGCAGGTAGCGGGTGAAGACGCTGCCGACGATCTCGACCTCGGCCCCGAGATAGACGGTCGTGACCGCCCCGGCGGTCTTCTTCAGCCGGTCGCCGTCCGGGCCGTAGACGAAGGTCACGGCGTTGACGCTGACCGGCCGGTTCTCGCCATCGTAGACGATGGTATCGCCGGCGGCCGTGACCATGTTGCCGTTGGCGTCGTAGGAATAGGCGCCGAGCGGCGTCGCGGTGACGCCGTGCGGCCGGGCGGTGCCCGGCGCCGGGTAGGTGTAGGCGCCGACGGCCGAGTTCGAGGTCATGCCTCACCCTGAGCCTGTCGAAGGGGTCGACGGCGTCGTAGGCGAAGCCCTGGGTCAGCGTCGGCGTCGTCGTGTTGGTGGCCGCGGTGAAACGCGTCAGCCCAGCGCGTCATCGCACCGCGGGTCGGTTCTGAGATATTCCGGGAAGATCAGGCTGGAGCGGGTGAAGGGAATCGAACCCTCGTCGTAAGCTTGGGAAGCTTCTGCTCTACCATTGAGCTACACCCGCGCCGGATTCGTTATAGGCGAAGCGGCGGCGGCGTTCAAGCGGACGGCCGGGCCGCGATCAATCCTGCGTGAGGCGCGGCCGCCCGAGGCTGGCAAAGGCGGCGGCGAGCGGCTACCTTCCCGGCTCCGCGCCGCTGCGAGGAGGGGCAATGCCGATTCCCAATCTTCTGAGCCCGCGGCGCCGGGCCGTGGCCGCCATGCTCGTGCTGGCGATGGCGGTGCTGGCGCCGGCGGCGGCCGACGAGACCCCGGCAAGCTGGGACGAGGTCGCGGCCGCGGCGCGCGGCCAGACGGTCTATTGGAACGCCTGGGGCGGCAGCGAGGCGATCAACGCCTATATCGCCTGGGTGGCGGGCCGCGTCGCCGCCGAGTACGGCGTGACCTTGCGTCACGTCAAGCTGACCGACACCGCCGACGCCGTCGCCCGCGTGCTCGCCGAGAAGGCGGCCGGCCGGGACGGGGGCGGGTCGGTCGATCTCATCTGGATCAACGGCGAGAACTTCGCCGCCATGAAGTCGAATGGCCTGCTGTTCGGGCCGTTCACGCAATTGCTGCCGAACACCCGGCTGGTCGATACCGCGGGGAAGCCGACGACGACGGTCGATTTCACGGTGCCGGTCGACGGGCTCGAATCGCCCTGGGGCATGGCCCAGATCGTGTTCCTGTACGAGTCCGCGCGCGTGCCCGCGCCGCCGCGCAGCGTCGCCGCCCTGCTCGACTGGGCGCGGGCGCATCCCGGCCGGTTCACCTATCCGGCGCCGCCCGACTTCATCGGCACGACGTTCCTGAAGCAGGCGCTCCACGAGTTGACCGCCGACAAGGGCGCGCTGGCGCGGCCCGCCACGGACGCCGACTTCGCCGCCGCGACGGCGCCGCTGTGGGCGTGGCTCGACGCCGCGCACCCCAACTTGTGGCGCGGCGGCGAGGAATTTCCGCGCAACGGCCAGCAGCAACGCCAGCTCCTCGACGACGGCGAGGTCGATCTGTCGCTCTCCTTCAACCCCGGCGAGGCGTCGTCGGCGATCGCCCAGGGCCTGCTGCCCGACACGGTGCGCACCTACGTCTTCGACGGCGGCACCATCGGCAACACGCATTTCGTCGCCATTCCCTATAACGCCGAAGCCAAGGCCGGCGCCATGGTCGTCGCGGATTTCCTGCTCTCGCCCGAGGCCCAACTGCGCAAGGAGGACCCGGCCCGGTGGGGCGACCCGACGGTGCTGGCCATGGACAAGCTTGATGCCGCCGACCGCGCGGCGTTCGCGGCGCTGCCGCGGGGGCCGGCGACGCTGTCGCCGAGCGAGCTCGGCGCGACGCTGCCGGAGCCCCATGCCACCTGGATGACGCGGATCGAGCAGGAATGGCAGCGGCGCTACGCCAACTAGGCGACGGCGGCGCGGCCCGCCGGCCGTGGCTGCAACCTTTGCGTCTGGTGCCGGGCGTGACGCTCTTTCTGTTTCTGGCGCCGATCGCGGCCGGGCTGATCGGCACGTTCCTGCCGGCCTTCGGCTGGCTGCCCGAGCTCGGCGGCGAGCGGTTCGGGCTGCATCCCTGGCGCGTCCTGTTCGCGGCGCCGGGCCTGGCCGGCGCGGTGCGGCTGACGCTCGTCAGCGGGCTCCTGGCGACGGTCCTGTCGCTGCTTCTCGTCGTCGGTTATTGCGCCGCCTGCCACGACACGGCGCTATTCGCGCGGCTGCGCCGGTTCCTCGCGCCGTTGCTGGCGGTGCCGCACGCGGCGACGGCCATCGGGCTCGCCTTCCTGATCGCGCCCAGCGGATGGATCCTGCGGCTGCTGTCGCCCTGGGCGACCGGATGGGACACGCCGCCGGATATCGCCACCGTGCAGGACGCTTACGGCCTGGCGTTGGTCGGCGGGCTGGTGCTGAAGGAGACGCCCTATCTGCTGTTGATGACCCTGGGCGCGCTCGACCAGGTGCACGCCGACCGCTCCCTGGCCGTCGCGCGCGCGCTCGGCTACGCGCCGGCCGCCGCCTGGCTGAAGACGGTGCTGCCGCGCATCTACCCGCAGATCCGGCTGCCGGTCTATGCGGTGCTCGCGTTCTCCCTGTCGGTCGTGGACATGGCGTTGATCCTCGGGCCGGGCATGCCGCCGCCCTTCGCCCCGATGGTGCTGCGCTGGTTCTACGACCCGGATTTGGCGATGCGCTTCCAGGCCGCCGCCGGGGCGGTGCTGCAGCTCGGCCTCGTCGCCGCCGCCATCGGCTCGTGGTACGGGCTGGAGCTACTGGTCGCGCGCCTCGCCCGGCCGTGGCTCGCCGGCGGCGGGCGCGGCGCCGGCGGCCGCCTCGGGCGCGCCGTCGCCGGCACGGCCATGGCGACGGTCTTCGCGACCGCCGGACTCGGCCTCGTCGCGCTCGCGTTGTGGTCGGTGGCGCGGCGCTGGCCCTACCCCGATGCCCTGCCCGCCGCCTGGACCCTGGACAACTGGGCGCGTCACCTGGGCGCCCTTGCCTGGCCGACCTGGACGACGCTGACGGTCGGGCTGGCGGCGGCCGGGGCGGCGCTCGTCCTGGCGCTCGGCTGCCTGGAGAACGAGCAGCGGCACGGCGTCCGCCTGTCGGCGCGCGGGCTATGGCTGCTCTACACGCCGCTGCTCGTGCCGCAGGTGTCGTTCCTGTTCGGCGCGCAGGCCTTGACCGCCGGCCTCGGCATCGGCGGCACCTGGCCCGCGCTGGTGTGGAGCCACCTGCTGTTCGTCCTGCCCTACCTGTTCCTGTCGCTGGCCGACCCGTACCGCGCGCTCGACGACCGCTACGCGCGCGCGGCGCTCTGCCTCGGCGCGTCGCCGGCCCGCGTGTTCTGGCGGGTCAAGCTGCCGATGTTGCTGCGCCCGGCGCTGTTCGCGCTCGCCATCGGCTTCGCGGTCAGCGTATCGCAATACCTGCCGACCCTGTTCGCCGGGAGCGGGCGCTACGTCACACTGACCACCGAGGCGGTGACGCTGGCGGCCGGCGCCGACCGCCGGGTGATCGCCGTTTATGCCCTGTTGCAGGCGCTGTTGCCGCTGCTCGCCTTCGCCGGCGCGCTGGCCGTGCCCGGCTGGCTCTATCGCCGCCGGTACGCCCTGGCGGGCATACGATGAGCGCCGACCACGCGACGTCGCGGCTCGAGCTGCGCGAGATCTGGCTGGCGCTGCCCGACTCGCCGCGCATGCGCGCGAGCGCAGCGGGCCGGGGCGGCGGCCAGCGCCTGCTGGTGCCGCCCCTGAGCCTGTGCGTGGCCCCCGGCGAGGTCGTCACCCTGATGGGGCCGAGCGGCTGCGGCAAGTCGAGCCTGCTCGCCTATCTGTGCGGCACGCTCGACCCGGCGATCCGGGCCGGCGGCCGCGTCCTGCTCGACGGCGTCGATCTCACCGACCTGCCGCCCGAGCGCCGCCGGCTCGGTATCCTGTTCCAGGACGACCTGCTGTTTCCGCATTTGTCGGTCGGCGAGAACCTGGCCTTCGGCCTGCGGCCGGGCGGCCTCGACCGGGCGGCCCGGCGGGCCCGCGTCGAGACCGCCTTGGCCGGCGCCGGCCTCGGCGGCTTCGCCGATCGCGACCCGGCGACGCTGTCCGGCGGTCAGCGCGCGCGCGTCGCCTTGCTGCGCACGCTCTTGTCGGAGCCACGGGCGCTGCTGCTCGACGAACCGTTCTCGAAGCTGGACGCGACGCTCCGGGCGACCTTCCGCCGCGCCGTCTTCGACCACGCCCGCGCGCGCGCCCTGCCGACGCTGCTGGTCACGCACGATCCGGCCGACGCCGCGGCCGCCGGCGGCGCCGTGATCGCGCTCGAGACGACCGATTCCGGCGACGCCGCGCCGGACGCCGCCGGAACGCGCCCGCCTCGCCGCGGCGTAATGCGCGCATAGGACCCACCCTCCTGCGGCTGGCTGACGCCGCGGATCATTCCCTCCACCACGGGCGCGGGGAAAGGCCGAGGCGGGACCGCTATTAGAGCGCCGGTTCGAGGTCGGCGTGGCACAGCCCGAGCAGTCGGCCGACCGGCTCGCTGGCACAGCCCTTGTTCCAGACCGGCTTGCCTTCGAACAGCCATTTGTGGCTCCCACCCGACCCGACTGCCGCAGCGTCGTAACCGGCGATGTCGGCCCGGTGCTTCGACGTGGGTCAACAGGCGCGCAGGGGCGATTTGACGTGCTGCGGTCGGGCGCTGCCGATCCGGGTCAGCGGCGCGTGGTCGTCGGCAGTTCCAAGAAGGCTACCCGTGGCCCAAGATTGCGCACAGGATGTCGTCTGCGCGCCTCGATTCCGGTGGATATTCTCAGGAGAATTTCGGTCAAAGCGCGCACGCGGCAACGATCGGCCGGACCTAATCGTGGGCGATCACGTTGAGAAGCGACGAGTGGACCTTCAACGAGCCGTTGTACTCGATGAAGCCGAGCTTTCGGAACTTGTTCATGAAGAAGTTGACCCGGGACCGCGTCGTACCCACCCTTGCCGCCAATAGCTCCTGATTGATGTCGGGAATGACGGGTTCCATCTTCCCGTCCTTGCCAAATTGGGCGAGCAGCAAAAGAATGCGAGCCAGCCGCTTCTCGCTTGAATTGAAAAGCTGATCGACCAGGTCGGCTTCGATCTGGACGTTGCGAGACAGCAGGTATGCCATGAACAGCTGCGAGAAAGCCGGTTCGTCCCGGAGTTTGCGTATCATCGCGTCCTTTTCAATTCTGGCGATGGCACACTCTGCCGTCGCACTAGCGGTCGCCATGTGCAATGGCTGACCGGCCAGGCATCCTTCGCCAAAGAACTCGCCCGCCTCCAGGAGCCCGATGACTCCTTCTTTGCCTTGTTCCGAAACGACGGTGATCCGGACCTTGCCCTTATGAATGTAGAAGACCGCATCGGCAGCGTCCCCCTGTCGGAAGATAAGCTGCCCC
>JBBECF010000012.1:41840-46762 GCA_040881945.1 Dongiaceae bacterium | reverse complement strand
TGCAGGCGGCGATCCAGGGCGACGAGCTGCGCATCACCGGCAAGAAGCGCGACGACTTGCAGGCGGCGATCGCGCTGATCAAGGGACTGAAGATCGAGCAGCCGCTGCAATACGTGAACTTCCGCGAGTAAAACCCCCTCCCCTTGCGGGAGGGGGCTGGGGGAGAAGGTGTCTGCCGCCCACACGGAACCGGGGGCCGATCCATGACCGACCAGTTCGTCAAGGCGATGCGGGCGCAGCCCACGGACGCCGAACACCGGTTGTGGCAGCACCTTCGCCGCAAGCAGGTCGGCGGCCTTCGTTTCCGCCGGCAATACCGGTTGGGGCTCTATATCGTCGATTTTGTTTGCCTGCCCGCGCGGCTGGTGGTCGAAGTGGACGGCGGTCAGCACGCCGTCGAGGCGCAGAAGGACGAGCGGCGCACCCGCTGGCTTGAAACCCAGGGGTTCACCGTCGTGAGGTTCTGGAACAACGACGTGCTGGACAATACGGACGGAGTGGTGGAGGCGATCCTCGGCTACCTGGCCGAGATCCAGCGGCCACCCCCTCCCCCTGCCCCCTCCCGCGAGGGGAGGGGGTAACCTATGACAGGCCGTCGCCCGAGGCACTACAGTGACCGCCGTGCCGAGAGACCGAGCTCCGCCATGTCCCCCAAGCGCAACCCGCTGAATCTCAATGCGCTGCAACTCAGGACGCTGACGCTGTTGCAGGCGCTGGCGCGGTTGGACGGCCATGCCAGCCCGGCCGAGGAGCCGGGGCACGTCGTCGTCGCCAACCTGCCGCGCCCGCACGGCGATCATTTCCATCTCGGCGACGCCGTCGTGCAGACGCGCGACGCCACCGGTCTCGGCAACGAGGCGGCGTGGGCGGCGCTGCAACGCAAGGGGCTGATCCGCTCGCTGTTCCCGGGCGCCGCGATCCTCACGCCCGCCGGCCTCGCCTACGAAACGGGCCTCGCCGACCGCATCCTGCACCGCGGCCACGCCTGAAACACCCCGGGGGAAGCTCCCGATGAGCGATCTCGATCTCGCCTACACGCCCGCGACCGAGCTCGCGCGCATGATCCGCGCCCGCGAGGTTTCGCCGGTCGAGGTCGTCGCCAACAGCCTGGCGCGGATCGCCGAGGTCAACCCGCGCCTCAACTGCTTCTGCTTCGTCTATGGCGACGAGGCGATGGCCCGCGCCCGCGAGGCCGAACGCGCGGTCATGGCGGGCAAGCCGGTGGGGCCGTTGCACGGCGTGCCGATCGCGATCAAGGACCTGACGCCGACCAAGGGCAAGCGCACGACGCTCGGGTCGTTCGCCTACGAGCACTGGGTGCCGGACGCGGACGCGCCGATCGTCGAGGCCCTGCTCGGCGCCGGGGCGATCCTGGTCGGCAAGACGACGACGCCGGAATTCGCCCATTCGAGCTTCACCGACAGTCCCCTATGGGGCATCACCCGCAACCCGTGGAACGGCGACCTGACGCCGGGCGGCTCGTCGGGCGGCTCGGGCGCCGCCGTGGCGACCGGCTGCGTGCCGCTCGCCGAGGGCTCGGACATGGGCGGGTCGGTGCGCATCCCGGCGGCGTTCTGCGGCATCGTCGGGCTGAAGCCGAGCTTCGGGCGCATCCCGTTCACGATCCTGCCGAGCCAGTTCGACCAGCTCTCGCATTTCGGCCCGCTCGCCCGCACCGTCGCCGACGCGGCGCTGTTCCTCGCCGTGACGCAAGGGCCCGACGAGCGCGACATCCAGTCGCTGAAGCCGGCGCTCGACATCGCGATCCCGCCGCCGGCATCGGTTGAGGGCCTGCGCCTCGCCCTCAGCCTCGACCTCGGCTTCTATTATGTCGATCCGGAGGTCGCGGCGAACACGCGGGCGGCCGCCGCGGCCTTGGCCGAGGCGGGCGCAGTGGTCGAAGACGTGAATCTCGACTGGAGCCGCGAGCTGGTCGACGCCTGGCTGGCCCATTGGGGCGTCTACCTCGCCACGTTCTTCGGCCACAAGCTGCCGGAATACCGCGAGCGCATGGACCCCAATGTCGTGGCGCTGCTCGACGCCGGCCTGGCGATGACCGCCGTCGAGTTCAAGCGCATCGAGATCCTGCGCACCGAGCAATGGAAGAAGCTATCGCCGATCCTGGCGCGCTACGACGCGCTGCTGTGCCCGACCATGGCGCTGCCGCCGCCCCCCGTCGGCGGCCGCGACGCCGATTACGAGCGGGTGGACGCCGACGGGCGCCTGCACGGCCTCGACATGACGGCGGTGTTCAATTTCGTCAGCCAATGCCCGGCCCTGTCGGTGCCCTCGGGCTTCACCGCCGCCGGCCTGCCGACGGGTTTGCAGATCGTCGGGCGGCGCTTCGACGACCTGACCGCCCTGCGCATCGGCGCCGCCCTCGAAGCGGCGCGGCCATGGGCGGACAGGCGGCCGCCGGTGTGAGGCGGCGGCGGGGTTGCAGAGCTACATCCCGCGAACAGCGCCGTTGACGCCGGGCGACTCCGTGATATCTTGGCGCCGGTCCGGGGGAGCAGGGCAGGTGACGACAACGCTTCGACTCCGACGACGACGCGGCGCGACGCGCGGATGCGGCGCGAGCGGGTAGATTCGTCCGAGGCGAGCCTTTCTCTCCGTATTTCCAGGGATTCGAGGGTCTCGACGACGACGCGCCCCCGCGCCGGGCGAACGGTCGATATATTGTCGTCGGAGACCTGAACATGTTCGTGACCACAGCCGAGCGGCGCCGGGACGCCGCGGAAATCGAGACCCTGCTGGACGCCGCCTTCGGCCCCGAAAGGCAGGCCAAGATTTCATACCGGTATCGCCGGGGCGTCGCCTCGATCCCGTACCTGCGCCTGGTGGTGCGCGACGGCGGCCGGATCGTCGGTTCGATCCGCTACTGGCCGGTGACGGTGGGCGAGGCCGACGCGCCGGCGCTGCTGCTCGGGCCGCTCGCCATCGCGCCGGACCGGCGCGGCGAGGGCATCGGCGCGGCGCTCGTCCAGCGCACGATCGAGGCGGCCGCGCGGGCCGGGCACCGGGTCGTCGTGCTGGTCGGAGAAGCCGACTATTACGGGCGGTTCGGATTCGCGCCGGCGGCGCCGCACGGCATCTTCATGCCCGACGAGCGGCCGGAACGGCTGCTGCTGCGCGAGATCGCGGCCGGGGGTCTCGCCGGCGTGGCGGGGGCGGTCAAGCCCTTGCGGCGCCGTCGCGCGGCGGCGTGACCCGTAAAATGACAACCGCCCCCGCCCCGCGCACCGGCGCGCAGGTCCTCGTCGACGCGCTCAAGATCCACGGCGTCGATCTCGCCTTCTGCGTGCCGGGCGAGAGCTACCTTGCCGTGCTCGACGCGCTCTATGACGCGCGGAACGCGATTCGCCTGATTTCCTGCCGGCAGGAGGGCGGCGCCGCCAACATGGCCGAGGCCCATGGCAAGCTGACCGGACGGCCGGGCATCTGCTTCGTCACCCGCGGCCCCGGCGCCGCCAACGCCGCCATCGGCGTCCACACCGCCTTCCAGGATTCGACGCCGATGATCCTGTTCGTCGGCCAGGTGGCACGCGGCCAGGTCGAGCGCGAGGCGTTCCAGGAGGTCGATTTCCGCCGCATGTTCGGGCCGCTGACGAAATGGGTGGCCGAGATCGACGACGCGGCGCGCATCCCGGAACTGGTCAGCCAGGCGTTCCACCGCGCCGTCGCCGGGCGGCCCGGCCCGGTCGTCCTGGCGCTGCCCGAGGACATGCTGACCGACCGCGTGACGGTCGCCGACGCCGGCCCCTACAAGACCGTGCGCCCGCATCCCGGCGCCGCCGACCTGGCGGCGATGCGCGCGCTGATCGCCGCCGCCAAGCGGCCGTTCCTGATCGTCGGCGGCGGCGGCTGGACAGCGCAGGCCGCTTCCGACATCGTCGCCTTCGCCGCGGCCTTCGATCTGCCGGCCGGCGCCGCGTTCCGCTGCCAGGACCTGTTCGACAACACGCATCCGAACTATGCCGGCGATGTCGGCGTCGGCATCAACCCGGCCCTGGCCCGGCGCGTCCGCGACGCCGACCTGCTGCTCGTCGTCGGCGCCCGGCTCGGCGAGATGACGACCAGCGGCTATACCCTGATCGAGGTGCCGCGGCCGCGCCAGACGCTCGTGCACGTGCATGCCGGGGCCGAGGAGCTCGGCCGCGTCTATCAGGCCGACCTGCCGATCAATTCCGGCATGGCGCCCTTCGCGGCGGCGGCCCGCGCCCTGGCGCCGATCGCGCCCGCGCCGTGGCGCGACTGGACCCTAGGCGCGCGCGCCGACTACCTGGCGAACCTGGAGCCGCCGCGCAACCCCGGGCCGCTGCAGATGGGCGAGGTCATGGCCTATTTGCGCACGCGGCTGCCGGCCGACGCCATCGTCGCCAACGGCGCCGGCAACTACACCGGCTGGGTGCATCGCTTCTATCAGTACCGCCACTTCCGCACGCAACTGGCGCCGACCAGCGGCGCCATGGGCTACGGCCTGCCGGCGGCAGTGGCGGCCAAGGCCGCGCATCCCGACCGCGCCGTCGTCTGCTTCGCCGGCGACGGCTGCTTCCTGATGACCGGGCAGGAGCTGGCGACGGCGGTGCAGTACGGCCTCAACGTCGTCGTGCTCGTCGTCAACAATTCCATGTACGGCACCATCCGCATGCACCAGGAGCGCGAGTACCCGGGGCGCGTCATCGCCACCGACCTGGTCAATCCCGATTTCGCGGCGTTGGCCCGCGCCTTCGGCGCCCAGGGCGAGACGGTCGAGCGGACGGCGGAGTTCGCGCCGGCCTTCGAGCGGGCGATGGCCGCCGGCCGCCCGGCCCTGATCGAACTCAAGCTCGACCCCGAGGCGATCACGACGCGCGCCAGCCTCGCCGACATCCGCAAGGCGGCGCAAGGGAAAAAAGGGGACAGTCCCCTTTATTGACCCG
>JBBECF010000012.1:29221-41740 GCA_040881945.1 Dongiaceae bacterium | reverse complement strand
GACATCCGCAAGGCGGCGCAAGGGAAAAAAGGGGACAGTCCCCTTTATTGACCCGGAAAAAAGGGGACAGTCCCCTTTATTGACCCGCGGATTTGCTCTGATTCTGCCTAATTAAAGGGGACTGTCCCCTTTTTCCCTGTGCGCGACCGTGAGCCGGGGCGAGCGGCTGAGGGTCTGGAAGACGACGCAGTAGCGCTCGGTCAATTGCAGGAGCTTGTCGAGCTGATCGGGCGTCACGTCGGTGTCGAGGTCGAAGCGCAGCCGGATGTCGTGGAAGCCGACCGGCGCCGCCTTGTCGACGCCGAGCGTGCCGCGGACGTCGAGGTCGCCTTCGGCGGTCACGCGGCCGCCGCGCACCGGCAGCGCGAGCGCCGTGGCGACCGCCTTCAGGGTGACGCCGGCGCAGGCGACCAGCGCCTCGAGCAGCATGTCACCGGAACACAAGGCGACGCCGTCGCCGCCGGTCGCCGGGTGCAGCCCGGCCTCGGCCATGGCGCGGCCCGTCTCCACCTTGCAGGTGATCGTCTCGTCGCCGAGTTGCCCGTGCGCGCGCAGGGTGATCGTCGCGCTCTCCGGTTCGTCCCGGTAGCGCGCCTTCAGGGGCGCCTGCAGCGCGCGCAGCTCGTCGGCGTTCATGGCGGTCTCCCGTTCGCTTGCGGCAAGTCCGCTATAGCAGCTTGACGAACGCCGCGAAACCCGGACTCGGCATCGCTGCACCACCATCGCATATGAGGGTGCGCTTCCGACTAGAGAAGACTTGGATCGGCATCGTGCGTGCTTCGACAGGCTCAGCATGAGGAGTTTTCTTTGTGCCACGACGATTTCCCCCTCAGCCTGAGCCTGTCGAAGGCCGCACGGGCAGCCGTGCCGTGGCCATATGCGATAGTCCTGGCGGCGCCGCCGGCGTGGTAGCATCGGCGCAACGATGTCATGGACGGGTAGCACAGGTATGCGGGGCATGGTGGTGCGCGCCTTGGCGGCGGCGGCGCTGGTCCTCGGCGTCGCGGCGCCGGGTGCGCTCGGCAACGGCTGGGAGCACCATGCGATCCCCCTGCCCGCCCTGTTCGCGGCCCTGAACGGCGCGGACGACGAGTTGCGCGCCCAGGCCGCGCTGTCGCTCGGCGTGCGCCAGGAGCCGGCGGCCGTCGCGCCGCTGCTGCGGCTGCTCGACCGTCCCGAGGAGAGCCCGGGCGTGCGCGGCCCGGTCTATCAGGCGCTGGGGCGCATCGGCGACGCGCGCGCCGTGCCGGCGCTGCTCGGCGCCCTCGACGCCGAGGACCGCGAGGAGCTGCGCGCCGAGGCGGTGCAGGCGCTCGGCGCGATCGGCGACGCGGCGGTCGTGCCGCGGCTGCTCGCGGCGCTCGACGGCGACCCGTCGCTTATCGTGCGCACGCGGGCGATCGACGCGCTGGGGCATTTCGCGACACCGGCCGCCGTCGAGGCGCTAGCCGCTCTCGCGCTCGACGGCAAGAGCCAGAGCGTGCGGCTGCGCGCCCTCCGGGCCCTCGGCGCCACCGGCGCATCGGCCGCCGCGCGACCGCTGCTCGCGGCGCTGCACGGCCGCGGCGAACTGGAACGCGGCGCGGCGGTCGACGCCCTCGGCCGGCTCGGCGCGGCCGCCGCCGCGAAGCCGTTGCGCGACCTGCTGCGCGCGACGGAGGACCCGGGTCTGCGCGTGCGCATCGTCGCCGCGCTCGCCCGCATCGCCGACCCCTCGGCCCTGCCGACCCTGATCGAGATGCTGCGCGACGGACCGCCGGCGGCGCGTTATCAGGCCGTCCTCGGGCTCTCGCGCCTCAGCGATCCACGCACGGTCGCGCCGCTTCTCGATCTCTACCGCGGGCTGGCGGACGGCCTCGCCGCCCGGCCGAACGAGGCGCTGCTGGCCGAGGCGCCGTCGGCGCTCGCCGACTACGCGCTCCTGCTCGCGACCCTGCGCGCGCTCATCGATCTGGCGCCCGACTCCGGCCTGCCGGCGTTCCTCGACGCCGCCCGGCCGCGGGACTTCCCGCGCGATTCGGCCGCCGGCCTGATGCTCGCCGAAGCGGTCTACGAGCTGCGCCGGCTTGCCCTCGTCGGGCTCGGCTACAGCCGCGCGCCGGCGGCGGCGGACTACCTGGCTGGGGGCGGGCCGCTCGCCGACCCCGACCCGCGGCTGCGCGCCGCCGCGGTGCGCGCGATCGGCGTGCTGGGCCTGGCGGGGGCGGCGGCGGCGGCGCTGCCGCTGCTCGATGACGCCGACGGCGAGGTGCGGCGCGGCGCCGCCGCCGTGCTCGGCCGCCTCGGCGACCGCGCGGCGGTCGAACCGATGATCGCGCGCCTGTCGGACGGCCATGGCGGGGTGCGGCGCGAGGCCGCCATCGGCCTCGGCTATCTCGGCGACGCGGCCGCCCTGCCGGCGCTGCTCGCCGCGGCGGAGGGCGATGGCGACGAACGGGTGCGCGCGGCGGCGCGCGAGAGCGCCCGCCTGCTCGGCGCCGACGCCGACCCGGCTCAGGCCAAGAACGCGCGCTCGACCACCCAATAGGCGGCAACCGCCAGGATCGCCGCCGACCCGGCCCGCGCCGTCGCCGGGAACCAGGACTGGCGAGCCCACCAGGTGATCGCGAGAAAGACGACGGCGATGACCGCGATCTGCCCGGCCTCGACGCCGAGGTTGAAGGCGAGCACCATGGTGACCGCGTCGCCGCGGGCGAGGTCCAGATCGCGCAAAACCCCGTAGAACCCGAGGCCGTGCACGAGGCCGAGAAAGAAGGTTACGAGCCAGCGCCGGGCCAATCCCTTGCCGACAATGTTCTCCACGGCGACGTAGGCGATGCTGAGGGCGATCAGAATTTCCACCAGCCGCGCCGGCAGATCGACGGCGCCGTACCAGGCGAGCGACAGCGTCAGGCTGTGCGCCACGGTGAAGGCGGTGACGATCTTTACCAGGCCCCAGAATCGGACGCTGCCGATGAGCAGCGCGGCCAGGAACAACAGATGGTCGTAGCCGCCGAGGATGTGCTCGACGCCGATCAGGAGCACGCGCAGGAACCGCTCGGCCGGCGCCATCGAGGGCACGGCCGAGCCGACCTCGACGTCGAGTCGGTTGAGCGAGCGGTCGAAGAGGAACTCCTCGGCGCGGTCGGTGAGGACGAGCCGGCCGATGCTGCGGTGCTGCGGGTCGATGTCGAAGAACAGACCGTAGGCGATCGACAGCCGCTCGACCGGCGCCGGGCAGCGATAGACGAGCTCTAGCGCGACGTCTTGCGGCAGGCCCGAATAGTCGATGGTCGGCGGCGCCAGCCGGCACGGCGCGCCTTCGGCGGCGATGCGCAAGCCGCGCCCGAGATAGGCGTCGAGCGCCGCCCCCCGCGTCTCGAAGGCCGACGCCGGGAGCGGCGTCTTGAGATCGGTCTCGATCCCCAGCGCCACCGCCAGGTCGTGCGCGGAGACCGAAAGCCGGTAATGGACCTCGTCGCCCGTCACCGTCACCAGGGCGGTGGCGAGGTTGGTCCGGTGGGCCTGCGCCGGCCCGCCGCCGGCGACGAGGACCGCGAGCACCGCCCCGAGGGCGGCGAGAGCGGCGGCGAGACGGGTAGCCAAAACGCCCCCCGGCCTATCGTTCGCACATCGCCAGCACGCGCGACGGGCCGCCGGTGCCGCGGACGTGGTTCGGCGCGCCGATGACGATCGTGCAGCTTCCGGGCGTGGCCATCGCCAGCTGGCCGAGGTTGGTCGCGTTCTCGACGAACTTCCAGCCGCGTTGCAGGCCGCGCACATGCGACCGGAACGAGTCCGTCCACTTGTCGTCCGAGCCCTTGCTGGCCTGCCCGGTATCGACCCCGATGTTGTCGATGACGATGCCGTTGATGCGGATGCCCTTCGCGTCCTCGATCTCGATCAGCTTGTCGATCGCCGCGTTGTTCAGGCCGGGAAAATTCCAGCCGTTGAAATAGGGCGTCGTCGCCCAGTCGGCGTCATGGTAGAAGCGCGACCAGCCGAGATTGACGACCAGCCACACGCCGTTGCCCAGGCGATCGGCGACCGCGGCGATGTCGTCGGCCGTCACCACGTTGGGCGAATGGTCCGAGAAGTCGGTGACGCCGGTGTCCGGGCTGGGCTTGCCGCCGTTCTTGTCGAGCTCGGCCTGCACCCGCGCGCCGATGTCGATGAGCACGGCCGGGCCGACGAGATCGTCCACGGTCAACTCATGCGCCAGCTTGCGCGGCGGGTTGCCGGGCTCGGTCGTCTCTGGGGTGTTGACGTAGTGGCCGGGCGAATCGATATGCGTGCCGTGATGCTCCGACAGGACCAGGCGCCCGAGGTCGAAATGCCCCTGGTTGGTGGGGAACTCCGAGATCTGCAGCACCGTCTGCACCCCGAAGGTGGGAATCGCCTGGCTGTCGCCATAGGGCTTGGTCAGGTCGGGCTGGGTGATGTCGCCGCCGAGCGGCTCGAAGGTCGGCATCACGTGCGTCAGGTCGACGATGAACGACTCGGCCGCGGACGGCCCGCCGGCCAGGACCAGCGGCAACCCGACGGCCGCCCATAGGAACGATCTTGTCGGCATGTCCCCCTCCCCTTGCGCGGCGGCGCCGTTGCGGAACAATCCCGCAGGCCGCCATTTTTCACCGCTATTTGGCGGCCAACCCGGCCGCCTCGTCAAGAGGGCGCCAATTGCGCGCCGGCCGGGGTATTGTCAAACTGGGATGAAGCCGTCCGGGCCGAGAGCGCCGGATCTTCCATTGCTCCTGCGATCATGATTTGTAGAAGTTTGGATTCGATCCGTCGGATGGCGTCCGAACCGATACCGCGGCAAGCGACGTCGGCCGTCGATCCGATGGATGCCGTCTAGCCGCCGAGGTGACAGCATGGCCCGGACGCTGCGGATCGCGACATTCAACGTCGAGAACCTGGACGACCGGCCGGACCGGGAACCGAGCCTGGCGGCAAGGCTGCGCGTTCTGCAACCGCGCCTGCGGCGGCTCGCGGCCGACCTCTTGTGCCTGCAAGAGGTCAATGCCCAGCCGTCATATCGCCACGGCCCGCGACGCCTCGATGCGCTTGACGCGCTGCTGCGCGGCACGCCTTACGAGACCCATGCGCGGGTGGCGACGACGGACGCCGCCGGCAAGGGTCCGCTCGACGTGCACAACCTGGTGATCCTCAGCCGCCTGCCCGTCCTCGCCAGCCGGCAGCTCCATCACGACCTGGTGCCGCCGCCCAGCTATCGACCGGTGACCGCCGATCCACCGGCCGAAGCGGCGTCGGCGCTGACCTGGGACCGCCCGCTGCTGCACGCGGAAATCGACCTCGGCGGCCGCCGGCCCCTGCACCTGGTCAACCTGCATCTGCGGGCGCCGCGGGCCGCGTTCATCCCCGGCCAAAAGGCCGCAGCGGGAGCGTGGAAGAGCGTGCCCGGCTGGGCCGAGGGCTTCTTCCTCGCCGCCGTCAAGCGCGCCGGACAGGCGCTCGAGGCGCGGCTGCTGGTCGATCGGCTGTTCGACGCCGACCCGCGAGCGCTGATCGCGGTGTGCGGCGACTTCAACGCCGGTTCGCGCGAGATGCCGACGCGCCTGCTGCGCGCCGACACGCGCGACATCGGCGACGAGCGGCTGGCGACGCGCGCGCTCGCGCCCGTGGAGGAGATGGTCGCCGAGGCGCGGCGCTATTCGGTCCTGCATCGCGGGCGCAAGGTGATGCTCGACCACCTGCTGGTGTCGCCCGCGCTCCTGCCCTGGTGCCGCCGCGTCGTCATCGATAACGAGGGGTTGGGCGACGAGGCGGCGCCGGCGGCCGAGCTCGGCCCCGAATCGTTCCACGCCCCGATCGTCGCGGAATTCGTCCTGCCGGAGAACGACGACTAAGCGATCGGCGGCCAGGCGGCCGCGCCTTCCACGAGCTTGACGAGCCGCACCGCCTCGGTCTCGTGACCGGCTTCGCGCAGCATCTGGATCAGCGGGTGGCGGCAGCGGAACTCGCCGGGTTCCTGCGGCAGATGCAGGTGCAGGACGGCGCAGCGTTGACGTCGCGCCTCACCCTCCAGCGCCTCGAGCAGCGCGGCGGCCACCTGGCCGCCGTCGATCAGGTCGAGGACGACGAAATCGTCGACCTCCAGGGCGGCACCGTGCCGCAGGTCCGGCACGACCCGATGAGTGCAGAGGCCCTGGATATAGCCGCGTTCGTTCTCGGCCGCCATGACGCCCGACCGCGCGCCCTCGGGCGCCGACAGGAACCGCTGCCACTGATCCAGCGTCAGGGTCGAAACCGCGATCCGCGCCAAGGGATAGGCCGCTTCGGCACGGTCGCGGCCGAGCCGCCCGACGACAAAGCGTCTCGTCATCCATATCCCCGTATGGCACGTCGCCTCGGTTTTTCTTGAAATCTTGAGGAGGCGCGCCGAAGTCGTCGATGATCCAGATCAATTTGCCGTTTGCAGGCCGGGCCGTTTTCGGCGATATAATGATTAGCGGGGTTCCTCGGAACCGGCCTAAGGGAGCGTCCATGCCGCTGAAGCTGGTGGAAATCCGGGAAACGCCCGCCAGGACGCTGGGGGCGCCGTGCAGCGCCTGCGACATCCGCGACATCAGCATCTGCGGCTCGCTGACGACGGCGGAGCTGGAAGGGTTGCGGCGGATCGTCTCGACGGTCCAGTGCGCCGCCGGCCAGGCCGTGATCCACGAAGGCGACCCCGCCGAGGCCCTGTTCAACGTCGTCGCCGGAGCGGTGAAGTCGTACAAGCTGCTGCCCGACGGCCGGCGTCAGATCACCGGGTTCCTGTTTCCCGGCGACTTCCTGGGCATCGCCCTCAACGACACCTATGCCTACACCGCCGAGGCGCTGCAGGCGACGCGGCTGTGCCGCTTCCCGCGGCGACGCATGGAGGCGCTCCTGGCCGAGTTTCCCAACCTCGGCCAGCGGCTGCTGGTCGAGGCGTCGAACGAGCTGGTGGCGGCGCAGGACCAGATGCTGTTGCTCGGCCGCAAGACGGCGAAGGAACGGCTGGCGTCGTTCCTGCTTGCCCTATCGGAGCGGGCGGCGCGCCTCGGCCGGCCGAATAGCCCCGTCGTGCTTCCGATGGGCCGCGGCGACATTGCCGACTATCTGGGCCTGACCACGGAGACGATCAGCCGCACCTTCACCCAGTTCCGCCGATCGGGCGTCATCCGCCAGGCGGAGCGGGGCGAGATCGAGATCGTGCAGCACAAGGCGCTGCGCGCCCTGACCGAAGGCGGCTGACCGCCGCCTCGGGCGGACGAGATCTCGGGCAATCCCACAAGTTCTTGAGCGGCTTCATTTCATTGGGTTGCAGGAGGCTGGGACGAGCAAGGTGCGTCCTTCGATAGGCTCAGGATGAGGTGTTATCTTTGTGCCACGAAGATTCCTCCTCGTCCTGAGCCTGTCGAAGGACGCAGGGTCGTCATGCAACCGGCGCGATGACCGTCCGCAACCTCGATTTCCTGTTCGCGCCGAAATCTGTGGCGTTGATCGGCGCCAGCCCGCGGCCTGCCACCGTCGGCGACGTCGTGATCCGCAACCTGCGCGCCGGCGGCTTCGCCGGGCCGATCATGCTGGTCAACCCGAAGCACCGCACGATCGACGGGCTGCCGGTCCACCCGGACGTGGCCAGCCTGCCGACCGTCCCGGACCTGGCGATCATCGCCACGCCGCCGGCGACCGTGCCGGGGCTGATCGCCGATCTCGGCCGGCGCGGTACCAAGGCCGCCATCGTCATCACCGCCGGCTTCGGCGCTGGCACCGAAGCCCGCCGCCTGAAGCAGGCCATGCTCGACGCCGCGCGGCCGCACCTGCTGCGCATCGTCGGGCCGAACTGCCTGGGGGTGCTCGTCCCCGGGATCGGCCTCAACGCCAGCTTCGCCCATCTGCCGGCGCTCAAAGGGCGCCTGGCGTTCCTCGCCCAGTCGGGCGCCGTCGTCGGCTCGGTCATCGACTGGGCCACGGCGCGCGGCATCGGCTTCTCGCACCTCGTCTCGATCGGCGAGATGGTCGACGTCGATTTCGGCGACCTGCTCGACTATTTCGCCCGCGACCCCGACACCTCGGCGATCCTGCTCTATGTCGAGGCGGTGACGCAGGTGCGCAAGTTCATGTCGGCGGCGCGGGTGGCGGCGCGCAGCAAGCCCGTGATCGCGATCAAGGCGGGCCGCCACGCCGAAGGGGCGCGTGCGGTCGCCTCACACACCGGGGCGATGGCCGGATCCGACGCCGTCTACGACGCCGCCTTCCGGCGCGCCGGCATGTTGCGCGTGTTCGCCCTGGACGAGCTGTTCGCCGCCGTCGAGACTCTGGCCACCGCAACCGTGCCGCCCGGCGACCGCCTGGCGATCTTGACCAATGGCGGCGGCATCGGCATCCTGGCGACCGACGCGCTGATCGACGCCGGCGGCCGGCTGGCCGAGCTGTCGGCGGAGACGCTGCGTCGCCTCGACGGCGTGCTGCCGGCCACCTGGTCGCGCGGCAACCCCATCGACATTGTCGGCGACGCGCCGGGCACGCGCTACGCCGAGGCGATGCGCGTCGTGCTCGAGGACCGCGGCATCGACGCCGTCCTCGTGCTCAATTGCCCGACCGCGATCACGTCCAGCCTCGAGGCCGCGCGCGCCGTCGTCGAGACGCTGGGCGAGCGCAAGTGCTGCGTGCTCACGAGCTGGGTCGGCGAGGAGACGGCGCGGCAGGCGCGCGCGCTGTTCGCCGACAACGGCGTCCCCAGCTATGACACGCCCGAGCGGGCGGTGCAGGCACTGATGCACATGGTCGCCTATCGCCGCAACCAGGACATGCTGATGCAGCCGCCGGCCGCGGCATCGGCGAGATCTTCGGCGACGTGCTGGCCGAGAACGCGCCGATGCTCGACATGTGCCGGCGGCTCGGCTTCGTCATCGAGGACGGGTTCGGCGAGGCGGGCGTCGTCCGCGTCCGCCTGCGGCTGGCTCAGGCGTCGCCCAGATAGGCGCGCAGCTCCGGCGGGCCGTCGCCGGCGAACAACCGGTCGGTCGCGTCGACGCGCAGGATCGAGCCGTCGTAAACGAAGGCGGTGCGGGCGGCGGCGTGACGGGCGTCCCCCGGGTCGTGGCTGACGAAGACGACGGTCAGCCCGTGGGCGCGGCGGATGTCGTTGACCAAGTCGAGCATGTCGCGGCGCAGAGCCGGCCCGAGCGCGGCGAAGGGCTCGTCGAGCAGCAGCAGCGGCCGGTTGCGCACCAGGCTGCGGGCGATGGCGACGCGCTGGCGCTCGCCGCCGGAGAGCTGGGCCGGCAGGCGCCGCTCCAGGCCTTCGAGCCCGACCTGGGCGAGCGCGAGGGCCACCCGCTCGCAATCGGGCGGCCCGAGCCGCAGGCCGGGATCGATGCCGAGGCCGACATTGCCGGCGACGTCGATATGGGCGAACAGGTTGTGCTCCTGGAACAGCATGGTCACGGGCCGCGCCGCCGGCGGCAGGGCGGTCACGTCGCGGCCGTCGATCAGGATGCGGCCGGAGTCCGGGCGCTCGAAGCCGGCGATCAGCGACAGCAGCGTGGTCTTGCCCGCCCCGCTCGGCCCGATCAAGGCCAGGCAGTCGCCGCTCGCGACATGCAGCGTGAACGACATCCGCATGTCCTCGTAGCGGAAGGTCGCCGCCTCGACGTCAAGCGCGGCCACGGCCCTGGCTCCGCCGGAGGCTTCGCCGCGGCGAGCCGCCCACCGCGCGCTCGATCGCCGCGAACAGGCCGAGGCTGAGCGCCACCAGAACAAGCGCCGTCACGGCGGCCTCGGCCAGACGATAGCTGGACAGGCGCTGATAGAGCAGCAGCGGCAGGGTCGCCGTGTCCTGGGTGCCGAACAGCGCGATCGCGCCGAGGTCGCCGGCGGCGAGCGCCGAGACCAGCGCCAGCGCCAGACCCGCCGCCTTACGCGCGGCCGGCCATTCGACCAGGCGCAGGCGGTTCCAGCCAGCGATGCCGAGGCTGGCGCACAGCCGGTCGTGCTGTTCGGCGACGCGCATCACCGGCGGCCCGAGGACGCGAATCACATAGGGCAGGCCCATGACGGCGTTGACGATCACGACCAGCCCGAGCGCGACCGAGAACACGTCGGCGACCGGCGACAGCAGTACGAAGAGCCCGGCGCCGAGCACCAGCGGCGGGACGACCAGGACCAGCGAGCCGCCGACCTCGACCAGATCGGCCAGAAGCGGCCGGTACCGGCGCAGGCGCAGTTCGCGGACCGTCAGCAGCAGCGCCCAGCCGAGGGCGAGCGACAGGCCCCCGGCGCCGAGCGCCACGGCGAGGCTGCGCGCGGCCGCCTGCCACAGCGCCGGCTGGCGCAGCACCGCGCCGAGCGGGCCGGCGAGACCGGCGTAGAGTACGGCCGCCAGCGGCAGCAGCACATAGAGGCCGGCGACGCCGATCGCCAGGGCGTCGCCGAGGCGGCCGGCGAGCGTGCCCAGGTCCGGCCGGTCCTGCGGGCGCTGCGCCGTCGGCGCCAGCGGCATCGGGCGACCCAGCGCCTGCCCAAGGCCGACGAAGGCGGCGCACAGACCGATTTGAACCAGCGCCAGCGTGACCGTCCGGGCGAGATCGAAATCGAAGCGCAGCGCCTGATAGACGGCGACCTCGATGGTCGTCGCCGCCGGCCCGCCGCCGAGCACCAGCACGACCGCGAAGCTGGTGAAGCAGAGCATGAAGACGAGGCCGGCGACGCCGGGCAGGACCTGGCGCAGCAGCGGCCATTCGATCAGCCGGAAGATCGCTGCGGAGCGCATGCCGAGCTGGCTCGCCAGCCGCCAGGTCTCGCCCGGCACCGCTTCCCAGGCCGGCAGCAGCAGCCGCGTCGCCAGCGGCAGGTTGAAAAAGACGTGGCCGATGAGGATGCCGCCGAGGCCGTAGAGATATTGCCCGACCGGCAGGCCGAATCCGGCCGCCACTCGGTTGATCGCCCCGGCCTGGCCGTAGACGGCGACGATCCCGAACACGGCGACGATGCTGGGAATCACCAGCGGCAAGCCGAACAGGCGCAGAAGCGCCGTGCGCCCGGGGAAGGCGCGGCGCCGCGCCAGCGCGCGCGCCACCGGGACCGCGGCGCCGACGCTGAGCAGCGTCGAGAGCAGCGCCTGCCAGATCGTGAAGACGACGACGTGGCGCAGGTAGGCGTCGGCCCACAGCGCGCCGGGCGCGAAGGTCGGGGCCGCCGCCGCCAGCGCGGCCAGCGCCCCGCCGACGAGGAGCGCGAGCAGGCCGAGCGCGAGCGCGCCGGGCAGCAGCCCGGCCATCAGTCGCTCATCGCCGCCAGCCACTCCTCGACCCAGCGCTTGCGGTTCGCCCGCACGTCGTCGGGCGCGAACAGCAGCGTCTTCGCCGGCTTGACCAGGCCGTCGAAGGCCGGCGGCAGGCCGTCGGTCGGCTCGATCACCGGGTACATCCAGTTGCCGGTCGGGATGTGGTCCTGGAATCCGGGCGAGACCATGAAGGCGAGGAAGCGCCGCGCCAGCTCCGGCTGCCGCGCCGCCGCAATCAGGCCGGCCACCTCGACCTGCAAGTAATGGCCCTCGGCGAAGGACGCCGCGGCGTAGCGATCGACGCCCTCGGCGATCAGGTGGTAGGCCGGCGAGGTCGTGTAGCTCAGCACCAGCGGCGCCTCGCCATCGACGAACAGGCCGTAGGCCTCGCTCCACCCCTTGGTCACGGTGAGGATGCGGGGCTTCAGCCGGCGCCAGGCGGCGCCCGCCTCGTCGCCATAGACCCGGCGCATCCACAAGAGCAGACCGAGGCCCGGCGTGCTGGTGCGCGGGTCCTCGATCAGGATCTTCTCGGCGGCGTCGCCGGAGACCAGCTCTTCGAGGCTGCGCGGCGGCGCGGCCAACCGCTGCTTGTCGTAGACGAAGGCGAAATAACCGTAGTCGAACGGCGCGAAGGTCGCGTCGGTCCAGGCGAACGGCAGCTTCAACCCCGCTAGGTCCAGTCCGTGCGGCGCGAACAGGCCGGTGGCCGCCGCCTCGGCGGTCAGGTTGGTGTCGAGGCCGAGCACCAGGTCGGCCTTGGTGTGCTTGCCTTCCAGGCGCAGCCGGCTGAGCAGGGCAACGCCGTCCTCGAGCGCGACGTAGTCGAGCCGGCAGGCGCAGTCGGCCTCGAACGCCTTGCGGATCGCCGGGCCGGGGCCCCATTCCGAGACGAACGAGCTGTAGGTATAGACGGTGAGCGTCGGCGGCTCGGCGGCAAGCGCCGGGCCGGCGCCGAACAGGCCAAGAGCGAACGCCAAGCAATATTGCGCCTGTCGGCGCACGAAAAACCCTCTCCCCCTGTGGGAGAGGGTTTGGGTGAGGGGTCGCACGCGTCGGCGCGCGAACGACGTCTTGACATGGCCGCCTGGCGGCGGCGTCCCCTCACCCTCGATCCCTCTCCCACAAGGGGAGAGGGAGACCTTTCGTGCCCGGACTTCGAAAAATGCGTTTATCGGGAATCGCATCGCGGTCCTCCACCGATTGACTGCGGCGGAACGACCGGGACGGTCCTTGGTATCGGTATCGCGCCCATATCCCTC
>JBBECF010000012.1:0-29121 GCA_040881945.1 Dongiaceae bacterium | reverse complement strand
CTGCGGCGGAACGACCGGGACGGTCCTTGGTATCGGTATCGCGCCCATATCCCTCCGCCGGCATTATCCGGATCAGGTTCATCGGGTTGGCGCCGGCGCGGCTACCGCGCGGCCCCTCTCAGCCCGTTCAGGGCACCCCGTTGAGACAACGATCTATATAGGCCGTTTCGGTCCGGGAGGAAAGGCGCTCAAGCCTGCGCCGCCATCGCCGCCCGGCAGCGCGCCAGCCGCTCGGCAGCGAGCGCGCGGAAGTCGGCGTTGCGATTGTCGTCGGCGACCTGCAGCCAGCTCCAGGCGGCGGCCAGCAGATCGAGCATCGCCTTGTAGAGCGCCAGCCGCCCGGCGGCGGCCGGCGCCGCCGCGCCGTAATAGGTCTCCAGCATCGCCGCGTCCTGGGCGGCGTCGAACCGCGCCTCGACCGACAAGTCGGCGAGGTCCCAGATCGGCTCGCACATCGCCGAATATTCCCAATCAAGCAGGATCATGCCGCCGTCTGCCTCGTCCAGGACGAGGAAGTTGTGCGGCACCGGGTCGATGTGGCAGGGCGCGTCCGGCGCCGCGCCCCGCGCCAGCGCGTCGCGCAGCGGCGCGGCCGCGGCGCGGGCGGCGACCAGCTCGGGCGGCGCCGCAGTGCCGCGCTCGGCCGCCAGCGCGAGATAGAGGTCGAGCCTGCCGAACAGGTCCATGCGCGCGTGGAAACGGCGGCCGCAGCCGTGCAAGCGGCGTAGCGTCCGCACCGCGCGGCGCAGCAGGGCGGGCTCGCGCAGCCTCCCGGCGTCGAGGACATCGGCGCCCGCGACGAAACGGGTCAGCATCAAGCCGTCGGCGCGGTCGAAGAACAGCACCTCGGGCCCGACCCCGACCGCGGCGGCGACGCGCGCATTGTGCTCCTCGGCGGCGCGGTCGATGTAGCGCCCGGTGCCGGGTCCGGGGATGCGCAGCACGAAGGCTTCGCCGTCCAGGGCCAGCTTGCAGGTTCGATTGGTCAGCCCCGGCAGCCGCTCGACGACGAGGCCGCCGAGCGG
Organism: Dongiaceae bacterium; assembly: GCA_040881945.1. Taxonomy (GTDB): domain Bacteria; phylum Pseudomonadota; class Alphaproteobacteria; order Dongiales; family Dongiaceae; genus JBBECF01. The sequence goes on along the minus strand of JBBECF010000012.1, from coordinate 28,096 downwards.
CCGTCCGACGAAGGCCGGAATGCGCGCGAGGGCACGCCTCGCCTCGTCGGTCACGGTGCGCCCCGACCGGCGGCGCGGCTCACGCCGCGAGCGCGGCGATCAGCCGGTTGACCTCGCCCGCCGCTTCCATCTGCGGCATGTGGCCGGCCGCCGCGATGCGGTGCACGGCGACGGCTGCCGGCAATCCCTCCGCATGGCCCGGCGGGATGATCCGGTCGTGGGCACCGACGATGACCTGGACCGGAACCGCCAACCCGGCCAGCCGGTCGCGCAGGATCAGCCCCTGCGCGCCGCCGGGGAAGGCCGCCGCGGCGATGGCCTTGAGCGCCGCGCCCACCCCGTCCAGCCGCTTGAATTTGAGCACGTCGTCGACGAGATCGCGCGTCACCAGGGTCGGGTCGGCGAACAGCTTCTCGATCTGCGGCTTCAAGTCCTTGCGGCCGGCGGCGGCGATGAAGCCGTCGATGAACGAGCCATCGATCTCGCGGCCGAGGCCGGCGCTGGCGATCAGGGTGAGCGAGGCGCAGGCGTCGGGCCGATCGAGCGCCAGGACGAGCGCGACGGCGCCGCCCAGGGAATGGCCGACGAGATGCGCGCGTTCGACGCCGAGGCCGTCGAGGAACCCGGCGACGGCCGCCGCCAGCGTCGCGGGCGAGCCGTCGCCCGCGTCCTTGCCCGAGGCCCCGTGTCCCGGCAGGTCGAGTGCCAGGGTCGCGCGCGTCTCGGCGAGGACCGGCTGGTTGAACATCCAGTTGTTCAGGTCGCCGCCGAAGCCGTGCAGGAACAGGACCGGCGTTCCGCCGGCGCCGAGAGCGAGATAGTTGAGGGCGCGGCCGCCGACGCGGATCGTCCGCGGCGCGGGCGTTTCCGCTTCGTCGGGGCCGACAGGGACGAAGTTTGCCTGAAATTGCGCCACGAAGGCGTCGATCTCGGCCTCGGGCACCGAGTCGTCGGCGACGACGGCGATGAGCGCGCCGACCGGCAGGACGGCGCCTTCGCCGGCCACCCGCCGGCGCAGCCGGCCGGCGACGGCGCCCTCGAACGCGTTGGCGATCTTGGCCGTTTCGATGTCGCACAGCTCGCGGCCGGGCGCGACCTCGACGCCTTCCGCGACATGCCAGCGGGCGAGCGTGCCCTCCTGCATGGCGAGGCCCCATTTCGGCATGACGACGGGCTCGATGCGCCCGCTCATGCCGCCGCCCGGCCCATCACCTGGCGCACCGCCGCGGCGATCTTGTCGGCGGTCGGCAGGTACAGGTCCTCGAGCGCCGGCGAGAACGGCACCGGCGTGTGCGGCGGCGTGACCATGCGGATCGGCGCGCGCAGCGCCGCGAACGCGTCCTGGGCGACGCGCGCGGAGATGTCGGTCGCCATGTTGCAGCGCGGGCTCGATTCGTCGACGACGACCAGCCGGCCGGTGGTCCCGACGCTCTCCAGGATCGTGTCGGCGTCGAGCGGCGAGGTCGTGCGCGGGTCGATGACCTCGCAGGATATGCCGTCCTTGGCCAGCGCCTGCGCCGCCTGCATCGCGAGCGAGACCATGCGGCCAAGCGCGACGACGGTCGCGTCCTTGCCTTCGCGCAGGACGTTGGCCTCGCCGAACGGGATCGTATAGGCCTCCTCGGGCACCTCCTCCTCGACGTCGTAGAGCAGCTTGTGCTCGAAGAAGATCACCGGGTCGTCGTCGCGGATCGCCTCGATGAGCAGCCCCTTGGCCTCGTAGGGCGAGGACGGGATGACGCATTTCAGGCCGGGGATGTGGGTGAACAGCGGATAGAGGCACTGCGAGTGCTGCGCCGCGGCGCGGAAGCCGCCGCCGATCATGCAGCGGATCACCACCGGGGTCACCGCCTTGCCGCCGAACATGTAGCGGAACTTGGCGGCCTGATTGTAGATCTGGTCGAAGCAGACGCCCATGAAATCGACGAACATCAGCTCGGCGACCGGCCGCAGGCCCGCCGTCGCGGCGCCGATGGCGGCGCCGATGAAGGCCGATTCGCTGATCGGGGTGTCGAGCACGCGGGTCGGCCCGAACTTGGTATAGAGGCCCTTGGTGACGCCGAGCGGACCGCCCCAGGCGTCGTGTTCGCCCGCGGCGCCGGCGCCGCCGGCCACGTCCTCGCCCATCAGGATGACGCGCGGGTCGCGCGTCATCTCCTGGGCCAGCGCCTCGTTGACGGCCTGGCGGAACGAAATCTTTCTGGCCATGTCCTGCCTCCCTCGCTCGCCTGTCAGTACGACACGTAAACGTCCGTGAGCAGCGTCTCGGCCCCCGGATAGGGCGCGGCCTTGGCGCCGGCGACCGCGCCGGCGATCAGCGCCTGGATTTCGGCGTCGATCGCATCCATCTGCGGCGCGTCGAGTAGGCCGGCCTCGGAGACGCGCCGGCGGAACAGCGTCAGGCAGTCCTTCGACTCGCGCAGCTTCGCCACCTCGTCCTTGCCGCGGTAGGTCTGCGCGTCGCCCTCGAAATGACCGAAATAGCGGTTCAGCTTGAATTCCAGGAGCGACGGGCCGTCGCCGGCGCGCGCCCGTTCGATCGCCTCCTGCGCCGCGTCGTAGACGGCGAAGAAGTCGTGCCCGTCGACGATCCGGCCGGGCATGCCGAAACCGTCGGCGCGCCGCGCGATGTCGCCGCAGGCAACCGAATAGCTGCTCGCCGTCGCCTCGGCGTAGCCGTTGTTCTCGAACACGAAGACGGCCGGCAGCTTCCACACCGACGCCAGGTTCATCGCCTCGAACGTCGTGCCCTGGTTCGAGCCGCCGTCGCCGACGAAGGCGACGGCGACGCCGCCGGTCTTCAGCGTCTTCGCCGCCAGGGCCGCGCCGCACACCAAAGGCGGGCCGCCGCCGACGATGCCGTTGGCGCCCATCATGCCCTTGTCGAGGTCGGCGATGTGCATCGACCCGCCCTTGCCGTTGCACAGGCCGCCCTGCTTGCCGAAGATCTCGAGCATCATGGTGTCCACGTCGCAACCCTTGGCGATGCAGTGGCCGTGGCCGCGATGGGTGCTGGCGATGTAGTCCAGGTCCTCGCGCAACTGCTGGCAGACGCCGACCGCGCTCGCCTCTTCGCCGGCATAGAGGTGGACGAAGCCCGGTATCGCGCCGTTCGCGAATTCGTCGTGCACGCGCTCCTCGAACTCGCGGATCGTGCGCATCCGCCGATAGGCCTGTAGCAGCTCGTCGCGGTTCAGTTGCAACATGCGGTGTCTCCTTTCGCGATACCCGGTTCCGCCGGCGTCGCGGTCGCGGCCTCGCCCGTGCCTGCGCCGAGGCGGCGCTCGCGGACGATCTCGGCCAGGATCGAGACCGCGATCTCCTCCGGTGTCGCCGCGCCGATGTCGAGCCCGGCCGGCGATCGGATGGCGGCGAGACGCGCCGGGTCGGCGCCGGCCGCGATCAATTCCTGCTGCAACGCCGCCGCCTTCTTGCGGCTGCCGACGAAGCCGACATAGGGCGCGCCGGTGGCCAGCGCCGCCGCCAGCGCTTCGCGGTCGCGCTTGCCCTGGGTGGCGACGACGACGAAGCCGCCGGCGGCGCGCGCATCCTGCGCCAGGTCGAAGCCGGCGATCCGGTTGTCCGCTTGCGTAAACACCGCCAGGTCGCCCGGCAGCGCCGCGACGGTGACCGCGAAGCCGGCCCGCGCCGCCAGATCGCACAGCGCCTGGGCGGTCGGCGAGGCGCCGGCGATCAACAAAGCCGGGCGCGGCAGCACGGGATCGACGAAAACGTCGATCGTGCCGCCGCTGAGACACTTGCTCGCGAACTCGGCGATCTCCTCGCCCTCGGACGCGGCGTCGGCCGGGCGGATGCGGATCATCCGCGCCCGCCCGTCGATCAGCGCCGCGGCGGCCGCCTTCTTGACGGCGCCTTGCGTGCAGCCGCCGCCGATCCAGCCTTCGATCGTGCCGTCGGCGCGCAGGACCGCCTTGGCCCCGGCCTTGGCCGAGGTGGCGTCCTGCGTGCGTATGACGGTGGCGACGGCGAAGGGCCGGTTTTCGCCCTTCATCCGGGCCATGCAGTCGATCAGGCGGTCGGTCTCGGCGGTCATGTCATCTCCTCACAGCCGGGCCAGATAGGGTTCGAGCGCCCGCAGGCTCTCGAGGTTGTGCGCCGGGGCGAACAGGTCGATATGCGGCAGCGCGGCCCGCATGCCGGCGGCGGCCGGCTCGTAGCCGTCCCAGCCGATCATCGGGTTGAGCCAGACCAGCCGCCGGGCGCGGCGCCGGATCAGGCGCAGCTCCTCGGCCAGCAGCTCGGGCGGCCCGGTGTCGTAGCCGTCGCTGACGATCATCACGACGGTGCGTCCGTTCAGCAGGCCGGCGGCGTGGCCGCGGTTGAAGGCGCGCAAGGACTCGCCGATGCGGGTGCCGCCCGCCCAGCCGGCAGCGAGCAGCGACAGGCGCTCGACCGCGCGCTCGACGTTGCGTTCGCGCAGGGCCGGGCCGATATGCACGAGCCGGGTATGGAAGACGTAGGCGTCGGCTTCGCGGAAGTTGTCGATGACGCCGCGGATGAAGCGCAGGAAGAAGGCGCTGTAGACGCTCATCGAGCCGCTGGCGTCGAGGATCACGACGAGGCGCAGCGGCTTCAACCGGCGCCGGCGGAAGGCGAGGCGCATCGGCGCCCCGCCATAGGCCAGGCTGCGGTGGATGGTGTTGCGCAGGTCGAGCCGGCGGCCGCGCGTGCGCAGCCGGTCGCGCCGCGACAGCCGGTGGCGCAGGCGCGCCGCCAGCCGCTCGGTCAGCTCGTGCAGGCGGGCGAGCTCGTCGGCGTCGTTGACGTGGCGCAGGTCGGCGGTCGAAAGCGCCTCGGCCGCGCTGGCGCCGCCGCGCCGGGCGGCGCCGGCCGGCGCCCCGCCGGGCCCGTCCGGTTCTACCCGATCCGGCGGCCCGCCGGCGGGCGCGCCCCCGGGCAACCGGCGCAAGGCCGCGTGGCCGGGATCGCCGACGGCCCGTACCGCGCGGCGCATGCCGTGGCGTCGCCAATAGGCGTCGAACAGCTCGTCGAAGCGCCGCCAGTCGGCGCGGCGGGCACAGAGCAGGGCGCGCAGGCCCCAGCGCAGCTCGTTCGCGTCCAGGAGATCGACGCCGCGCGCCAGCCGGCCGGCATCGACCGCCTCGCCGGCGCCGACCGCAAAGCCGTTGTCGCGCAGCAGCCGCACGAACCCGACCAGCCGGGCGGTCAGCGGTGGGGCGGCCTCGCGGCGCGCCGGATAGGCGACGACGCCGCTCATACCGCCTTGCCGACCAGCCGCTCGACGACCTCGACCGGCAACGCCTGGCGGTCCTCGCGGGTCTTGAGCAGGCACAGCAGGCTGGCGTGGACCGCCGCCGGGTCGTCGTCCAGCCGCTCGACCCCCAGGCCGACCAGCGCCCGCGCCCAATCCAGCGTCTCGGCGACGCCGGGCTTCTTGCGCAAGTCCTGGCGGCGCACCGCCTGGACGAAGCGCACGATCTGGCCGGCCAGGGCCTGTTCGATGCCGGGGAGGCGCGCGGCGACGATGCGCAGCTCCTTGTCCTCGGTCGGATGCTCGACGTAGTGGTAGAGGCAGCGGCGGCGCAGCGCGTCGCTCAACTCGCGCGTGCCGTTCGAGGTGAGCACGACATAGGGGATCGACGTCGCCGCGATGGTGCCGAGCTCCGGCACGGTGATCTGGAAATCGGACAGCACCTCCAGCAGATAGGCCTCGAACTCCTCGTCGGCGCGGTCGATCTCGTCGATCAGCAGCACCGGCGGCTCGTCCATGCTGATGGCGCGCAACAGCGGCCGGCGCAGCAGGAAGTCTTCCTGGAAGATGTGCCGTTCCTTCTCCGCCGCCGAGACCTTCTCGGTCTCCCAGATCTTGATGGCGAGAAGCTGCCGCTGGTAGTTCCATTCATAGACGGCGGCGTTGGCGTCGAGCCCCTCGTAACATTGCAACCGGATCAGCGGACAGCCGAGCACCGCGGCCAGCGCCTTCGCCACCTCGGTCTTGCCGACGCCGGCCTCGCCCTCGAGCAGCAGCGGGCGCTCGAGCGTGCGCATCAGCACGATCGCCATCGCCAGATCGGGATCGGCGATGTAGCCGACCCCGGCCAGCCGCCGCTGCGTGTCCTCGCGCGACGCCGGCGGCGTGGATCGTTCCTCGTTCGTCGCCGCGGTCATCCTCGATCGAGGCCGTGCGCGGCGCAGGTCTGCCACACCCGCCAGGGCGCGTGCGGCATCGGCATGTGCGTGACGCCGAGATGCGCGAAGGCGTCGATCACGGCGTTGGAGATGGCCGAGACGCCGCCGACATTCGGCGATTCGCCGACGCCCTTGGCGCCGATCGGATGGTGCGGCGAGGGCGTGACCGTGAAGTCGGTCTCCCACTTCGGCGTTTCCACCGCCGTCGGCAGGAAATAGTCCAGCAGGCTGGCGCCCTGGACGTTGCCGATCTCGTCATAGATCAGCTCCTGCCCCATGGCGATGCCGAACGCCTCGGTCAGGCCGCCATGCACCTGGCCCTCGATGATCATCGGGTTGATGCGGGTGCCGCAGTCGTCGAGCGCGTAGAACCGCCGCACCTTCGCCTCGCCCGTAAAGCGGTCGATATCGACGACGCAGACATAGGCGCCGAACGGATAGGTCATGTTCGGCGGGTCGTAGTAATCGACCGCCTCGAGGCCGTGCTCCATGCCCTCGGGCACCCGGTTGTAGGCGGCCCAGGCGATCTGCTTTATCGTCGCCTGTTTTTCGGGCAGGCCCTTGACGCGGAAGCGGTCGACCTCCCACGTCAGGTCGCCTTCCGCGACCTCGAGCATGTGCGCGGCGATCTTCTTCGCCTTGGTGTGGATCTTGCGGGCGCAGCGCGCCGCCGCGGCGCCGGCCACCGGCGTCGAGCGCGAGCCATAGGTGCCGAGGCCGTAGGGTGCGGTGTCGGTGTTGCCCTCCTCGACCATGATGTCCTCGGACGAGATGCCGAGCTCGGTCGAGATGATCTGGGCGTAGGTCGTCTCGTGCCCCTGGCCCGTGCTTTTCGTGCCGAGCCGGGCGATGGCGCTGCCGGTCGGATGGACGCGGATCTCGCAACTGTCGAACATGCCGACGCCGAGGATGTCGCAGTTGCGCGTCGGCCCGGCGCCGACGATCTCGGTGAAGCAGACGATGCCGATGCCCATCAGCTCGCCGCGCTTGCGCTTTTCCGCCTGCTCCTTGCGCAGGCCGCGGTAGTCCACCGCCGCCATCGCCTTCTTCAACGCCACCGGATAGTTGCCGCTGTCGTATTCCCAACCGAGCGCGGACTTGTAGGGGAACTGCTCGGCCTGGATGAAGTTCTTCAGCCTGAGGTCGGCCGGATCCATCTTCAGCTTCTGCGCCAGGATGTCGACCATGCGCTCGATCAGGTAGGACGCCTCGGTGACGCGGAACGAACAGCGGTAGGCGACGCCGCCGGGGGCCTTGTTGGTATAGACGCCGTCGGAGCTGACATAGGCGACCGGGATGTCATAGCTGCCGGTCACGATGTTGAAGAATCCGAGCGGCCACTTGCTCGGCTGGGCGTGGCTGTTGAAGGCGCCGTGATCGGCGAGAACGTGCACGCGCAGCGCCTGGATCTTGCCGTCCTTGGTCGCCGCCAGCTCGCCCGTCATGTGATAGTCGCGGGCGAAGGACGTCGTCGACAGATTCTCGATGCGATCCTCCACCCACTTGATCGGGCGGCCGAACACGATCGAGGCGACGGCCGAGCAGATATAGCCCGGATAGGCGCCGACCTTGTTGCCGAAGCCGCCGCCGATGTCGGGCGCGATGACGTGGATCTTCGATTCGGGCAGGCCGGAGATCAGCGAGACGACGGTGCGGATCACGTGCGGCGCCTGGAAGGTGCCCCAGATCGTGATCTCGCCCCTGACCTTGTCCATCGAGGCGACGCAGGCGCAGGTCTCGAGCGGCGAGGGATGCACGCGCTGATAGGTGATCAGCTCCTTGATCGTGACGGCCGCGTCCTTGAAGGCACGGTCGGTCGCGTCCTTGTCGCCGATCTCCCAACTGAAGATGTGGTTGGGATGGCGGCGCGGCCCCTGGCCGACGTCGTTCTTGCCGACAGTGTCCTCGCGCAGCACCGGGGCGTCCGGCGCCATCGCCTTGAAGGCGTCGGTGAGCGCCGGCAGGGATTCGTACTCGACCTTGACCAGCTCGACCGCGTCGGCCGCGATGTAGCGGTCGTCGGCGACGACGAAGGCGACTTCCTGGTTCTGGAACAGCACCTTTTCTTCGGCCAACACCGCCTGGACGTCGCCGGCCAGCGTCGGCATGTAGTGGAGATTGAGCGGCTTCAGATCGGCGGCGGTGAGCACCGCGTGGACGCCGGGCAGGGCCAAGGCCGCCTTCGCGTCGATCGACTTGATGCGGGCGTGGCCGTAGGGGCTGCGCACGAAGTCGCCGAACAGCATGCCCGGCAGCTTCAGGTCGTCGACGTAATTGCCCTTGCCCTGGATGAAGCGCGCGTCTTCCTTGCGCCGCCTATCGCTGCCGACGCCGCAGAGGCTCTTCTCGCGCTCCGCCGCCGACGCTACCGTCGTGGTGCCCATTACTCAGCCGCCTCCGTTCGTTTGTTCAATTTGTCCGCGGCGTGGCGGACCGCCTTGACGATGTTCTGGTAGCCGGTGCACCGGCACAAGTTTCCCGACAACCCCAAGCGGATCTCTTCGTCCGTCGGGTCCGGGTTTTCCTGCAGCAGCCGGTAGGATCGAATGAGCATGCCCGGCGTGCAGAAACCGCATTGCAGCCCGTGCTCCTCGACGAAGCCTTCCTGCAAGGCGTGCAGCGTGCCGCCCTTGGCCAGCCCCTCGACGGTCAGCAGCTCGCCGCCGTCGGCCTGCACGGCGAAGACCGTGCAGCTTTTCACCGACTTGCCGTCGAGGTCCACGGTGCAGGCGCCGCAATGGCTGGTTTCACAGCCGATATGGGCGCCGGTGAGGCTGAGCTGTTCGCGCAGAAAATGCACGAGCAGCGTGCGCGGCTCGACCAGCCCCTCGACCGCCTCGCCGTTGATCGTCAGCTTGATATGGACCTTGGCCATCGCCGTCATGCTCCCTTCGCCCGGTCGCGCGCCGTCTCGATCGCGCGGCGCGTCATCACCCCGGCCACGTGCCTGCGGAAGTCCGCCGGCCCGCGCATGTCCGTGGCCGGCTCGGCCAGCGCGACGGCGAGGCCGACCGCCCGCTCGACCGCCGCGGCGTCCAGCTTGGTCCCGGCCAGCGCCTGCCCGGCCGCCGCGGCGAAGATCGGCGTCGGCCCGAGATTGGTGAGCGCGATCGACGCCCGCTCGCAGGTCCCGCCCTTGAGGTTCAGGACGACCGCGGCGGCGGCGATCGCGTAGTCGCCGACCTTGCGCTTCATCTTCCGATAGGCGTAGCCGTGGCCGGCCAGCGGCGCCGGGAAATGGACCTCGGCCAGCAACTCGCCGGGTTTCAGCGCCGTGGCGTAGGTGCCTTCGTAGAAGTCCTTGGCCGCCACCGTCCGCTCGCCGCCCTTGCCGCGCAGCACGAAATCGGCGCCGAGCGCCATCATCACCGCCGGCAAGTCGTTGCCCGGGTCGCCGTTGGCGACGTTGCCGCCGACGGTGCCGACATAGCGCACCTGCGGGTCGGCGATCAGCGCCGACGCCTCCGGCAGGATCGGGCATTTCTCGGCGAGCAGGGCCGAGGCGATCACCTCGGCCTGGGTCGTCATGGCGCCGATGCGGATACGGCCGCTGGCCTCACGGATGCCCTTGAGGTCGCCGAGGCCCCGCAGGTCGATCAGATGCGCCGGTTCGGCTAGGCGCAGCTTCATCATCGGGATCAGGCTGTGGCCGCCGGCGAGCGGCCGCGCGTCCTCGCCGTATTGCGCGAGCATGGCCAGCGCTTCGTCCATCGACCGCGGCAAATGGTAGTCGAATCGTCCTGGAATCAATGTGTCCTCCCCTGCGCGCCGGAAGCTGAAGTGACCGTTCTTGCTTTTCGTTGTCCGGCGCGCGGCGTGGATTAAAGCACGAAACCCACGCGCCGCGCAGCAGGAACCTTTGCGGACCGTTCGCCGGCTAGATCGCCTCGGCCACGGCACGGCCGAGCTCCGCCGTGGTCGCCCGGCCGCCCATGTCGGGCGTGCGCAGCCTCGATTCGGCGAGGACGGTCTCGATCGCGCGCTCGATCGCGCGCGCCGCCTCGTCGTGCCCGAGATGGTCGAGCATCATCGCCCCGGACCAGATCTGGCCGATCGGGTTGGCCACGCCCTGCCCGGCGATGTCCGGCGCCGAGCCGTGCACCGGCTCGAACATCGAGGGAAACGCGCGTTCGGGGTTGAGGTTGGCCGAAGGCGCGATGGCGATCGTGCCGGTCGCCGCCGGGCCGAGATCGGACAGGATGTCCCCGAACAAGTTGCTGCCCACGACCACGTCGAACCAGTCCGGGTGGCGCACGAAATGGGCGGCCAGGATGTCGATGTGGTACTGATCCGTCCTGACCTCGGGGTAGTCGCGGGCGACCTCGCGGAACCGCTCGTCCCAGAACGGCATGGTGTGGATGATGCCGTTCGACTTGGTGGCCGACGTCAGGTGCCGCTTCGGCCGCTCGCGCGCCAGCTCGAAGGCATAGCGCAGGATGCGGTCGACGCCGCGCCGCGTGAAGACCGATTCCTGGATCGCCATCTCGGCCTCGGTGCCGGGATAGAGGCGGCCGCCGATCTCGGAATATTCGCCTTCGTTGTTCTCGCGCAGGATGACGAAGTCGATGTCGCCCGGCCGGCGGCCCGCCAACGGGCAGGGCACGCCAGCGAACAAGCGTACCGGGCGCCGGTTGACGTATTGCTGGAATTCGCGCCGGATCGGGATCAACAGCCCCCAGAGCGAGACATGGTCCGGCACCGTCGGCCAGCCGACGGCGCCCAGGAAGATGGCGTCGTGGCTGGAAATGTGCGCCAGCCCGTCCTCGGGCATCATGCGGCCGGTGCGCTCGTAATGCCGGCAGCTCCAGTCGAATTCGTCCCACTGGAAGGCGATGCCGAAGCGCCGCCCGGCGGCCTCGAGCACGCGGATGCCTTCCGGCACGACCTCGAGGCCGATGCCGTCGCCGGGGATGACCGCGATCCGATGACGTTGCACCGCAACCTCCTCCGTTTCCTGCGTCGCCGGGCCGGAGCCGGCGCGCCAACCCTAGCCCGCGGGGGCGACCCTTGGCGAGGGCCGATCTCGGCCGCGCGGCGGGCGCCGCGACCCCATGCCCGACAAGCTTGCGGCGCCGGCCGAAAAGACCTTTACTATCGCTTCGGGCTCCGCGAGCGGAGGACCTGCGGGGCAGTCGGGGGAACGACCAGGAGGGTCCGCCTCCGAGGAACCAGGGAGATCGCGCCCATGTCCAATCGATTGAAGCATTTTGCCGCCGTCGCGATGAGCGCGGCCGCATTCGGTCTCGTCGCCGACGGCCCCGCCGCCGCCAAGGTCGAAGGCGACACCATCATCCTCGGCGCCGCCGTGTCGCTGACCGGCAAATATTCGACCAACGGCAAGAACACCAAGGACGGCTACGACCTGGCGGTGCAGCGCGTCAACGAGATGGGCGGCGTCACGGTCGGGGGCAAGTCCTACAAGATCAAGGTCGTCTACTACGACGACGAATCGACGCCGGCGCGCGGCGCCCAGCTCGCCGAGCGGCTGATCAACCAGGACGGCGTCCAATTCATGTTGGGCCCGTACAGCTCGGGCCTGACCAAGGCGATCGCGCCGGTCACCGAGAAATACGGCGTCCCGATGGTCGAGGCCAACGGCGCCGACCGCGAGTTGTTCGGCGAAGGCTACCAGTACATGTTCGCGGTCCTGTCGACCTCGGAGCAGTATCTGCAGGAGGCGATCAACCTCGCCGGCGAACGGGCGACGGCCGCCGGGATCGACCCGAAGTCGCTGAAGGTCGCGGTCGCGATCGAGAACGACCCGTTCTCCCAGGACGTGCGCAACGGCGTGGTCGAGGACGTCGAGCGCTGGGGCATGCAGCTCGTGATCGACGACAAGTTGCCGCCCGATCTCAACGACATGTCGGCGACCCTGACCAAGGTGAAGGCGGTGAAGCCGGACGTGCTGATCGTCTCCGCCCACGCCAAGGGGCCGGCGCTGGCGATCCGCCAGATCACCGACAGCCAGATCTATGTCCCGATGCTGGCCATGACGCATTGCGATTCGGCCGACATCATCGCCAAGTTCGGAAAGGAATCGGAATTCGCCGTCTGCGCCTCGCAATGGGACCGGGCGCTCAGCTATTCCGACAAGTGGTTCGGGTCGGCCGAGGACTTCGCGCAGTTGTTCGAGAAGACCTTCGCCTACGCGCCGCCCTACCAGGCGGCGGAATCCGCGGCGGCGGTGCTGGTCTATGCCGACGCCTTCGCGCGCGCCGCATCGTTCGACACCAAGGCGGTCCGCGACGCCCTGGCGGCGACCGACATGCAGACTTTCTACGGCAACGTGAAGTTCGACGACACCGGCAAGAACATCGCCAAGCCGATGGTGCTCTATCAGGTGCAGAAGGGCGAGTTCAGGGTCGTGGCGCCGAGCAAGTGGGCCTCGTCCGAGGTGGTCTACCCGGCGCCCACCTGGGACAAGCGCTAACCGGTAAGACGCGCCCGCCCCGATCGCCGGGGCGGGCGCGGTCATTTCGGGCATGAGCAACCTCGATCTGCTGATCCAGGCGCCGGTCCTCTCGCTCCAGTTGTTGATCGACGGCATCCTCGTGGGCGCGGTCTTCGCGCTCGCCGCCTACGGGATGGCGCTGGTCTGGGGCGTGATGAACGTCATCAACATCGCCCAGGGCGAATTCGTCATGCTCGGCGGCTATGTGGCGCTGTTTGTCGTGCAGGCGGGCTATCATCCCGCCCTCGGCGTGCCGGCCGCGGCCGCGGTCATGTTCGCGGTCGGCTGGGGGCTGTACCGCGTCGTCATCTACCGCGTCGTCGACAAGGACCTGTTCATCTCGCTGCTCGCCACCTTCGGGCTCAGCATCCTGTTGCAGCAGTTCGCCAATCAGGTCTTCGGGGCCGACGTGCAAACCGTCGATTCCGGCCTCGGCACCCGCTTCCTGTTCGGCGGCATGGTGACGGTGGCGGAGATCAAGCTGGTCGCCTTCGCCGCCGCCTTCCTGCTCGGCGGCTGCCTGGTTGCCTTCCTGCGGCGCTCGCGGCTCGGCCAGGCGATCCGGGCGACGGCGCAGAACGCGCGGGGGGCGCGCATCCTCGGCATCGACACCGACCGCGTCTACGCCGCCACCTTCGCGCTCAACGCCGCGATCTGCGGCGCCGCCGGCGCGCTGGTCATCATGACCTGGATCGTCCACCCCTATCTCGGCCTGGTCTATACCGTGCGTTCGTTCATGATCGTGGTCGTTGCCGGGCTCGGCAACCTGGCCGCGGTGATCGCCGCCGCGCTGGGCCTGGGCGCGGCGGAGAACTTCGCCGGCTTCCTGCTCGGCGCCGAATACCAGGCGGCCTTCGTGTTCTCGCTGCTGGTCGTTATCCTGGTGTTCCGCAACCGGCGGCTGGGCCGCCGGCGCAAGTACCTGAAATGAGCCCGCTTGCGCGTAGGCTCGCGCCGCTCCTGGCGATCGGCGCCGTGGCGCTGGTCGCGCCGATGCTGCTGCCCGCCTTCAAGACCCAGCTTTCGTTCCTGTGGATCATGGTGTGCTTCGCGCTCACCTGGGACATCATGGGCGGGCAGATGGGCTATAATTCCTTCGGCAATGTTCTGTTCCTCGGCGTCGGCATGTATCTGTGCGCGGTCGTGCAGCGCGACGCCGGGCTCGGCTATTTTCCCGGACTGTTCGTCGGGATGGCGCTGGGGGCGATCCTGGCGGTCGCCGTCGCCGCCGTTCTCGGCTCCGGCATCCTCGGCCTGCGCGGCCATTACTTCGCGATCGGCACCCTGGGCCTGGGCATCGCGGCGGGCGAGATCGCCAGCGGCTGGGACTATATCGGCGCCGGCTCGGGGCTGGTGACGCCGCAATATCCCGGCGACATCGATACCCGCAAGATGCTGTTCTACTATTCCAGCTTCGCGCTCGCCGCAGCCACCTTCCTGACGCTGCGCCATATCTACGGCGGCCGCTTCGGCCTGGCCATCAACGCCATCCGCGACGACGAGGACAAGGCCGAGGCGATGGGCCTGCGCACCACGCGCTACAAGACGATGGCGTGGTGCGTCTCGGCCGTCTTCCTCGGCATCGCCGGCGGCATCGTCGGCAACATGATCGGCTTCATCGACCCGCGCGACGTGGCCTTCGCCGGGCCGACCTTCGGCGTGTGGATGGTGCTGATGGCAATCCTCGGCGGCAAGGGCACGCTGTGGGGGCCGGTGGTCGGCGCCGTCGTCTTCCACGTCACGCAGGAACTGTTCTGGACCTACCTGCTGGGCTGGCAGCGGGTCGCCCTCGGCCTGCTCATCGTCGTCGTCGTGCTGTTCTTTCCGCTCGGCATCCTGGGCTGGCTGCGCGAACGGCGCCCCGAGCTGTTCGGCCACCGGGTCGAAGAGGCGGACGGCGGCGCCCGGCCATGACCGCGCTGCTCGAAGTCGTGGCCGTCTCCAAGCGCTTCGGCGGGGTGGTCGCCAACGACGCCGTCAGCCTCGGCGTCGGCAAGGGCGAGATCGTCGGCCTGATCGGACCGAACGGGTCGGGCAAGACGACGCTGTTCAATTCGATCGTCGGCTATCACCCGATCGACGGCGGCTCGATCCGCTTCCGGGGCCGCGAGATCTCGAAGCTGCGTGTACCGCAGATCGCACGACTCGGCCTGCTGCGCACCTTCCAGCAGACCCGAATCTATCGCCGCATGACCTGCCTGCAGAACATGCTGATCAGCGTGCCGGACGCGCCCGAGGGGCTGATCGCCATGTTCGCGCGGCCCGCGGACGCGGCGGTCGAGCGGGCCGAGGAGCTGCTCGAGTTCGTCGGCCTCTACGCCAAGCGGCGCCTGCCGGCCGGCGACCTGTCGTTCGGCCAGCAGAAGCTGCTCGAATTCGCCATGGCCCTGATGAACGAGCCGACGATGCTGTTGCTCGACGAGCCGACGGCCGGCATCAACCCGACGCTGATCAACGGCCTGATCGAGCGGCTGAAGCGGGCCAACGCCGATCTCGGCATCACCCTCCTGGTCATCGAGCACAACATGCGGGTGATCATGAACCTGGCCCACCGCATCTATTGCCTGGCGCATGGCGAACTGCTCGCCGAGGGCCGGCCGGAGGATATCCGGAACGACCGGCGCGTCGTCGACGCCTATCTGGGGGCGCATTGATCGGCGACGAGAAGGCGGAGGGCGCGGCCCGCCGGCGCAGCCACGGCCACGGCCTCGGCCGCGTCGAGATGGCGATGTCCGTGGACGAGGTCGCCCGCCAAGCCGGGGAATTGGCGGCGGCGGCGCCCGACCGCGCGCGCCTGGCCGCGCTCTGCGCCGGGCCGCCGCATTTGGCCGTCGAGGGCCTGCGCGCCGGCTACGGCAAGATGCAGATTCTGCACGATCTCGACCTCATGGTCGGGCGCGGACAGTCGCTGTGCCTGATCGGCCCGAACGGCGCCGGCAAGTCGACCGTGCTGCATTCCATCTTTGGGTTCACCGACATTTATGCCGGCCGCATCACGGTCGACGGCACGGACGTGACCCGCCTGGCCCCGAACGACAGGCTGAAATCCGCGGGCGTCGCCTACATCCTGCAGGACAACTCAGTCTTCCCCGACATGACGGTCGAGGAGAACCTGCTGATGGGCGGCTATCTCGCCGACCGGCCGCGCGACGCCAAGGCAGCGGCCGAGCGCGTGTTCGCCAAGTACGGACGCCTGGCCGAGCGGCGGCGGCAGCGCGCCGGCACGCTGTCGGGCGGCGAGCGGCGCCTGCTGGAAATCTCGCGCGCGCTGATCATGGAGCCGCAGGTGCTGCTGGTCGACGAGCCCTCGATCGGGCTCGAGCCGCGCTTCATCGACATGGTCTTCGAGATCCTCGCCGACCTGCAACGGACCGACGGCAAGACCATCGTCATGGTCGAGCAGAACGCCAAGAAAGGCCTGGAGTTTTCCGACATCGGCTATGTGCTGGTTTCCGGCCAGGTGGCGATGGCCGGTCGCGGCCGCGAACTGCTCGACGATCCCCAGGTGGGCCGCCTGTTCCTCGGCGGTTGAGCCGCCCGGGCGCGGCGAAAAAAATTTCCCGCCGGCGTCTTTCGCGCTTCCCTTGTACCGCATGCCATAGTAGGTTTTTCGAAATCGGCCCACAACCTATTGTGGGTAAAATCCGCTGACAGGACAGGGTCGGATCGATGGAGGCCGCGGCCGCCGGGCGTGACTCAAGGGGAGCCGATCATGCACGTGCTGGCAATCGCCTCGCGTAAGGGCGGCGTCGGCAAGACGACTCTCGCCGGCCATCTCGCGGTCCAGGCGGAGCGCTGCGGCGCCGGCCCGGTCGCCGTCGCCGACGTCGATCCTCAGGGCAGTCTGGCCGATTGGTGGAACGCGCGCGCGGCGCCGACGCCGGTGTTCCTGCGCAGCACGGCGCGAAGCCTGACCGAGGACGTGGAGAGGCTGCGCGATCTCGGCATCGCGCTGCTGGTCATCGACACGCCGCCGGCGCTCGGCGCCATCGTCGCCGAGGTGGTTCGGCTGTCGGACCTGGTGCTGATCCCGACGCGGCCCAGCCCACACGACCTGCGCTCGATCGGCGCGACCGTGGAGCTGGTGGAGGATCTCGGCAAGCCGTTGGTTTTCGTCGTGAACGGCGCCACCGCGCGGGCGCGGATTACCGCCGAGACGATCACGGTGCTGTCGCAGCACGGCACGCTGGCTCCGGCGATCGTCCATCAGCGCGTCGATTTCGCCGCCAGCATGGTCGACGGACGCACCGTCATGGAATTGCCGGGCGTCTCGCGCTCGGCCGAGGAGATCGCCGGACTGTGGGACTACATTGGCGGCCGGCTCGGCGGGCGGCCGCGCCGGCCGCTGCCGGTCGCGGCGACGGTCGCGGTCGGTGACGAGGCGCGAACGCCGGTCACCGCCGAGATGCAGGCGCGGGAGCCGTCGTGAGCGAGCCCGATATCGCCGCGCCATCCAGCCCGCTGCTCGCCCGCAAGGGCGCCGCCGTGCCGGCCGCCGCGCTGACGCGCGGCCGCGCCGCGCCGCCGGAGCGGCAGACGAACGGTCATCGGCCCGTTGCCGCGTCGCCGCCCGAGGCCGCGGCCGCCGAGACACGGCGACCCGACGCCCAAGCATCCACCGAGGAGCCCGCCCCGCCCGGGAGCCTGTTGTCGTTCGGCCTGCGCCGGCGGGGCGAGGCCCGCGACGTCCTGGCCGCGGCGCCATCGGATGCAATCGTCGCGCCGCCCGTGCCCGACCTTCTGGTCGCCGAGGCGGCCACGGCCATCGGCGTCGTCCACCCGCCGCGGGCGCCGTATCGCGGGGCGGCCATCGCCGCCGTGGTGCTGATCGCCTTGGTGGCGGTCGGCGGCACCTGGTACGGCTACGACCGTGTCGTCCGCGACGTCGGGCCAGACCCGCGGAGCGGGACCCCGGCCGCCAGCGAGACCCAAGCCGGCGCCGAGGCGACCGCGCCGTCCGCGACCGCCGGCGAAGTGCCGACAACGCCGGCAACGGAGGCGCCGCCGGCCGCCGCCGAAGAGCCGAGCTTCGACGTCGTGCGCGTCTCACCGAGCGGCGACGCCGTCATCGCCGGCCGCGCGGCGCCGCATACCGAGCTGATCGTGCTCGACAACGGCGAGCCGATCGGGACCGTGCGGGCCGACGCGATCGGGGACTGGATCCTCATCCCTGCCGCGCCGCTCGATCCAGGCGAGCACGAGTTCAGCCTGGTCGTGAAGACGCCCCACGGCACGATCGTCCTGCCGCCGCCGGCCGGCGGCGTCGACGCCGATGACGCCCCGGTCCCGACGCCGCAGTCGGACGCGGCGCCGCCGCCACCACCCGCCCTGAAGCCCACGGCGACCAGCGCGTCGGCCGCAGCCAGCGCCTTCCTCGTCCAGCTCGCCTCGGTCAAGTCCGAAACGGGCGCAACGCAGGAATGGTCCCGGCTGCAGCGGGACTTTCCCGATCTCCTCTCGGACAAGAAGCTGCGCGTCGATCGCGCCAACCTGGGCGAGCGCGGCGCATTCTTTCGCATTCGCACCGGGCCGTTCGACGACCGCGAGCAGGCGCACGGGCTGTGCCGGGAGCTGACGGCGCGTGAACAGTCCTGCCTGGTGATCGAGCGTTAGCCGCCGGCGCCGGCCGCGTTGCGGTCGGTCAGGTCGCAACCGCCTCCGGCGCGGCGCCGGCGCTCGATGCCGGCGCCGGCGCGACGCCGATCGCGCGCAGCAGCGCCTCGACCTCGCGGCGGGCGGCGAAATGGCTGAGGTTCGATAGGCTCGCCCCCGCCGCCGCGTCCGGCGGATCGAGCACCGTCAGGCCGCGTGGAAAAAGCTCGCGGAACACCACCCGCTCGCCGAAGCCGGGCGCCAGGCGGAAGCCGATCCGCTTGGCCAGGCGCTCCAGCAGGTCGGCGATCTCGCGCTTGTTGCGCGCCTCGATATGGGTCAGCCGGTTGCGCATGACGATCCAGTCGATCGGCGCCCGGTTGGCGGCGACGCGGCGGTTGTTCTGCTCCCACACCAGGCGGCTGTAAATGCTGGGCGCCAGCACCTCGCGCCGCGCCCGGTCGACGACGGCCAGCAGGTCGACGTCGAGGAAGCTGTCGTTGAGCGGCGTGATCAGCGTGTCGGCGGCGGCGTGGCCCAATCGCGACAGATGCGAATCGCTGGCCGGCGTGTCGATGACGACGAATTGGCGGCCGGAGAGGTCCGCGAGCGCCGCATCGAGCCGGGCCGCCTCCTCCGCCCTCTCGGCGGCGCGGGTCGCGGCGGTCGAGCGTTCGACGCGCCGGTGCTCCGGCATGTCGAGGGCCCGGCCGGTCGCCGCGGCGAAGTCCGCGCGGTTCTCGAGATAGCGCGACAGCGTGCCCTGGCGCGCGTCGAGGTCGATGCTGCCGACCGAATACCCGGCCTTGAGCAGCCCGATGGCGAGGTGCAGCGCCGTCGTCGACTTGCCGGTGCCGCCCTTCTCGTTGCCGACGACGATGACGTAGGGCGGCGGTCGGCTCGTCCCGGTCAAAACAGGATCTTCCATTCGACCTCTTCCGCCAGCGCCGCCGACGCCGCGGCGCGCGCCGCCGGGCGGTCGGCCGCAAGCCGGGGCGGCGGCGCCTCGGCGGCGGCGTCCGGGCCGCGTTCGGCCGCCCGCAATGCGCGCAGGGCCGCCGCCCGCCGCGCCAGAATCTCGGTGCCGGCCCAGGCCAGGATCTCCTGCCCGTCGGCGGCGCGATGCAGCGCCGCCCACCGCCCGCGCCGGGGCGAATACATGGCGACGACGATGTTCTCGCCCGGCAGGGCGGCGTCCAGGGAGTCGGTGAACGAGCGGACCTCGTTGCCGACGATCTCGGAGATGACCTTCCAGGAATACCCTTCGGCGACGAGCAGCCGCACGACCTTGTGCGACTCGTCCACCGAATAGCCGAGCGCGCCCGCGATCATCGCGTCGAGCTCGCGGCTGCCCGCCTCGGCGCTCTCGAGCGCCGCAATCGCCGCGTCGACGGCGTCGCCGTCCCGGATCATGCCCGACATGAAGCCTGCCACCCTGTCGCGGCGGAAGGGGTCGTCGTTCCGCGGTCGCGCCCCCCCCTTTGCCGGCGACATGGTACTCAATCCACGCCGCCACGGGAACGGTCGTCGCGACGTCGCGGTTGACCGTTGGCCGCCGCGGCGGCATCGTCGGGCGGTTCCGGCTTCTCCGGCCACGGGGACGAAATTGGACCTCGCCGAACTGGAAAACGCGCCGATCGACGACCGCGTCAAGGGCATCCCGGGCGGAACGCTGCCCTTCCCGCTCGGCGCGATCGGCGCGAAGGGCTGGAACCTGCTGCGCGAGGACCTGCCCTTGCCGGTCGTCGTGCTCAAGGACTCGGCGCTCGCGCACAACGGCGCCTGGATGCGGCGGTTCCTGGAGGCCGGCGGCGCGGTCCTGGCGCCGCACGGCAAGACGACGATGAGCCCGCAACTGTTCAAGCGCCAGCTCGACGACGGCGCCTGGGCGATCACGCTGGCGACCGTGGACCAGGTCCAGGTGGCGCGGCGCTACGGCGTGAAGCGGGTGCTGTTCGCCAACCAGCTCGTCGGCCGTCAGGCCGTCCGTTACGTCCTCGACGAGCTGAAGCGCGACCCCGGCTTCGACTTCTACGCCCTCGTCGACTCGGTGGCCGGGGTGCGCCGCCTCGCCGAAGCGGCGCGGGACCGGCCGCCCGGCCGGCCGCTGCGGCTGCTGGTCGAGGGCGGCTTCGCCGGCGGGCGCACCGGAGCCCGCACGCTCGCGGCGGCGCTCGAGGTGGCGCGCGCGGTCGGGGACGCCGGGCCGGCGCTGGCGCTGCACGGGGTCGAGGGCTTCGAGGGCATCATCGCCGGCCCCGACCAGGCCGCGACCGAGGACCGCATCCGCGCCTTCCTCGACTTCCTCGTCGAGATCGCGCGCGCCTGCGCCGCCGAAGCGCTGTTCGCCGACGGCCCGGTGATCCTCAGCGCCGGCGGCTCGGGACACTACGACCTGGCGGTCGGGCGCCTGGCCCGCGCCGGGCTCGGCCGCGAGACCAAGACGGTGATCCGCGCCGGCTGCTACCTAACCCACGATTCGATCATGTACCGGGAGCTGTTCCGGCGCATCGCCGAGCGCTCGCCCGAGGTCCGCCGGCTCGGCGACGGGCCGCGATCGGCCCTCGAGCTGTGGGCCTATGTGCAGTCGCGGCCGGAGCCGACGCGCGCCATCCTCGGCTTCGGCAAGCGCGACAGCTCCTACGACGCCGGGCTGCCGGCGCCGCAGGCGTGGTTCCGGCCGGGCAGCGAGGACGCGCCGCGGCCGCTGGGGCCCGACCACCGGGTCGTCGCCCTCAACGACCAGCACGCCTTCATGGACCTGCCGGCGGAGTCGCCGCTGCGGGTCGGCGACATGGTCGCGCTCGGCCTGTCGCACCCGTGCCTGGTCTTCGACAAGTGGCAGGTGATGCCCGTCGTCGACGACGAGTACAACGTGGTGTCCGCAATCCGCACGTTCTTCTAAGCGGCGCCGGCTACGTCATTGAGTCATTGAAGGACGTTGCAGGTGGCGATGTCCGGTCACAGCCCCACACCGGCCAACCGTAACGAACTCGGCGAACGACCGGATTTGACCCTATCCGGAACTCACGCGGCATGACACTCTGCCAACCGATTTGCTGCGTGTGCGGTTGCTGCAGCGTAAATTGTATCACCGTGAAATTGTATCACCGGCAAGCGTGGGTCGAGATCGCCCGGTCATCAGCGGCATCGTGCCTGACCTGAAGTCCGGCGGCCGACGGGTCGACGCGCGCAAATTCATTGCCGAACTTCCTTCCCACCGCCCGCGGTTGAGCGAAGCGGACATGGCAGGTATTTGATCGGTCGGCATGCACAACAGGCGCGGTTGCGGCGCGACGTGGCGAAGATGGTTCTTGTTGCAGCTTCAAACGAGCGCCAAACAGCCACTGTGCTACCTGCTGGCGGCTCACGTCGATGCCCCGCCATACCCGGTAAGAATCTGGATGTACTGCGCCCGCACGTAGGCCTCCGGGTGCGCGAGCCGCGAAGCGGCGAGGCGGCCGCGCAGATCGCCGATTGCTTTGAAGTCGCGGCCAGCCATCCACTCCTCGAGCCCGTGCCTGAGAACCCCGATGTGCTCTGGCCCGTGGCGCAATAGCGACGAGGTCGTCATCACCACGTCGGCGCCGCCGAGCACGTACTTGACCACTTCCTGGTAGGTCTCGACCCCGCCGGTTGCTGCAAGTGATGCCGTGGTCCGCCGGGCGAGCAGCGCGATCCACAGAAGTGCCTGCCGGATCTCGTACGGTTGGCTGAGCTGCAGATCGGACTTCGGCAGCAGTGTAGCCAAGTCGATGTCGGGCTCATAGAAGCGGTTGAACATCACCAGCCCGGCGGCGCCGGCCTCGAGCAGCTTGGCGGCAAAATTCCCGGGCGAGCTCAGCCACGGCCCGAGCTTCACGGCCAGCGGCAGCGACACCGCGGTGTGCACCATACGCACCGTTTCGAGCCAGCGCCGTTCCACCGCTTCGCCGCTCATCGTCGAGTCGGTTGGCACCCGGTAGAGGTTGAGCTCAATCGCAGCCGCTCCCGCTGCCTCGAGCTCGTGGGCGAACTCCACCCAGCCCGCTGGCGTCGAGCCGTTGAGGCTCGCGATGATCGGGATGCTGCACGCCTCGCTGGCGCGCCTCAGCGTCTCGAGTCGCCCCTCCAGGCTGCCGACGGGCCGCGGCAAGCCGGGGAAATAGCTCGCCGCCTCTGGGTGGGCGAGGCTGCCGCGCTCCACCAGCATAGCGAACGCCACGTCTTCCGCCTCGATCTCCTCCTCATAGATCGATGGCATCACGACCGCCGCCGCACCCGCGTCCTCAAGTCGCCGGATGCCGTCGAACTCGCGTGACAGCGGCGAGGCCGAGGCGACGATTGGATGGTCGAGTTGAAGGCCGAGATAGGTCGTCCTGAGGTCCATCACGCTTCCTCCCAGTTCGGCAGGAACCGGCTGCCGTCGCGGCCGGCGAGGTCCTCGTACACCCGGTAGCGCTCGTCGATGACTGCCTGCGCCTGCCGCAGCATACGTGCGGCGCCCTCTGGGTCGGTCTGTGTCAGGACCTTGTAGCGGACCTCGCGATAGGCGAAGTCGTCGAGCTTCAGGCGCGGCCGCGGGCTGTCGAGACGGAAGGGGTTCTGGCCGCTGCGTCGGCGGGTCGGATCGTAGCGGAACAGCGGCCAGTGACCGGCGGCGGTAGCGCGCGCCTGCTGCTTCATGCCGTAGCGCATGTCGATGCCGTGCGCGATGCAGTGCGAATAGGCCAAGATCAGCGACGGCCCCGAATACGCCTCCGCCTCGCGGAAGGCGACCAGCGCTTGTTCGGCGTTCGCGCCCATGGCGACCTGGGCGACGTATACGTAGCCGTAGGCGATCACCTGCAAGGCGAGATCCTTGCGCGGCACCCGCTTGCCCGCCGCGGCGAACTTGGCCGAAGCGCCAAGTGGCGTCGCCTTCGATGCTTGGCCGCCGGTGTTGGAATAAACCTCGGTGTCGAGGACTAGCACGTTGACGTCGCGGCCCTGCGCGAATACGTGGTCGAGCCCGCCGTATCCGATGTCGTAGGCCCAGCCGTCGCCGCCGACGATCCACACGCTGCGGCGCGCGAGGAAATCGATCAGCGTCAGGAGATTGACCGAATCCTCGTCCGGGCGTCCTTCGAGCTTGCTTTTGAGCGCGGCAATGCGTTCGCGCTGCACGGCGAGTTCGCTCTCGGTGACCTGAGGCGCAGTCAGGATCGCCGTCGCTAGGTCGTCACCGGCCTGGCCCGCGAGCTTCTTGAGCAGCGCCCGCGCGGTCTCGGTCTGCTTGTCGATGGCAAGCCGATAGCCGAGACCGAACTCGGCGTTGTCCTCAAACAGGGAATTGGACCACGCCGGCCCGCGGCCGTCCGCGCCGGCGCGCCACGGCGTTGTCGGCAGGTTGCCGCCATAGATCGACGAGCAGCCGGTCGCGTTGGCGATCTGCAGCCGGTCGCCGAAGAGCTGGCTGAGGAGCTTCAGGTAGGGCGTCTCGCCGCAGCCGGCGCACGCCCCGCTGAACTCGAACAGAGGCTCCAGGAACTGGACGCCGCGCACGTTAGCGAAATTGACCCGCGACCGCTGCGGCAGCGGGAGCGTCTCGAAGAAGGCGGTATTGCGCCGCTCGGTTTCAAGGAGCGGCCGCTTGTCGATCATGTTGATGGCTTTGTGGCCGGGATCGGTCAGGCTGATCGCCGGGCAGTTTTCCACGCAGATCGCGCAGCCCGTGCAGTCCTCCACGTAGACCTGGAGCGTGAAACGGCTGCGGGGAAAGCCGCGGGCATTGACCGGTGCAGACGGAAAGCCGTCCGGCGCGCCAGTGAGTGCCTCTTCCTCGTAGTACTTGGCACGGATCACACTGTGCGGACATACGATGCCACACTGGCCGCATTGGATGCAGAGATTCGCGTCCCAGGCCGGCACCTCGACGGCGATGTTGCGTTTCTCGAAGGCGGTCGTTCCCGGCGGGAAGGTGCCGTCGACCGGCATCGCGCTCACCGGGATATCGTCGCCGCGCCCGGCCATCATCTCGGCGGTTACCTTGCGCACGAACTCCGGCGCATCGTCTGGCACCAGTGGGGGCGGTTCCGTGGTGCTGGTGACGCGGCGCGGCACCGCCACCTCTTGCAGATGCGCAAGCGCCGCGTCGACCGCGGCGAAGTTCTTCTTGATGATAGCGCCGCCCTTGCGGCCGTAGGTCTTTTCGATCGATGCCTTGATCTCAGCGATCGCCTCTTCGCGTGGCAGCACGCCCGAGATCGCGAAGAAGCAGGTCTGCAGGATTGTGTTCACCCGCGGACCGAGCCCGAGATTCTGGGCCACCTTGGTCGCGTCGATCACGAAGAAGCGCAGGCGCTTCTCGACGATGTGGCGTTGCACCCGTCGCGGCAGCACGTTCCATGCTTCGTCCGCCGGGTAGGGGGCGTTCAGCAGAAACGTTGCGCCGGGAACTGCGGCGCCGAGCACGTCGAGTTTGTTCAGAAACTCGAACTTGTGACAGGCGATGAAGCCGGCGTGGCGGATGAGGTAGGGTGCCTGGATCGGGTGCTTGCCGAAGCGAAGATGCGAAATCGTCTCAGCACCGGCTTTGTGGGAATCGTAGACGAAATAGCCCTGGGCGTAGCGATCGCGTGCCTCGGCAAGAATCCGGACGCTGTTCTTGTTGGCGCCGACCGTCCCGTCGGCGCCGAGGCCGAAGAAAAGGGCGCGGGCAGTGTCGGCCGGTTCGATATCGAGATCGCGATCCCAGCCAAGGCTGGTCGCCGACACGTCGTCGTTGATACCGACGGTGAAACCGTTCTTCGGCTGCGGCTTCTCGAGCTCGTCGAACACCGCCTTGGCCATGCCCGGATGGAACTCCTTCGACGACAACCCGTAGCGGCCGCCGATGACACGCGGCATCCTGTCGGCTTGGGCGAACGCCACGACGACGTCCTGGTAGAGCGGCTCGCCGGTCGCGCCGGGCTCCTTGGTCCGGTCCAGAACTGCGACAGAATCAACGGTCTTGGGCATGGCAGCGAGGAAATCGGCGACCGAGAACGGCCGGTACAGGAGAACCTGCAGCGCGCCAACCCTATCGCCCTTGGAAGCCAGCCAAACCGCCGTTTCCCTCACCACCTCGGCGCCCGAACCCATCGACACGACCACCCGTTCGGCCTCCGGATGCCCGTCGTAACGGAACAGGCGGTAGGAGCGACCGCAAAGGCTGCCGAGCTTGTCCATCGCCGCCTGCACCGTGCCCGGCACCCGTGCATAGAACGGATTCGCCGTTTCCCGCGCCTGGAAGTACGTGTCAGGATTATGGGCGGTGCCGCGCACTACCGGATGCGCTGGACTGAGCGCCCGGGCGCGATGCGCGCGCACGAGATCGTCGTCGATCATCGCCCGAATCGTTTCGTCGGGGATAAGGGTCAGCTTGTTGATCTCGTGCGAGGTCCGGAAGCCGTCCATGAAATGGATGAAAGGCACGCGCGACTCCAGCGTCGCCGCCTGTGCGACCAGGGCGAGATCGTGCGCCTCCTGCACCGAGGCGGCGCCGAGCATGGCGAAGCCGGCGGTGCGCACCGCCATGATGTCCTGATGATCGCCGAAGATGGAAAGCGCCTGGGTCGCCACCGATCGGGCGGCGACGTGGAACACCGATGGCGTCAACTCGCCGGCGATCTTGAACATGTTCGGCAGCATCAGCAGCAGGCCTTGCGAGGCCGTGAACGTCGTCGTCAGCGCGCCGCTCTGCAGCGATCCGTGGACCGTGCCGGCGGCGCCAGCCTCGGACTGCATTGCCTGGATGACCGGCACACTGCCCCAGATGTTGGGGACGCCCTTGGCCGCCCATTCGTCGGCCAATTCAGCCATCGGCGAGGAAGGCGTGATGGGAAAAATCGCGCAGATCTCATTCACTCTGTAGGCGATGTGGGCGACCGCGCTGTTGCCGTCCATCGTGTCGGTCGTCATCGGATCCTCATGCGCGCAGCTTGAAACGGGAGGGAACAAGCAACCGGTCCTGGGCCGACGACATGACGGGCTCCGCTTCCATGTCGATGGCGTGGCACGGGCATTGGTCGAAGCAGACCGCGCAGCCGGTGCACAGGGTGAGATCGACGGCGTACTTCTTGCCCTTGCCGAGCTTGGTGATCGCCTGCTCGGGGCAGGCGGCGAAGCAGTTATCGCACTCGAAGCAGTTGCCGCACGACAGACACCGGTCGGCCTCGTAGCTGGCCTGCCGCGCGTCGATGCCTGCCACCACCTCGACGAATCCCCGGCGCAACTCTACCGGCAGCTCACTCGGCCGCGACCGCCCGGCGTCGAGGAACAGCGGCAGGTTGAGCCCGTCGAATCCAATCGTGGATGACTTAACGGGCGCTTCGTAAGTGCCATCCTTGAGC
This sequence comes from Dongiaceae bacterium, assembly GCA_040881945.1. Taxonomy (GTDB): domain Bacteria; phylum Pseudomonadota; class Alphaproteobacteria; order Dongiales; family Dongiaceae; genus JBBECF01. Next base: position 1,531 of record JBBECF010000012.1, on the reverse strand, counting down.
CAGGCATTGATGGCACGCGCCGCCTTCTTGCCGTGCCCAGTGGCGGCGGTCATCGTCATCAGGCCGCCGATCAAATCGCCGCCGGCGAAGATGCCCGGATGGTCGGTCATCAGTTGCTTGTCGACAATCACACTGTCGTTGCCGCCGATCTCGATTCCGGGCACCCGGCGCAGAAACCCGACTTCGGCATGCTGGCCGAGTGCCAGAACCAGCGCATCGACCGGCAAGGTCTCGAACTGGCCGGTCGGGTTCAACGTGCCGTCGTCGCCAAGCTCAATCCGTTCGACGGTGACGCCTTCCTTGCCGAAACGGGTCGGATTGGTCAGCCATTTGGCCTTGACGCCTTCCAGGAAGGCTTCGTCGGCTTCGTAGGGGTCGGCGCGCATGTGCGCGCGGTCGCGCCGATAGACGAGAATGGCCTCTTCGGCGCCAAGGCGCTTGGCGACGCGGGCCGCGTCCATCGCGGTGTTGCCGCCGCCGACCACCGCCACCACCCGGCCAAGCTTCGGCGCGTTGCCCGCCTCAAGCTGCTCCAGCATCGTTACCGCATCGACCATCTGGCGGCCATCCATGGCGGGAATGTCCAGGTGATTGCCGGCATGGGTGCCGATGGCGATGAAGCAGGCATCGAAACGGCCGGCGTTCATATCACCGACTACGTCGTCGACCCGTGTGTTCATGATAAAGGCAGCGCCCATTGCCTCAATGCGCTTGATCTCGTCGAGGAGCTCGGCGCGAGGCAGACGATAGGCGGGGATGCCGTAATGGAGCATGCCGCCGGGTTCCGCCATGGCATCTCGGATCTCGACAACGTGGCCGAGGCGGCGCAGATGCCACGCACAGGATAGGCCCGCTGGTCCGGCACCTACGATCAGCACGCGTCTGCCGGTGTCACGGCCCGGCCGGACCGACCAGCCTTTTTCAACCGCGAGATCGCCGAGGAAGCGCTCGACCGCATGGATCGCGACCGCCTCGTCGAGATCCTTGCGATTGCAGCTCGTCTCGCACGGGTGGTAGCACGCGCGCCCGTGCGCGCCCGGCAGCGGATTGTCCTCGGCGAGCTTGCGCCACGCCGCCTCGAATTCGCCGTCGCGTGCATAAGCCAGCCAAGTCTGGATGTTCTCGCCCGCCGGACAAGCGTGATTGCACGGCGGCAGGTGATCGATCCACTTTGGATGCTGCCAGCGGACCGGGCCGACGCCCTTGTTCGCCGTTTCCTGAAGAACCGGGGTGAGATCCTTGGGTATCAGGCTCATCCAGGATGTCTCCTGCGCGAACCCGGTGCGGCCGCAGTTCAGTGACGGGCACCAGGAACGGTGGACTTGAGGACAAGTATATGGGGCCAACCATCGCCGCCCCTTGATCTACCGCAATCGGTCCGGCGCGCCGGGGGGCGATGGCCGGAGCCGCGGTTGCGGCCGTATCACGTCAACGCGTCGGTGAGCAAAAGCATCAGACCGGGGGAGAGCGCAAGCACGGTCCAAACCGGCTACATAGGTAACAGGATAGACCGGGGACATGGGTAACAGGT
>JBBECF010000011.1:0-1443 GCA_040881945.1 Dongiaceae bacterium | reverse complement strand
GAATGTCCGCCAGGTCTGCTATGGCGGCTTCGGGTGCCTGCGCCCGATTGAGTTAACAGAAGGGACAATGTGCTCGGCGTCATGACATCAGTTCCGGCATGAAAGAAAGCCTCGCCGAGACGCTGGCAGCGGGTTCGAGCACGAGGTCGATTCATCTCGTATAAGGGTAGGAGGCATAGGATGGACCAACGGATCATCGCCCTCTACGACGCCTTCACCCACGGCGCGCTTGACCGGCGCGGCTTCATCGAGCGTCTGTCGAAGCTTGCCGGCGGCAGCGCCGCCGCGCTCGCGCTGATCCCGCTGCTGCGGGCGAACAAGGCGGCGGCCGCGATGATCGACCCGGCGGACGACCGCCTGGCGATCGCGCCGATGTCGTTCGCCGGCTCCGGCGGCGATGTCCGCGCCTATGTGGCGAAGCCGAAGGGCGGCCAGGGCCTGCCCGCGGTCGTCGTGATCCACGAGAACCGCGGTCTCAACCCGCACATCGAGGACGTGGCGCGGCGCATGGGCCTCGCGGGCTTCCTGGCGGTCGCGCCGGATTTCCTGTCGCCGGCCGGCGGCACGCCCGCCGACGAGGACAAGGCGCGCGAGATGATCGGCGCGCTCGACCCGCAGCAGACGGTCGCGAATGCCAAGGCGGCGGTCGCCGCCGCGCGCGGTCACGCCGACGGCAACGGCAAGGTCGGCGCGGTCGGCTTCTGCTGGGGCGGCGGCCTGATCGGCCAACTGGCGGTCGCCGACCCGACGCTCGATGCCGGGGTGGTGTTCTACGGCCGCGCGCCCGACCCGGCGGAGGTGCCGAACATCGAGGCGCCGCTGCTGCTGCACTACGCCGGCCTGGACGAGCGCATCAACGCCGGCGTCCCGGCGTTCCAGGAGGCCCTGGACAAGGCCGGCAAGGACTACACGCTTTACATGTACGACGGCGCCAACCACGCCTTCCACAACGACACCTCGGCGGCGCGCTACGACAAGGCGGCGGCCGAGCTGGCGTGGTCGCGGACGACCGGGTTCTTCAAGCGGCGTCTCGCGGGCTGAACGGGCGGGGTGGTGGTAGCGGAGGAGGGATTTGAACCCCCGACACGCGGATTATGATTCCGCTGCTCTAACCAGCTGAGCTACTCCGCCCCGAGCCGGCCGAACGCCTGTTTTGCAGGCGGGCCGTCCCCTATATGGTCGATGCGCCGCGGCTGTCAAGGAAGCCGCGCCTAGTGTCCTGCCCCAGAAATTCGATTTCGAATTTCTGGGACAAGCAGGCCACTAGATTCAAATACTTAGTGTCCCGTCCCCGAAATTCGTTTCACGAATTTCGGGGACGGGACACTAGTCGCCGAGCAGCGCGGTCAGCTTCATCGCGACGCCGAGGCTGCCCTCGACCTTGAGCCTGCCGGTCATGTAGGCGAGCGTCGGGTCGAGGCCGCCGTTCATCATCTTCTCCAG
>JBBECF010000010.1:1596-8583 GCA_040881945.1 Dongiaceae bacterium | reverse complement strand
GATCGCGTGCGCCGCCATCGCCGCCTCGGCGAAGCCGGTGAGGATCAGCTTCAGCTTGCCCGGATAGTGCGCGATGTCGCCGATGGCGAAGACACCCGCGGCGCTGCTCGCGCAGGTCGCCGGGTCCACCAGGATGTGGCTGCGGTCGTGGTCGAGGCCCCACTTGGCGATCGGCCCCAGATTCATGGCCAGCCCGAAGAACGGCAGCAGGACGTCCGCGTCGAGGCGCCGCGTCTGGCCGTCGAGCGTGCTGACGACGACCGCATCGAGCCGGCCGTCCGCGCCTTCCAGCCCGGCGAGCTGATAGGGCGCCACCATCTCGACCGCGCCGCTCGCCGCCAGCGCCTCGAGCCGCGCCACGCTCTCCGGGGCGGCGCGGAACTTACCGCGGCGGTGGACGACGTAGAGGTGCGCCGCCACATCGGCCAGCGATAGCGCCCAGTCCACCGCCGAATCGCCGCCGCCGGCGACGACCACGCGCTTGCCGCGGAAGTCCTCGCGCCGCTTGACCAGGTAGAAGACGCTGCGGCCCTCATAGGCGGCGATGCCGGGCAACGGCGGCCGGTTCGGCCCGAAGGCGCCGACGCCGGCGGCGACGATTACGGCGCGCGCGTCGATGCGCGTCCCGTCGGCGGTCTCGACCAGCCAGCGGTCGCCCTGCGGCGTCAGCTTCTCGACCTGCCGGCCGAGATGGCAGACCGGCTTGAACGGCGCGATCTGCTCCTCGAGCCGGACGATCAGCTCGGCAGCGTCGATGCGCGGATAGCCGGGAATGTCGTAGATCGGCTTTTCCGGATAGAGCGCCGCGCACTGGCCGCCGGTGGTGTCCAGCGCGTCGACGACGTGGCAGCGCATCCCCAGCATGCCGCATTCGAACACGGCGAACAGACCCACCGGGCCGGCGCCGATTATGGCGACATCGGTCTCATGGACGGCGGACATCGCGCCCCTTTCCTGGCCCTCGGGCGGCGCCAGTTTGGACAGCCGCAGGCGCAATATCAAGCCCGGCCACCTCCGCCGTTGCCGAGCCCGGCGGCAGTCGCTACAACGTGGCGTCATGACAGAGGTCGCGGCGGCGCCGGACATCCGCGAACTGACGCTGGCCGACGAGGCCGCCACGGTCCGGCTGGCCCGCGCGGTCGCGGCGCTGGCGCGCCCCGGCGACGTCATCGCGCTCGCCGGCGAGCTCGGCGTCGGCAAGACGCGCTTCGCCCGCGCCTTCATCGACCGCCTGGCCGGCGACGGCGAGGAGGTGCCGAGCCCGACCTTCACCCTGGCCCAGACCTACGAGACGCCCGCGGCCACGGTCTGGCATTTCGACCTCTACCGCCTGAGCGGGCCGGCCGAGACGCGCGAGCTGGGGCTGGAGGAGGCCTTCGCCGAAGGCATCGCGCTGATCGAATGGCCGGATCGCCTCGGCCCGCTGCTGCCGGCCGAACGGCTCGATGTCGCGCTCGCCTTCGTCGCCGACGGCGGGGCGCGCCGGGCGCGCCTGACCGGGCACGGCGGTTGGGCGCGGCGACTGGCGGGGCTGCGCGTCGATGGCTGAGCGGGCGGCCCGCGAACCGTGCATCGCCGCGTTCCTCGCCGCCCAGGGCTGGGCCGCGGCGGACCGGCGGCCGCTCGCCGGCGACGCCTCGTTCCGTCGCTACGACCGGCTGGCCCTGGACGGGCGGCGCGCCGTGCTCATGGACGCGCCGCCGCCGCGCGAGGACGTGCGCCCGTTCCTCAAGGTCTGCCGGCTGCTGCGCGGCCTCGGCTACAGCGCGCCCCAGGTGTTCGCCGCCGACGAATCCGCCGGCCTGCTGCTGCTCGAGGACCTCGGCGACGACACCTATGCGCGCCTGCTGGCGCGCGGCGCCGACGAGACCGCGCTCTACGCGCTCGCCGTCGATTTTCTCATCGACCTGCACCGGCGGCTGCCGCCGGAGGCCGCCGCCGGGATCCCCCGCTTCGACGACGCGCGCGCGTTGCGCGAGGTGACGCTGCTGCTCGACTGGTACTGGCCGGCGACCCAGGGCGCCCCGGTATCGGCCGCGGCGCGCGAGGGCTATCTCGAGGCCTGGGGCGCGGTCCTGCCGCTGTCGCGGCTGTCGCCCGACCGGCTCGCCCTGTTCGACTTCCACATCGACAACCTGATCCGCCTGGACGGGCGGCGCGGCGTCGCCGCCTGCGGCCTGCTCGACTTCCAGGACGCGGTGATCGCGCCGGCGCCGTTCGACCTCGTCTCGTTGCTCGAGGACGCGCGGCGCGACGTGCCCCAGGCCCTGATCGCCGCCATGCGCGCGCGCTACCTGGCCGCCTGTCCCGGCCTCGACGCGGACGCCTTCGACACCGGTTACGCCGTCCTCGGCGCCCAGCGCAACAGCCGCATCCTCGGCACCTTCACCCGCCTCCTGAAACGCGACGGCAAGTCCGACTACCTGGTCCACATGCCGCGCGTCTGGCGATGGCTCGACGGCGACCTCGCGCATCCGGCGCTGGCAGGCTTGCGCGCCTGGTTCGACGACGCGCTGCCGCGCGCCGCGCGCATCGTCCCGGCGGCAGGGTGACGGCGATGGCGGCGAACCCGCGCGTGCCCGACCGCGCCATGGTGCTCGCCGCCGGGCTCGGCACGCGGCTGCGGCCGATCACCGACAACCTGCCGAAGCCGCTGGTCAAGGTCGCCGGCAAGCCGATGATCGACACCGTGCTCGACCGGCTGGCCGCGGTCGGCGTGCGCGAGGCGGTGGTCAACACGCACTACCGCGGCGAGATGATCGAGGCGCATCTGAAGGACCGCCGCGCGCCGCGCATCCGCTTCTCGCACGAGCCGGAGATCCTGGAGACCGGCGGCGGCATCCGCCAGGCGCTGCCGCATCTCGGGCCGGCGCCGTTCTATGCGGTGAACGCCAAGATCTATTGGCTGGACGGCAATGTCGACGCGCTGATCCGCCTCGCCACGGCGTGGGACGACGCGGCCATGGACGGGCTGCTGCTGCTCCACCCCACGGTCGGCGCCATCGGCTATGACGGACCAGGCGACTTCCAGCTCGACCAGACGGGGCGGGTTCGCCGCCGGCGTCAATGGGAGGTGGCGCCGTTCCTGTTCACCGGCATCCAGATACTGCACCCGCGGCTGTTCGACGGCGCGCCGGACGGGGCGTTTTCGCTCAACCTGCTCTACGATCGGGCGATCGAGGCCGGGCGGCTCTACGGCCTGCGCCACGACGGCGAGTGGTTCCACGTCAGCACGCCGCGCCATCTGGCCGAGGTCGAATCCGAGATCGCGGCGCGCGGCCTGGACCCCGAGGATCTATGAGCGGTCGCCGGTCGCGCCCGGCGGTTTACAGCGTCGCCCCCGGCCTCAGCTTCGTCGATGCGCTGGCGGCGGGCGTTCGCGCCGAGACCGGCGACGACCCGCTGGCCCTGGCGCGGGTCACGATCCTGCTGCCGACGCGCCGCGCCTGCCGCGCCTTGCAGGAGGCGTTCCTGCGCCTGAGCGACGGGCGGCCGCTGCTGCTGCCCCGGCTGCTGCCCCTGGGCGACGTCGACGACGACGACCTGACCCTGGCGGCCAGCGCGGAGGAAGTCGACCTGCCGCCGGCGATACCGCCGCTGCGCCGCCAACTCATGCTCGCCCACCTGATCCACGCTAGCGGCGCCGCGCCCGAGATCGACCAGGCGGCGCAACTCGCGGGCGAGCTCGCGCGCCTGCTCGACCAGGTGCAGACCGAGCGGCTGTCCTTCGATCGGCTGCGCGACCTGGCGCCGGCGAACTACGCCGAGCACTGGCAGTTGACGCTGCGCTTCCTCGAGATCGTGACGCAGTCCTGGCCGCGCATCCTCGACGAGGCCGGCTGCCTCGATCCGGCGGCGCGGCGCAACGCCCTGCTCGAGGCCCGCGCCGCCGCCTGGCGCCGCGCGCCGCCGGCCGATCCGGTGATCGCCGCCGGCTCGACCGGCAGCATCCCGGCGGCGGCCGAGCTGATCGAGGTCGTCGCCCGCCTGCCGCGCGGCCGCGTCGTGCTGCCCGGCCTCGACCGAGACGCCGACGCGGCGACCTGGGCCGAGATCGCCGGCGATCCGACCCATCCGCAGCACGGCCTCGCGCTGCTGCTGGCGCGGCTCGGCCTGACCCCGGCCGAGGTCGAGCCGTGGCCGGACCACGGCCTGGCGGCGACCAACCCATCGCGCGCCCGCCTGGTTGCCGAGGCGCTGCGCCCCGCCGCCACCACCGAGGCCTGGCGCGAATTCGCGACCGTCGCCGACCGCGAACGCCTAGCGCTGGCGCTGCGCGATATGGTGCGCGTCGATTGCCCGGGGCCGCAGGAAGAGGCGGGCGTGATCGCGCTGCTGCTGCGCGAGGCGTTGGTGCGGCCGGGCAGGCGCGCCGCATTGGTCACGCCGGACCGCGCGCTGGCGCGCCGGGTCGCGGCGGAGCTGCGCCGCTGGGACATCGAGATCGACGATTCCGCCGGCCGGCCGCTGGCCGACACGCCGCCGGGGACCTTCCTGCGCCTGACCGCGGAGCTGTTCGCCGAGCGCGTCGCGCCGCTCGCCCTGCTCGCCGCGTTCAAGCACCCGCTCGCCGCCGGCGGCCGCGAGCCGGCGGCGTTCCGCGCCCTGACGCGCCGCCTCGAACGAAGGGTCTTGCGCGGGCCGCGGCCGGCGCCGGGCTTCGCCGGCCTGCTCGCCGCGCTGGGCGAGGCGGCGGGGCAGGGCGGGCTGCGAACGTGGCTTATATCTCTGGCCGATCTGGCGCGGCCGTTCGCCGAGCTGTTCGATGCGCCGCGCGCCCCGCTCGCCGCCCTGCTCGATGCCCATGTCGCCTTCGCCGAGGCGCTGGCGGCGAGCGACGCGGAGGCGGGCGCGGCGCGGCTGTGGGCCGGCGAGGCCGGCGAGGCCGCGGCCGGCTTCGTCGCCGAGCTGCGCGCCGCAGCCGACGGCGCCGCGACACTGCCCGGCGCGCGCTATCCGGCGCTGCTTTCGGCCCTGCTCGCCGGCGTCGCGGTGCGGCCGCGCTACGGCGCGCATCCGCGGCTCGCCATCTGGGGGCCGCTCGAGGCGCGGTTGCAGCATGCGGACCTGCTGATCCTCGGCGGCCTCAACGAGGGCACCTGGCCGCCGGAGCCGGCCGCCGACCCGTGGCTCAGCCGGCCGATGCGGCGCGAGTTCGGCCTGCCGGCGCCGGAGCGGCGGATCGGCCTGTCGGCGCACGACTTCGCGCAAGGCTGCGCGGCCCCGGAAGTGGTGTTGACCCGCGCGCTGCGCGTCGAGGGCACGCCGACGGTGCCGTCACGCTGGTTGCTGCGGCTCGACGCCCTGCTCCACACGCTCGGTCTGCCGCTCGACCTGCTGCGGCCGGGCACCTGGCTCGGCTGGCAGGCCGCACTCGACCGCCCCGACCGTTACGCGCCGGTGACGGCGCCGGCGCCCTGCCCGCCGGTCGTGATGCGCCCGCGCGGCCTGTCGGTGACGCGGGTCGAGACCTGGATGCGCGACCCCTACGCCATCTATGCGCGCGCGGTGCTGAAATTGAAGCCGCTCGAGCCGCTCGACGCCGATCCCGGCGCCGCCGAGCGCGGCACGATCGTTCATCGCGCCCTCGACCGCTTCCTGCGCGACCACCCGGACACTCTGCCGGCCGACGCGCTCGACCGCCTGCTCGCGACCGGGCGCGCCGCCTTCGGCGCGGCGCTCAGCCGCCCGGCGGTGTGGGCCTTCTGGTGGCCGCGCTTCGTGCGCATCGCGCGCTGGTTCGTCGACACCGAGCGGGCGCGGCGCGGCGGCCTGGCCGCCAGCCGCACCGAGGCGGCAGGCTCGCTCACCGTCCCGGGGCCGGGCGGCCCCTTCGTGCTCACCGCGACGGCCGACCGCATCGACATCGGCGCCGACGGGCGGCTCACCATCATCGACTACAAGACCGGCGCCGTGCCGCGTCCGCGGGACGTGGAGCTCGGCTTCGCGCCGCAGTTGCCGCTGGAGGCCGCCATCGCCGCCGCCGGCGGGTTTTCCGGCGTGCCGGCGGCGACCGTCGCCGAGCTCGCGTACTGGCGGCTGAGCGGCGGCGAGCCGCCGGCCGAGATCAAGACGGTCGCGGGCGACGCGATGGCGCTGGCGGCAACGGCGCTGGCCGGAATCGAGCGCCTGGTCGCCGCCTTCGACGACCCGGCCACGCCCTATGCCGCCGTGCCGCGACCCGACTTCGCGCCGCGCTTCGGCGACTACGCGCATCTGGCGCGCGTCAAGGAATGGTCGGCCGGCGCCGGCCCGGACGGCGAATGAGCGCCGCGCCGCGTCCCGACCCCGCCGGCGAGGCCGCCCGCGCCCAGCTGCGCGCCGCCGATCCGCAGGCCTCGGTCTGGGTCGCCGCCTCGGCCGGCACCGGCAAGACCAAGGTGCTGACCGACCGCGTCCTCAGCCTGCTGCTCAGCGGCACCGATCCGGGCCGCATCCTGTGCCTGACCTTCACCAAGGCGGCGGCGGCGGAAATGGCCAACCGCGTCGCCGAGCGCCTGGCGGCGTGGGCGGCAGCAGACGACGCGAAGCTGGACGAGGCGCTCTGCGAGCTGACCGGCCGGGACCCCGACGACGAGCGCCGGCGGCTGGCGCGGCGCCTGTTCGCCCGCGTGCTCGACACGCCCGGCGGCATGAAGATCCAGACCCTCCACGCCTTCTGCCAGTCGCTGCTGCGCCGCTTTCCGCTCGAGGCCGCGATCGCCCCGCATTTCGAGGTGCTCGACGAACGCAGCGCCGCCGAGCTGATGACCGACGCGCGCGAGGCGGTGCTGGGCCGCGCCCGCGACGGCGACGACGCGGCGCTGGCCGCGGCCCTGGCCGGCGTGACGGCGCAGGTCGCCGAGCCGGAGTTCGCCGAGCTGATGCGGGCGCTGACCCTCGAGCGCGGCCGGATCGAGCGCCTGTTGGCGCGGCCGGGCGGCGTCGCCGGCGTCGTCGCGGCGGTGCGCCGGCTGCTCGGCGTCGCGCCGGGCGAGACCGCCGAGA
>JBBECF010000010.1:0-1496 GCA_040881945.1 Dongiaceae bacterium | reverse complement strand
CCCGGCGTGATCGAGGTGCTCGGAAGCGAGGCCGAGCGTCTGATCGCCGTCGGCGAGCGCCTCAACGCCGCCACCATCGCCGAGGCCACCGCCGCCCTGCTCGGCCTCGGCGCCGCTCTGCTCGGGACCTACGAGCGCCACAAGACGGCGCGCGCCCGCCTCGACTACGACGATCTGGTGCTTGCCGCGCTGGCGCTGCTCGAGCGCCCCGACATGGCGCCCTGGGTGCTGTTCAAGCTCGACGGCGGCCTCGACCACATCCTGATCGACGAGGCGCAGGACACCAACCCGGAGCAATGGCAGATCGTCGCGGCGCTGGCCGAGGAGTTCTTCGCCGGCGCCGGCGCCCGCGACGCCGTCCGCACCGTCTTCGCGGTCGGCGACGCCAAGCAGTCGATCTTCAGCTTCCAGCGCGCCGATCCCGCGGGCTTCGAGCGGATGCGCGCGCATTTCAAGGACCGGGTCACCCGGATCGACGGGCGATGGGACGAGGTGCCGCTCAACGTTTCCTTCCGTTCGACCCCGGCGGTGCTGGCCGCCGTCGATGCGGTCTTCGCGCGGGATACGGCGCGCGACGGCGTCGCCCTGGACGGTCAGCCGATCGTGCACCGGCCCGACCGCGCCGGCCAGGCCGGGCTGGTCGAGCTGTGGCCGCCGGTCGGCCCGCGACCGGTCGACGAGCCGGCGCCGTGGACGCCGCCGACCGAGCGGCGCGCCGCCGATTCGCCCCATGGCCGCCTGGCCCGCCTGATCGCCGGGCGGATCGCCGCCATGGTCGGCGGCGGCGAGCATCTGGCGTCGCGCGACCGGCCGGTACGCCCCGGCGATGTCATGGTGCTGGTGCGCCGGCGCACCGCCTTTCTCGAGGAGCTGGTGCGCGAGTTGAAGCAGCGCGGCGTGCCGGTGGCCGGCGTCGACCGCATGGTCCTGACCGACCAGATCGCGGTCATGGACCTGGTCGCGCTCGGCCAGTTCCTGTTGCTGCCGGAGGACGACTTGACGCTGGCGACGGTGCTGCGCGGACCCCTCGTCGGACTCGGCGAGGACGCGCTGTTCGATCTCGCGCAGCCGCGCGGCGACCGCCGCCTGTGGCATGAGCTGCGCCGGCGCCGCGGCGACAACGCCGCCTTCGCCGGCGCCGACGAGCTGCTCGCCGGGCTGCTGGCGCGCGCCGACTTCGTGCCGCCCTACGAGCTCTACGCCGATCTGCTCGGCCGGCTCGGCGGCCGGCGGGCGCTGCTCGCGCGGCTCGGCCCCGAAGCGGCCGACCCGATCGACGAGTTCATGAACCTGGCGCTGGGGTACGAGCGCGGCCACGCGCCCTCGCTGCAAGGCTTCCTGCACTGGCTCGCGGCCGGCGCGGTCGAGGTCAAGCGCGAGCTCGACCAGGACGGCGGCGGCCGCGTCCGGGTCATGACCGTGCACGGCGCCAAGGGCCTGCAGGCGCCGATCGTGTTCCTGCCCGACACGATGCAGACGCCGCAGCACCCGGCGCG
>JBBECF010000009.1:0-8592 GCA_040881945.1 Dongiaceae bacterium | reverse complement strand
CAGCGCAACCGCATCAAGACGATCCGCATCGCTCCGCCGGACTCCGCCGCCAAGCGCGGCGTTGTGCCGGCCGGTTGACGCCGGGCGAACGGCGCCGATGCGGTCCGCCCGCACCCATGCCCGAAAGTGAGACACCCATGACGCTGTCCGCGCCGGCCGAGCGAGAGCACATCCATACGCGGAAGATCGAGGCCCGCGGCTACCGCCGCCGCGACGGCCTGTGGGACATCGAGGGCCACCTGGCCGACACCAAGACCTACGCCTTCGCCAACGAATGGCGCGGCGAGATCGCCGCCGGCGAGCCGATCCACGACATGTGGATCCGATTGACCCTCGACGACGATTTCATCGTGCGCGACATCGAGGCCGTGACCGCGGCCGGGCCGTTCCGCCTGTGCCCGGAGATCACGCCCGCCTTCGCCGCCGTCAAGGGCCTGCGCGTCGGGCCGGGCTGGAGCCGCCGCGTCCGGGAGCACCTCGGCGGCGTGCATGGCTGCACCCACCTCGTGGAGATGCTGGGGGCGCTCGCCACCGTCGCCTTCCAGACCCTGTACCCGGCGCGGGCGCGGGCCCAGGCGGACGAGCGGCCGCCGCATCTCGATAGCTGCCACGCCCTGGCCAGCGACGGCGAGGTGGTCAGGCGATTCTGGCCGCGCTTCTATACGGGCGCGTGATCCCGCGCCGACTTAGGCGGGCATCACTGGCGACGCCGGAGTCCCGACGGACCCGACCGTGCCCGGCGTTGCCGTGGCCGTCCTCCGTGGCCGCCGCCCGATAGTAGCTGAGGATGAATACCCGGATCGCCGCGGTCAGGCTCGACTCGCGGCGGCGCGCGTCGACCAGCGCGCAAATCTGATGGACGGTCGAGCCCTCGCGCCAGGCGGCCTCCTCCAACGCGTCCCACATCGCCGGTTCGAGACGCAACGACGTCCGCCGGCCGGCGACGGTGACGTTGCGGTTGATCAGCGTGCTGTCGGCGTTGCTCGCCATCTGAAGCGACCGGATTGCCGCAGCATAGCCGGAGCGCAGCCGCCGCCCCGAGCCGACGACCAGCCTACAATCTAAGAGAATGAAAGTCTAATGTATTTCTTGTAATAGCTGTAGATCGCGCCGGTCGCTCTCAGGCCGACCCGTCCTCGGCGGGCGTGCGCAGGCTGAGCGCCAGGGCGTGGACCGGGCCGGCCAGCTCCTCGGCGAGCACGTCATGGACCCGGCGCTGGCGGGCGATCCGCGACAGCCCCTCGAAGCAGGCGGCGACGATCTCCACGCGGAAGTGGGTCTCGCCCTGGGGCCGCGCGCCGGCGTGACCGGCATGCAGTTTCGAGTCGTCGATGACGCGGAGGCGCGTCGGCGCCAGCGCCTCGGTCAGCTTGCGTTCGATGATCGCGGCGACGCGCATGGCCGACGCCCCCCTGCGGAACCGCCCAGCAGATGATACCGTGCCGGCCGCGTTTCAACCGTTTCGCCGCACGGAGCCTTCGCCCTTGCCGGATCACCGCCCCGTCGCCGCCGGCCCGGCCGTCCTGTCGCCCGGGCGGGCCTATCTGCTGCTCGCCGCGGTGGTCCTGCTGTGGGGCGCCAACTGGCCGGTGATGAAGGTCGGCCTCGGCTACATCCCGCCCCTGTCCTTCGCCGCCGCCCGCATGGTACTGGGCGCCGCGACGCTGTTCGCGGTGCTGCTCGTCTCCGGTCGCTTCGCCTGGCCGACGCGGCGCGACCTGCCGGTCATCCTCAGCGTCGGCCTGTTGCAGATGGCGGCGTTTCTCGCCCTGGTCGGCGTCGCCCTGTTGCGGGTCGACGCGGGGCGGTCCGCCATCCTCGCCTATACGACGCCGTTGTGGGTGTGGCCGGGCGCCGTTCTGCTGCTCGGCGAGCGGGTGACCCGGCTGCGGCTCGCCGGCCTGCTGCTCGGTTTCGCCGGCGTCGCGGCGATGTTCAACCCGCTCGCCTTCGACTGGTCGGACGGCGCGACGGTGACGGGCAACGGTCTGCTGATGCTGGCCGCGATCGTCTGGGGCGCGTCCATCCTGCATGTCCGCCGCCATGTCTGGCGGCTATCGCCGCTGCAGCTCGCGCCGTGGCAGATGGCGGCGGCGATCCCGCCGCTGCTCGGGCTCGCCTTGTGGTTCGAGGGCGGGACGCCGATTCGCTGGTCGGGCGAACTCGCGGCGGTGCTCGCCTACAACGGGCCGGCGGCGACCGCCTTCTGCTTTTGGGCGGCGGTGAGCGTGAACCGGGCGCTGCCGGCGATCACCACCTCGCTCGCCTTCCTGGCCGTGCCCGCGGCCGCCGTCGCCGCCTCGGCGCTGACCCTGGGCGAGCCGCTGACCGCAACCCTGGCGGCGAGCCTCGGGCTCATCCTCGGCGGCCTCGCGCTGGTCAACCTGGCCGACCGGCGCGGCCGCTGAGGCCGGTTCCCAACGGTGACGGCAACGACTCGGGCCGCAACGTGATATTGTGGCGCCAGCAGGCCGCTGGAGGGAGACGATAGCAGTGCGCGATTTCCAGTTGCCCGGCCGGTCGCCCGTGCATGCGACCGAGGGGATGGCCGCCACCTCGCATCCGCTGGCGACGCTCGCCGCCGTCGATATGTTGCGCGCCGGCGGCAACGCCATGGACGCGGCGATCGCCGCGGCGGCGGTGCAGGCCGTGGTCGAGCCGCAGTCGACCGGCATCGGCGGCGACTGCTTCGTGCTTTACGCGCCGGCCGGGCGCGGCGAGGTGATCGCGTACAACGGCTCCGGTCGCGCCCCGAAGGCGGCCGAAACCGACTGGTATCTCGAGCGCGGCTTCGCCGAGATTCCGTTGAACAGCGCGCACGCGGTAACCGTGCCGGGCGCCATCGAGGCCTGGGACCGTCTCGCCGCCGACCACGGCCGCAAGGGGCTCGACGCGCTGCTGCAGACGGCCATCCACTACGCCGAGAACGGCTATGTCGTGCATGGGCGCGTGGCCTCCGACTGGGCCGCCTGCGTCGACCTGCTGCGCCGCGATGCCGCGGCCGCGCGCATCTTCCTGCCCGGCGGCGGCGCGCCGAAGGCCGGCAGCCTGCACCGCCAGCCGGAGTTGGCGGCGACGCTGAAGACGATCGCGCGGCAGGGCCGCGCCGGCTTCTACGAAGGCGCCGTTGCCGAGGACATCGTCGGCTATCTGCGCCAGCAGGGCGGGCTGCACGAGTTGGACGATTTCGCCGAGGCGCGCGGCGAGTACGTCCAGCCGATCGGGACCGCCTATCGCGGCGTCGACATCCACCAGATCCCGCCGAACAACCAGGGCATCACCGCCCTGATCATGCTCAACATCCTGTCCGGTTTCGATCTGGCCCGCCTCGACCCCCGCGGCGCCGAACGCCTGCACCTCGAAGTCGAAGCCGCGCGTCTCGCCTTCCGCGACCGCGACGCGCTCGTCGCCGATCCGCGGCAGGCCGAGGTTCCGGTCGCCCGGCTCCTCTCGGCCGATTACGCCGCCGCCCTGCGCCGGCGCATCGATCCGGATCGCGCCGCCACCGACCTGCCGCCGGCGCTCCTCAGCCGGTCCGATACGGTCTATCTCTGCGTCGTCGACCGCGACCGCAACGCGGTGAGCTTCATCAACTCGATCTACCATTCCTTCGGCAGCGGCCTGGTGAGCCCGCGGACCGGCGTCGTGCTGCAGAACCGGGGCGCCGGCTTCCGCGTCGATCCGGCGCATCCCAACCGCATCGCGCCGGGCCGGCGGCCCCTGCACACGATCATGCCGGGCCTCGCGGTCAAGGACGGGCGGGCGGTGATGCCGTTCGGCGTCATGGGCGGCGACTATCAGCCCTTCGGTCACGTGCATTTCCTGATCAATGCCCTGGATTTCGGCTGCGACCTGCAGGAGGCCCTGGATCTGCCGCGCGTGTTCTACGACCGGGGCGTGCTGGAGGTCGAGCGCGGCCTCGGGGCCGAGGCGGTCAGCGGCCTGATCGCGCGCGGCCACCGGGTGGCCGTGGCGGCCGAGCCGCTGGGCGGCGGCCAGGCGATTTCGATCGACCGGGAGACGGGCGTCCTCACCGGCGGCTCCGATCCGCGCAAGGACGGCTGCGCGCTCGGCTATTGACGCGCGGCGGCCGGCCCCTTGGAGCCGCCCATCTTCACGAGTCGTTAAGTCGGCCGCGGACGCCTTGTCAGCCGGAGCGCGGCATACCATACTTTGCCGATGCGTAGACGCCTCGAATCCTCGGCGGAAGCGCCACCGGAGGAGCGGCCCTTGCCGTGGCTGGGCTGCGACCATCCCGACTGCGCCGAGACCGGCCTGTACCGGGCGCCCAAGGCGCGCGGCCGGTTGAACGACTACTTCCGGTTCTGCCTGGATCATGTGCGCGCCTACAACAGGGAATGGAATTATTGCGCCGGCATGACCGAGGCCGAGATGGAGGCGCAGCTCCGCCTCGACACCGTCGGCTGGCGGCCGAGCTGGCCGCTCGGCGCGCTCGGCGGACGCTGGCCGTGGGCGGCGACGTTCGATGACGCGTTGGGGATCTTCGCCGCCGGGGCCTGCCGGCGCCGGCCGCCGACGGCCGAGGAGAAGGCGCTGGCCGTGCTCGATCTGACGCCGCCCACAACCTTGGCGGAGATCAAGCGACGCTACAAAACGCTGGTCAAGCGGCTGCACCCGGACGCCAACGGCGGCGACACGGCGGCCGAGGAGCGACTCAAGCTGGTGAACCAGGCGTACAGTATGTTAAAGACCGCCGCGCTGGCCTGATCGCCGCTCGGCCGAGCAATATCCGGAAGGCAATTCATGGCTATACAGACCGTCTCCGCGGCCGCCGACGCGCGGCTTCCCGACATCACGATCTCGGTGCGGCAGACCTTCGGGATCGACTGCGCCATGCAGGCGCCGGCCTTCAGCCAGCCGAGCGAGCACGTGCCGGACCTCGACGAGGCCTACCGGTTCGACCACGACACCACGCTCGCGATCCTCGCCGGCTTCGCCTACAACCGCCGGGTCATCGTCACCGGCTATCATGGCACCGGCAAGTCGACGCATATCGAGCAGGTGGCGGCGCGGCTCAACTGGCCGTGCATCCGGGTCAATCTCGACAGCCACATCAGCCGCATCGACCTGATCGGCCGCGACGCCATCGTGCTGCGCGAAGGCAAGCAGGTGACCGAATATCGCGAAGGCCTGTTGCCCTGGGCGCTGCAGAACCCGACGGCCCTGGTGTTCGACGAGTACGACGCCGGCCGCCCGGACGTGATGTTCGTGATCCAGCGCGTGCTCGAGGTCGAGGGCAAGCTGACGCTGCTCGACCAGAACCGGGTGATCCGTCCGCACCCGGCCTTCCGGCTGTTCGCCACCGCCAATACGGTCGGCCTCGGCGACACCACCGGCCTCTACCACGGCACGCAGCAGATCAACCAGGGCCAGATGGACCGCTGGAACATCGTCGCCACGCTCAACTACCTGCCGCATGACGAGGAGGTGAACATCGTGTTGGCCAAGGTGCCGAGCTACGACACCGAAGACGGGCGCAAGACGGTCGGCGCCATGGTCGCGGTCGCCGATCTGACGCGCGCCGGCTTCGTCGGCGGCGACATTTCGACCGTGATGTCGCCGCGCACCGTCATCACCTGGGCCGAGAACGCGCGCATCTTCAACGACCTCGGCTTCGCGTTCCGGGTCACCTTCCTCAACAAGTGCGACGAGATCGAGCGCCCGGCGGTGGCGGAGTACTACCAGCGCTGCCTGGGCACCGAGCTGAAGGAGACCGGCGTCAAGGCGACGCTCGTCTAGGCGGCGGTCGGGCGGGGCGGAGGATGAGCCAACCGGAAAGCCGTCTCGAGCAGTTCCGCCGCGTCACCGGCGCGGCCATGCGCGCCATCGCGCGGCGGCCCGAGCTGACCGCGACCTTCGCGCCCGGCCGGTACGGTCTCGGCGGCACCGAGGCGCGGCTGCCGCTGCCTTCGCGCGAGCTGCCGGCCGACGAGGTGGCGCAGGTGCGCGGCGCCGCCGACGCCATCGCGCTCAAGCTGCGCCATCACGACGACGCCGTGCATGCGCGCGAGGCGCCATCGGCCGATACCGCCCGCGAGGCCTTCGACGCGATCGAGCAAGCGCGCGTCGAGGCGATCGGCGCGCGCGCCATGGCCGGCGTCGCCGGCAATTTGGACGCCGCCCTCGACGAGCATTGCCGGCAGCGCGGCTACGGCCGCATGTCGGCGCGCGAGCAGGCGCCGTTGGCCGACGCCCTCCGTGTGCTGGTGCGTGAGGCGTTGGTCGGCGCGCCGCCGCCGCCGCAGGCCCGGCGCCTCGCCGAGCTGTGGCGGCCCTCGCTCGACGAGCGCGCGCGGCGCGACCTCGCGCGCCTGGCCGGGCTGGTGACCGACCAGCAGGCCTTCGCCCGGGCGGCGCGCCGGCTGCTCGCCGATCTCGACATCGACCTCGGCGCCGACCCGGCCGATGCCGCCGACGCCGAGACCGACGGCGACAGCGACGCCCGCGGCGACCAGCCGCAGGAGAGCGACGGCGAGGGCAGCGAGACCGACTCCGCCGATGCGCGCGCCGCGCGCGAGGGCGGCGAGGGCGAGCCCGGCGCCGACGACCGCGCCGAGTCCGAGGCCGCCGAAGGCGACGGCGACTCCCGCGCCGAGGGCGGCACCGAGGACCCGACGCGGCCCGGCCGGCCGCCGGCCGCCGGTCGCGTGGGCCGCGGGCACAACGAACCCGTCTACCGCGCCTTCGCCAGCGAATTCGACGAAATCGTCGACGCCGCCGCGTTGTGCGATCCGGCCGAGCTCGCGCGCCTGCGCCAACTGCTCGACCAGCAGCTCTCGCACTTGCAGACCGTGGTCGCCAAGCTCGCCCACCGGCTGCAGCGCCGCCTGCTCGCCAAGCAGTCGCGCGCCTGGGAGTTCGACCTCGACGAGGGGCTGCTCGACAGCGCCCGGCTCAGCCGGATCATCATCAACCCGGCCATCCCCCTATCCTACAAGCAAGAAAAGGAGACCGAGTTCCGCGACACCGTGGTCACGCTGCTGATCGACAATTCGGGCTCGATGCGCGGCCGGCCGATCACCGTGGCGGCGATGAGCGCCGACATCCTGGCGCGCACGCTCGAACGCTGCGGCGTCAAGGTCGAGGTGCTCGGCTTCACCACCCGCATGTGGAAAGGCGGCCTGTCGCGCGAGCGTTGGATCGCCGCCGGCAAGCCGGCCAATCCCGGCCGCCTCAACGACCTGCGCCACATCATCTACAAGGCGGCCGACGCCCCCTGGCGGCGTGCCCGCAAGGGCCTCGGATTGATGCTGCGCGAGGGCATCCTCAAGGAGAACATCGACGGCGAGGCGCTGCTCTGGGCGCACGGCCGCCTGGTCGGCCGGGCGGAGGAGCGCCGCATCCTCATGGTCATTTCCGACGGCGCGCCGGTCGACGATTCGACCCTGTCGGTCAATCCGGGGAACTATCTGGAGCGCCACCTGCGCGAGGTCATCGAGTGGATCGAGACGCGCTCGACGGTCGAGCTGATCGCCATCGGCATCGGCCACGACGTGACCCGCTATTACCGCCGCGCCGTCACCATCCTCGACGCCGAGCAACTCGGCGGCGCCATGCTGGAGAAGCTGGCCGAGCTGTTCGACGAGGCGCCGCCCAAGGCCGTCCGCCCCGACCGCCAGCCCACGCGCCGCCGCGCCGGTTAGGCCGAGCGCCGGCGGCGTTCGGGCCGGCGCGCCCACTGCCGGCGGGCCTCGACCAAGTCGAGCCAGCGTTCGGTGACGGTACGGCAGAACGCCGCGCCGGCGTCGTAGTGCTCGGCGATCTCGCGGCGCACCGCCGCGCACACCGCGTCGGCCGTGGCGCCGAAATGCTTGTCGATGCCGTCCCGGCAATCTTCGAGGAAGGCGGGGGCGTCGGTTTCGGTGACCTCGAAATGGAACTGGAAGCCGTAGGTGGCGGCGCCGAGCCGCATCGCCTGGTTCGGGCAGCCCGCGCGCGTCATCAGCAGCACGGCGCCGGCCGGCAGGTCGAAGTTATCCTCGTGGAACTGCATCAGGCGCTGTTCGGGCGCGCACCCGCGGAGCAGCGGGTCGCGCCGCCCGGCCGCCGTCAGCCGCACCGGCAGATAGCCGAGCTCCATGCCGCCGAAGGGATAGACGCGGCCGCCAAAGGCCCGCGCGACGAGCTGCGCGCCGAGGCAGATGCCGAGCACCGGCTTGGCCTCGTCGTGGAACCGGCGAATCAGCTCGAGCACCGCGGGAAAGGCCGGATAGCCGTCGTCGTCGCCGGCGTGCATCGGCCCGCCGAGGACGATCAGGCCGTCGAGGCCGTCGGCCGCGGGCGGCAGCGGATCGCCATGATGCGGCAAAACCGTGCGCAGGTCGGCCCCGCGCGCCTCGGCGACACGGCCGACGACGCCGGCCGGTGTCACCGGGCAGCTCTGGACGACGATGATCGTCGCCGGGGTGGTCTGTGAATCGGAATCGGGACGAGACGGGCCGCGGCCCGCGGGCGCCACAAGCATATCGAGGTCCCTCTAAGGTTTCGGCCCGGGGGCCGGACAAACCGCAAAAGGACGCCCAACGTCGTAGCATAACCGCGAACGGCCAGTGGCCCGGTGCGCGTGCGTCT
>JBBECF010000008.1:0-8593 GCA_040881945.1 Dongiaceae bacterium | reverse complement strand
TCAGGTAATCCTCGATCTCGTCGTTGAGCGCGTCCAGGCGGTCGTGAAAGAAGTGGTTGGCGCCGCGGATCAGGCGGTAGTCGATGTCGAGATCGCGCTGGCTGGACAGCTTTTGCACCAGCTTGTCGACGGACTCCTGCGGCACGACGTCGTCGGCGCTGCCCTGCAGCACCAGCCCCGAGGCCGGGCACGGGGCGAGGAAACCGAAGTCGTACAGATTCGCCGGCGGGGCAACGGCGACGAAACCGGTGATCTCCGGCCGCCGCATCAGGAGCTGCATGCCGATCCAGGCGCCGAAGGAAAAGCCGGCGATCCAGCAGCCGGTCGCGTTCGGATTGACGCCCTGCAACCAATCGAGCGCGGCGGCGGCGTCGCTCAGCTCGCCCTCGCCGCGGTCGAATTTTCCCTGCGAGCGGCCGACGCCGCGGAAGTTGAAGCGCAGCACCGCCATGTCCCGGCGCACGAAGGCCTGGTAAAGGGCGTAAACCACCTTGTTGTTCATGGTGCCGCCGTGCTGCGGGTGCGGATGCAGCATCAGCGCGATCGGCGCCGTGGCCTGCTTGCCCGGCTGATAACGGCCCTCCAGGCGGCCGTCGGGGCCGTTCATGATCACGTCAGGCATCGCGGGGCATACCCTTCGGCGGCGGCGCGCTCGGTTCGTCTCGGCGATCTAACTTGTGCCACGGACCGGTTCCGACAAGGCCTGGAACCGGCCGCGGGCTAAACTTGACCAAATTGGTCGGACATACTATATCAACTCATAAAGGCTGGCGCGCCGCGGCGCTCCATCGGCCTGGGCGAGTGCGGCGCGGATCATATCACGGTGGGCGACGAGATGTTCAAGCGTCTAATCGAGGACATCGATTCAATGATGGCGCGCGACCCCGCGGCCCGCTCGCGGCTCGAGGTCGTCATCGCCTATCCGGGCTTCCAGGCGCTGCTGTTCTACCGCCTGGCGCACGCCGCCTGGCGGCGCGGCTGGCCGCTGCTCGGCCGCTTTCTATCCCACCTCGGACGGCTCGCCACCGGCATCGAGATCCATCCCGGCGCCCGGATCGGCCGGCGCCTGTTCATCGACCACGGCATGGGCGTGGTGATCGGCGAGACGGCGGAGATCGGCGACGACGTCACGCTCTATCAGGACGTCACCCTCGGCGGCATCGCGCCCTCGGTCGATTCGGCCGCCCAGGTCGACCGGAAGCGCCATCCGACCCTGCGCGACGGCGCGATCGTCGGCTCGGGCGCGCAGGTATTGGGACCGGTCACGGTGGGCGAGCGCGCGCGCGTCGGCGCCAACGCCGTGGTCGTGCGCGACGTGGCGGCCGGGACGACGGTCGTCGGCATCCCGGCGAAGGCGATCGTGCCGCGCGGCGAAAGCCGCGAGTTCCTGGCCTACGGCACGCCGACGGGCGACGTGCCCGATCCGGTCGCGCGCGCCATCGACGGTCTGCTCGACCAGGTCTCGATCCTGAAGGCGCGCGTCGGGCAGCTCGAGGCGCGGCTCGGGTCCGCCGCCGGCGCGGCGTCCGCGGCAGGCGACCGCCCGAACCCGACGCAGGCCGGGGGCGAAGACGATGTCGGGTCGCGTGGCGAAAATTCGGGCCGCAGTCGCCCCTATTGAGGAACCGATCGCGTGCGACTGAGCACCAAGGGCCGCTATGCCGTGATGGCGCTGGTCGATCTGGCCGGACACGGCGACGGCCGCCCGGTTACCCTCGCCGACATCGCCGAACGGCAGCGCATTTCCCTGTCCTACCTGGAACAGCTCTTCGCCCGGCTGCGCCGCGGCGGGCTGGTCGCCAGCGTGCGCGGCCCCGGCGGCGGCTATCGCCTGGCGCGGCCGGCGTCCGAGACGCGCATCTCCGACATCGTCGGGGCGGTGGACGAGCCGGTCCGCGCCGCGCGCTGCCTGCCCGGCTCGCCGGAAAGCTGCCACGGCAACGCGGCGCGCTGCGAGACCCACGAGCTGTGGCAGGAACTGGGCAATCAGATCCAGCTTTATCTCAGTTCGGTGACGCTGGCCGACGTGCGCGGCCGCCGCGTGCTTGGCGGCGGCGGCGCGCTCGGTCATGATGCGCTCGGCGGGCGAGGCGGCGGCGGGACGACGGTCGCGGCCGGGTGAACCTAGCCCGCGGAGCGGGGCCGGATGGAACGCGCCGTCTACATGGATTACAACGCCACCGCGCCGATGCGGCCGGCCGTCGTCGCGGCCGTGGCCGAGGCGCTGGGTCTGACCGGCAATCCGTCGTCGGTGCACCGTTTCGGCCGATTGGCGCGCCGCCGCCTGGAGGAGGCGCGCGAGCAGGTCGCCGCCCTGGTCGGCGCTCGGCCCGACCAGGTCGTCTTCACCGGCGGCGGCACCGAGGCGAACAACCTGGCGCTGGCCGGCAGCGATCGCCGCCGCCGCATCGTCTCGGCGATCGAGCATGAGTCCGTAGCGAACGCCGCGCCCGACGCGGAAACCGTCCCGGTCACGGCGGACGGCGTGATCGACCTCGCGGCGCTCGACGCGCTGCTGGCGCGTGCGGGGCCGCCGGCGCTGCTATCGGTCATGCTGGCCAATAACGAGACCGGGGTGATCCAGCCGGTCGCCGCGGCGGCGGCGGCGGCGCGCCGTGCCGGCGCGCTCGTGCATTGCGACGCGGTCCAGGCGGCCGGGCGGATCCCGATCGATTTTGCCGCCCTCGGGGTCGATCTGCTGAGTCTGTCGGCGCACAAGCTCGGCGGACCGCCGGGCAGCGGGGCCTTGATCGTCGCCGACGGCGTCGCCCTGACGGCGCTGCTGCGCGGCGGCGGCCAGGAGCGCGGCCGGCGCGCCGGCACCGAGAACGTCGCCGGCGCCGCCGGCTTCGGCGTCGCGGCCGGGCTGGCGCAGGCCGAGCTGGCGGCGCAGGGGCGCCTGGCGCGGCTGCGCGACGCCCTCGAAGCGCGCCTGCGCGCGACGGTCCCGGCCACGACCGTGTTCGGGGCGGCGGCTTCGCGCCTGCCCAACACCTCGTGTTTCACCCTGCCGGGCCTGGCCGCGGCCACCCAGGTTATGGCGCTCGACCTCGCCGGCGTCGCGGTCAGCGCCGGGGCCGCCTGTTCGTCGGGCAAGGTCCAACCGTCGCGCGTGCTGCGCGCCATGGGCGTCGCCGAGGACACGGCCGGCAGCGCCATCCGGGTCAGCCTCGGCTGGCGCACCGCGGACGCCGACATCGACCGCCTCGTCGAGGCGTGGAGCGCCCTGGCGGCCCGCCGCCCGGCCGTCGCGGCGCCGGCCGCATGACCGGAACTAACCACGGCGACAACCGGCCGACGCGGCCGGTCTATCTCGACTATCAGGCGACGACGCCGGTCGACGCGCGGGTGCTCGAGGCGATGCGCCCGTATTTCGCCGAGATGTTCGGCAACCCGCATTCCCGCCAGCACGGGCCAGGGCGCGTCGCCGAGCGGGCGGTCGAGACCGCGCGGGCCCAGGTCGCGGCGCTGATCGGCGCCGACCCGAAGGAAGTGATCTTCACGTCGGGCGCCACCGAATCGAACAATCTGGCGCTCAAGGGCGTCGCGCGCTTCCACCGCGAGCGCAAGGACCACCTGGTCACCTGCGTCACCGAGCACAAATGCGTGCTGGAGAGCGCGCGCCGTCTCGAGCGCGAGGGCTTTGCCGTCACCTACCTGCCGGTCGCGGCCAACGGTCTGATCGACCTCGACCGCCTCGCCGCGGCGGTCACCGAGCGCACCGTGCTGGTCTCGGTCATGGCGGTCAACAACGAGATCGGCGTCATCCAGCCGCTTGCCGAGATCGGCGCGCTGTGCCGCGCCCGCGGCGTCCACTTCCACACCGACGCGGCGCAGGCGATCGGCAAGATCCCGCTCGACGTCGCGGCCATGAACATCGACCTGATGAGCATCTCCGGCCACAAGACTTACGGCCCCAAGGGCATCGGCGCGCTCTATGTGCGGCGCCGGCCGCGGGTGCGGCTCGAGCCGCTGATCGACGGCGGCGGGCAGGAGCGCGGCCTGCGGTCGGGCACGCTGCCGGCGCCGCTGTGCGTCGGCCTCGGCGAGGCCTGCGCGATCGCCGGACGCGAGATGGCGGCCGAGACGACGCGGCTCCAGGGCCTGCGCGACCGCCTCTATGACGGCATCGCGGGCGGGCTCGGCGAGGTCGCGCTGCACGGCGACCGCGAGCGGCGGATTGCCGGCAACCTCAATCTCGGCTTCGCCGGGATCGACAGCGAGACCTTGATGGCCGACCTGCCGGACCTGGCGATGTCCTCGGGCTCGGCCTGCTCCTCGGCCGCGCTGGAGCCGTCCTATGTGCTGCGCGCGCTTGGCATCGACGCGACTGCGGCGCGCGGCGCGGTGCGGCTCGGCGTCGGCCGCTTCACCACCGAGTCCGAGGTCGACCTCGCGGTCGAGCGGCTGGTGGCGGCGGTGCGACGCCGGCGCGCGGGCGGCGCGCGCAACCCGGCGGCGGCGGAATAGCCGGGCGCCGGCCGCGGGCTTGACGGCCGCGCGGTCGGCCGGTTACGGAGAGCGACCTGATGCCGAAGCTGACGTTCATCAACCCCGACGGGACACGGCTCGAGGTCGAGGCCCCGGTCGGCCTGTCGGTGCTGGAGATCGCGCACCGCAACAACGTCGACCTCGAGGGCGCCTGCGAGGGCTCGCTGGCCTGCTCGACCTGCCACGTCATCGTCGACTCGGAATGGTACGACGCCCTCGTCGCCGCCAGCGAGGACGAGGAGGACATGCTCGATCTCGCCTTCGGCCTGACGCGCAGCTCGCGGCTCGGTTGCCAGATCATCATCACCGAGGAGCTCGACGGGCTCACCGTCTCGCTGCCGCCCGGCACCCGCAACATGATGCTCGAGGGATAGCAGCGCGCCCGCCGGCCGCTCAGGCCTGCGCCGAAGTTTCGCCCGCGGACGCCTTGCGGCCACGCACCACCACGGTCTCGGCGATGCGGTCGCCCAGCCGCTGGCGCTTCGCCGACGTCCAGACGAGCACCGCGCCGACCAGATAGAGGAGAAGGCCGTCGACAATGCGCAGCAGATTGCGAATGACCGATTCGCGCCAGCCGATTCCCCCGCCATCCTCGCGCACGACGCGCAGGCCCACGATCCTCTTGCCCAAGGTCGCGCCGGACAGCGCCTCGAGCACGATGTAATAAACAAAACCGACGACGGTGGCGATGAAGAACGGGGCGCCGGTCAGCTCGAAGCCTTCCTCCGTGGTTTGTCCCGCCGCCGCGGCTATGGCGAAAAAGACGACGAACAAGACGATCGAATCGATGATCGTGGCGACGGCGCGCGACCCGACCCCCGCGTAGTTCATGGCTTCCCCCTCTAGACTTGCGCCGCGCGGATCGCGCGGCGCCGCTTGAGCAAGACGACCGAGGCCAGGGTGACCGCGACGGCGAAGCCGCCGAGCCCGATGGCCAAGCCACCCAGGATCATCGCGAACAGCTTGCCGACGAATCCGAGGCCGATGGCAAGCACGGTTCGGGGCTCGCCGCGGCCGTCGGCATAGCCGGCGACGATCCGGTACCATCCCGGCTCCTCCAGGTCGAACACGAAGATCGAGACCCCCGAATGGCCGCCGATCTCGTAGCTGGTGCTCGCCGGCGGCACGGCGAGCGGGATCGTCGCGCCGGTCGCCGTCGATTCGACGCGCACCTCCAGTCCGGAAATGGTCGGGGCGGCGTAGTAGCGTCCATCGACCACGCTCTCGGGCTCATGGAAGATCGTGTACTGCCCGGGCTCGGCCAGCGGAATCTCCGTCTGGCCGGGCACCACGACGCGCGCCAGCTCGCCCTCGAGCCCGCCCAGGCGCGACAAGATGAACCAGGTCGCCGCCGCCGCGCTGGCGACCAGAATCGCGGCCGCGATCCAGTACCAATGTCGACCCGGCACGCCTAGAGCCCCATCGATCGCCGAACGGCGTCGAGCTCGGCGAGCTCGTCCGCCGACGCGTCCGCCGCGGCCTTCAAACTGACGATGTAGCCGATGCCGTTGCGCACGAAATGGATATTGCGGGCACGGTTCCCGTCATGGGTCAGGGTGTGCACGATCTCGTACACCCCCTCGCGGTCGGTCGGACCGGCCTCGTGGATCTCGCTGAACGGCTTCGTTTCGCCGCCGATCGTCATCGTGGTGGCGCGGAGATCCCGCAGCTCGTCCTGGAAGAACTCCTCGGCATTGCGCAACTCGCGGCCCTTGACCCGCAAAATGCTGACGGTGAGTCGGGACTGCCCGTCGGGACCTAGCTTGGCCATGACCCAGAGGACGCGCACCGACTGGACGAGCTCGTTGCCGACCACCCAACCCGCCGGGACCGTCAGCCGCAGGCGGTGGGTGTCGTTCACGTAAGTGCCGTCCGACAGGTCGAACGCGGGCTGCCAACCGCGACCGACCCAGGGGGTCGCGTCGGCCGCCCTGGGCACGACGGTGAAGGGTATGACCGTGACCGCCTTGCCGTCCTCGAGCAGCTCGACGCGGTATGCGCCGGCGGCCAACGACATTTGGTCGTCGCGGACCATGCCCCACCAGATCTTGCCGTCGGATTGCGCGACCGGTATGGAGTCGGATTCGAAGAGCGGCGCGTCATTGAGGTACCATCGCGCCGCGAGCGCAAGCCCCGTGCGCGCGCCGGCGAAGCGAAACCAGACGACGATCTGGGTCACGCCCTCGGCAAATTCGGTGCCGGCGCGGTCCGGGAAATAGCCATCTTCGTCGGCCTCGGCCCAACCGAGCGCGACCTCCTTGATCGCCGACGGTTCCCGCGGCGCGTACTGCGCGAAATCAACCGTCGCGGGCTGCGCCGCCGCCGCGGCGGCAATGCGCCAGACGCGCCAGTTGTCGAAGCCGATCTCCACGGGTGTCGTGCCGGGATTGACGGCGATGACACCAGCGCCACCCTCCGCCCACAGGGCCTTCCCGACCTCGGCGACCAGATTGCCGTTCACGAAGAATCGCAGGTTCGACCCTTCCGCGACGAGGCGCAGGCGGTTGGTCTGCCCGTCGGGGCGGAGCACCCCGGCGGCCATGACGGCGTTCACCGGGCTGTCCAGGGCGGAGTGCCTGCCATTGACGCGGATGACGGCGTAAGAGCCGTCGGAGGCGATGACAAAGCCGTGGAAATTGTCCTGATCCTGGGCGCGCGCGAACAGCCCATAGGGATGTGCCGGCGAGCCCGGGGCCGGCGTCGCGTCCACCTCGATGATCACGTCGCCGTAGCTGGCGCCGAGCTGGCTGCCGAACGCCAAGGGGGACGGCCCCCCGGCGAAGGCGATGCGGTAGAGACCGTTCGCATAACCGGCCTTCGCCATGTCGGTCTCGATCACGCTCCAGCCGCTGCCCGGAGTCTCGAAATCGTCGGCCGCGAGCTGCTCGCCCTCGGCGGGAGCGGCGCCCGCCTGCTCGGCGCTGCGGATCGCGGCGGCCACATCGGCGGTGACTTCGCCGGCGTCGGCCGCGCCGATGGTGAACGTCATCGCCGGAATCAACGCCTGGCCGTTTTCCAGCAGCTCGACCCGGTAGCTGCCGGGCGACAGCGCCGCGCCGGCCTGCATCAAGATGTACCAGCGGCTGGTTCCCTCCGGCTCGGTCAGCTCCTCGTTCTGCTCGAGCACGACCGTCCCCTCCTTGGACCAGCGCAGATCCACGCGGAGGCCGGTGGGCGCATTCTTCCAGCTATAGACGGCATCGACGCGGCTGGTGCCTTCGGGGAAGTTCGCGCCGAAGCCGGTGCTCCCTTCCGACGTGACCCCGAATGACGCGATGACCGATTTCGCCGAAGCCGCGGCGGTCGGGGCCGCCGCCGTGGCCGGCTGTGGCGCCGCCGCGGTTTCGGTCGCGACCTGCGGGGCCGCCTCGGGCGCGCCCAGATCGACCGTCACGAGCTGGCCGGCGCCGACGGCGACGCCCTGCTTCTTGCGCTCCGGCTTGCTGTCGTTGTCTTGTTTCCAGAAAACGTCATAGGTGCCCGGCGGCACCAGCAGCGGCAGATCGAAGCGGCCCTTCGACCATTGCACCCAATCGTCCGGCCCGCCACCGGCCCGGATCAGTCCCCACCAGCCGTAACTCGCGTTGAGGGCGGGCGTGCCGGCCGGGACCTTCAGCCCGACGCCGGAGTCGGCGCGCACGCTTGCCACCTGTCCCGAGTCCACCTTGACGCCGGCGGCCAGACGCAGCGGCCTATCGCTGTTGTCGTTGTCCTGCACCCAATAGACGTCGTACTCGCCGGGCAGCAACAGCAGCGCAGTCTCCGTCCTGGTCCAATGCAGCGGTTCCCCGGGGCTGTCGCCGGCCCGCACCGCCCCCCACCAGCCGTAGCTGCCGTTGCGCGCCGGCACCCAGGACGCAATCTCCAGCTTGACGCCGGAATCGGCGCGCACGCTCGCCACCTGTCCGGATTCAACCTTGACGCCGGCGGCCAGACGCAGCGGCCTATCGCTGTTGTTGTTGTCCTGCACCCAATAGACGTCGTACTCGCCGGGCAGCAACAGCAGCGCAGTCTCCGTCCTGGTCCAATGCAGCGGTTCCCCGGGGCTGTCGCCGGCCCGCACCGCCCCCCACCAGCCGTAGCTGCCGTTGCGCGCCGGCAC
>JBBECF010000007.1:0-8646 GCA_040881945.1 Dongiaceae bacterium | reverse complement strand
CGGACGCGCGCGACCCCTCACCCAAACCCTCTCCCACAAGGGGAGAGGGCTTTTCGCGCGTTCATATTCGCGAGTGAGGGTATGGCGTATCACGATCCAGGGGCTTTCGAGACTAGAAGTGGATCGCCCGGCCATAGGCGTCAAGCACCGACTCGTGCATCATTTCACTGAGCGTCGGGTGCGGGAAAATGCTGTGCATCAGCTCCGCCTCGGTCGATTCCAGCGTGCGGGCGATGGCGAAGCCCTGGATCAGCTCGGTCACCTCGGCGCCGATCATGTGGGCGCCCAGGAACTCGCCGGTTTTCGCGTCGAACACGGTCTTGACCATGCCTTCGGGCTCGCCCAGCGCGATCGCCTTGCCGTTGCCGATGAAGGGGAAGCGACCGACGCGCACCTCGCGGCCGGCCGCCTTGGCCGCCGCCTCGGTCAGGCCGACGCTGGCGACCTGCGGCATGCAGTAGGTGCAGCCGGGGATCTTGGTGACATCGAGCGGGTGCAGGTTCTTCACCCCGGCGATGCGCTCGACGACCAGCACGCCCTCGTGGCTCGCCTTGTGCGCGAGCCAGGGCGGGCCGACGAGGTCGCCGATGGCATGGACGCCGGTCTCGCCGGTCTCGCCCCATCGGTTGACGACGACATGCGTCTTCTCGACCTTGATCTTTGTGCCGTCGAGGCCGATGTCCTCGACATTGCCGACGATGCCGACGGCGAGGATGACGCGCTCGACGGTCAGGTCGCTCGACTTGCCGGCCGATTCGATGGTGGCGGTCACGGAGTCGGCGGCTTTCTTCACGCCCTTCACCGCGGCGCCGGTGACGATCTTCATGCCCTGCTTCTCGAACGATTTGCGCGCGAAGGCGGAAATTTCCGCGTCTTCGACCGGCAGGATGCGGTCGAGGATCTCGACGACGGTGACCTCGGCGCCGAGCGTGCGGAAGAAGCTCGCGAATTCGATGCCGATGGCGCCGCTGCCGACGACGAGCAAGGATTTCGGCATGCGGTCGGGCACCATCGCCTCCTTGTAGGTCCAGACCAGCTTGCCGTCGGGCTCGAGCCCCGGCAGGGTGCGGGCACGCGCGCCGGTGGCGAGAACGATGTGCTTGGCCGTAAGCTCGGCGACCTTCTTGCCGTCCTTCTCGACCGCCACCCTGCCCGCTCCGGCGAGCCGGCCGTGGCCATCGACGACCGTCACCTTGTTCTTCTTCAGGAGGTGCTTGACGCCGGCGGCGAGCTGGCCCGCGACCTTGCGCGACCGCTCAACGACCTTGGCGAGGTCGAAACGCGCGCCCTCGACCGTGAAGCCGTAGGCGTCGGCGTGCCGGATCAGATGCCAAATCTCCGACGAGCGCAGCAGCGCCTTGGTCGGGATGCAGCCCCAGTTGAGGCAGATGCCGCCCAAATGCTCGCGCTCGA
This sequence comes from Dongiaceae bacterium, assembly GCA_040881945.1. GTDB lineage: Bacteria > Pseudomonadota > Alphaproteobacteria > Dongiales > Dongiaceae > JBBECF01. Next base: position 7,233 of record JBBECF010000007.1, on the reverse strand, counting down.
CCAGCGCGGTCTTGAGGCCAAGCTGCGCCGCCCGGATCGCGGCGACGTAGCCGCCCGGCCCGCCGCCGACGACGATGAGATCGAAACCGGCATCGGCCATGCGGTCAGATCCTTTCCGACTCGGTCCGAGTGTAGGCGCTGGGCGCGGCGTCGCCGGTGTTCACCAATCCACGCCGCTCCAGCAACAGAATCTCGCATTCCTCGGCCGCGAAGGGCTTGTGTTCGACGCCCTTGGGCACGACGATGATCTCGCCCGGCCCGACGTCGACCTGGCGGTCGCGGAAATCCATCCGGAAGCGACCGTTGACGACGAGGAACAGTTCGTCCGCGTCGTCGTGCTTGTGCCAGACGAAATCGCCTCTGACCTTCACGACCTTGACCTCATAGTCATCGACGGTCTCGATCACCTTCGGCGACCAGCGATCGGTGAACCGCGCGAGCTTTTCGGCAAGGTTGATCCGCATATCGTCGGCCATCGCGCCGCCCTCACAACAGCATCGTCAGCGGGTCTTCGATCAGCTTCTTGAAGGCGGCGAGGAACTCGGCGCCGACGACGCCGTCGACGACGCGGTGGTCGACGGACAGCGTGCAACTCATCACCGTCGCCACGGCGAGCGCGCCGTCCTTGACGACCGCGCGCTTCTCGCCGGCGCCGACCGCGAGGATCGCGCCTTGCGGCGGGTTGATGACGGCGGCGAATTCGCGGATGCCGTACATGCCGAGGTTGGAGACGCTGAAGGTGCCGCCCTGGAACTCCTCGGGCTTGAGCTTGCCGGCGCGCGCCCGGTCCGCCAGGTCCTTCATCTCGTTGGAGATGACGGCGAGGCCCTTGGCGTCGGCGTTGCGCACGATCGGCGTGATCAGGCCGTCGGGAATCGCCACCGCGACCGAGATGTCGGCGGCGTGGTAGCGGCGGATGACGGTCTCGGCCCAGGAGGCGTTCGCCGCCGGCACCCGCTTCAGGGCGAGCGCGGCGGCGCGGATCACGAAATCATTGACCGACAGCTTGTAGTCGTCCGACCCGCTGCGCCGGAGCGCCAGCGAGGCGAGGCGGGCATTGAGGTCCTGGCGGATCTTCAGGAGCGCGTCGATCTCGCAGTCGATGGTGAGGTAGAAATGCGGCGCGTCGCGCTTCGCCTCGACAAGCCGGCGGGCGACGATCTTGCGGATGCCGCTGACCGGCAACTCGGTGTAGGCCGGCAGGCCGGCCGCGGGGGCGACGGCGGGCGCGGCCGTGGGCCTGGCCGCGGCGGCGACGGGCGCGGCGCGGCCGCGGGCGGAGTCGATGTCGGCCTTGACGATGCGCCCGTGCGGGCCGCTGCCCTTGACCGCCGCGAGGTCGAGGCCGGCCTGCTCGGCCATGCGCCGGGCGAGCGGGCTGGCTAAGACGCGGTCGCCCGGCGCTTCCGCGGGGGGCGGGACCGGCGGCGCGACGGCCACCCCCTCACCCACCCGCGCAACGCCCCCGGCTCCCCCCTCTCCCGCTTTGCGGGAGAGGGTTGGGGTGAGGGCGGCGCCGGCGGCTTTTCGAGCGCCGCGGCGTCCTCGCCCTCCTCCAGCAACAGGGCGATGACGGCGTTCACCTGCACCCCCTCGGTGCCCTCGGGCACGACGATCTTGCCGAGCCGGCCTTCGTCGGTCGCCTCGACCTCCATGGTCGCCTTATCGGTCTCGATCTCGGCGACGACGTCGCCGGCGCGCACCTCGTCGCCTTCCTTCTTGTGCCATTTGAGAAGGTTGCCTTCGGTCATGGTCGGCGACAGGGCCGGCATCAGTATCTTGATCGGCATCTTTCCACCCCTAGCGGTTTGTCCCTAACGGATGGTTCTCGTCGCTATCGAACTTCCAAGTTGTCATTGCCGGGCTTGACCCGGCAATCCATCCTCGGGTCAAGCCCGAGGACGCAGCGGCACGATGGATGCCCGGCTCAAGGCCGGGCATGACGGCGAGAAGGGAACCAAACGTTAGACCCACACCCCTAGCCCGTAGCTTTTCAAGTATTCCAGAAAGAACTTTCTCGCTCATGGCCTATAAAGCACCCGGCGCGCGGCAGCCACGATGGTTTCGACTTGCGGCAGCGCCAGCTTCTCGAGATTGGCGGCATAGGGCATCGGCACGTCGACGCCGGCGACCCGGGCGACCGGCGCGTCGAGCCAGTCGAACGCCTGCTCCATCATCAGCGCCGCCAGCTCCGCCCCGATGCCGGCGAAGGGCCAGCCTTCCTCGGCCGTCACCAGGCGGTTGGTCTTCTTCACCGACTCGACGATCGTCGCGGTGTCGAGCGGGCGCAGCGTGCGCAGGTCGATGACCTCGGCCTCGATGCCATCCTCGGCGAGCAGCCGCGCCGCCTCGAGCGCCTTGCCGACCATGATCGACACGGCCGTGATGGTAACGTCGCGGCCGGGCCGCACGATGCGCGCCTTGCCGATCGGCACCACCCAGTCCTCGGCCTGCGGCACCTCGAAGCTCTGGCCGTAGAGGATCTCGTTCTCCAGGAAGATGACCGGGTTGGGATCGCGGACCGCCGCCTTGAGCAGCCCCTTGGCGTCGGCCGCCGACCACGGGGCGACGACCTTGAGTCCGGGGACATGGGCGAACCAGCTCGAGTAGTCCTGCGAATGCTGCGCCGCAACGCGCGCGGCCGGGCCGTTCGGGCCGCGGAACACGATCGGGCAGGCGACTTGGCCGCCGGACATGTACGGCGTCTTCGCCGCCGAGTTGACGATCTGGTCAATCGCCTGCATGGCGAAGTTGAAGGTCATGAATTCGACGATCGGACGGAGGCCGTAGAACGCCGCGCCGACACCCAGCCCGGCGAAGCCGTGCTCGGTGATCGGGGTGTCGATGACGCGCCGCGCGCCGAACTCTTCGAGCAGGCCCTGGCTGATCTTGTAGGCGCCCTGGTATTCCGCGACCTCCTCGCCCATCAGGAACACGGTCGGGTCGCGGCGCATCTCCTCGGCCATGGCGTCGCGCAGGGCCTCGCGCACGGTCTGCGCGACCGTGGGGCCGGTCCATTCGGGCTCGGGCGTCGGCGCGGCCGCCATCCCCTCACCCACCGGCGCCGCGCGCCGGTCCCCCCTCTCCCGCTCCGCGGGAGAGGGTTGGGGTGAGGGCGGCGCCTTCGCCCTGGCGTCGAGAGCGGCGGCGTCCTCGCCGTCGCCGAGCAGCAGGGCGATCGGCGTATTGACCGCGACGGCATCGGTGCCCTCGGCCACGAGGATGCGGCCGAGCGTGCCTTCGTCCACCGCCTCCACCTCCATGGTCGCCTTGTCGGTCTCGATCTCGGCGATGACGTCGCCGGCGGACACGGCGTCGCCTTCCCGCTTCAGCCACTTCGCCAGCTTGCCCTCGGTCATGGTCGGCGACAGGGCCGGCATCAGCACTTGGATCGGCATGTCCGTCTCCGCGATCGAACGGGCCTGGCTGCCTCGTCAGGGCCCCGCCCGATAGACGTCGGTGTAAAGCTCTTCGGGGTCGGGCTCGGTGCTGCTCTGGGCAAAGGCCGTGGCCTCGGACACGACGTCCTTGATTTCGCGGTCGATCGCCTTGAGCGCCGCCTCGTCGACCTCGCCGCTGTCGAGCAGGAGCTGGCGGACGCGGTCGATCGGGTCGTGCTCCTGGCGCATCTTGGTGACCTCCTCCTTGCTGCGGTACTTCGCGGGGTCGGACATCGAATGGCCGCGGTAGCGGTAGGTCAGCATCTCCAGGATGTAGGGGCCCTTGCCGGCGCGCGCGTGCGCCACGGCCTTGTCGCCGGCGGCCTTGACTGCGAGCACGTCCATGCCGTCGACCTGATGGCCGGGGATGCCGTAGGCCTGGCCGCGCTTGTACAGATCGACGGTCGCCGAGGCGCGCTCGACGCTGGTGCCCATGCCGTATTTGTTGTTCTCGATGACATAGACGACCGGCAGCTTCCACAGCGCCGCCATGTTGAAGGATTCGTAGACCTGGCCCTGGTTGACGGCGCCGTCGCCGAGATAGGTCAGGCAGACGTTGCCGTTCTCCAGGTAGCGATGGGCGAAGGCGATGCCGGTGCCGATCGGCACCTGGGCGCCGACGATGCCGTGGCCGCCGAAGAAGTTCTTCTCGCGGCTGAACATGTGCATCGAGCCGCCCTTGCCCTTGGAATAGCCGCCGCGCCGGCCGGTCAGCTCGGCCATGACGCCCTTGGGGTCCATGCCGGTGACAAGCATGTGGCCGTGGCTGCGGTAGGACGAGACGAGCGTGTCGTCGGGCGTGACCGCCGCCTGCATGCCGACGACCACCGCCTCCTGGCCGATATAGAGGTGGCAAAAACCGCCGATCAGGCCCATGCCGTAGAGCTGGCCGGCCTTCTCCTCGAAACGGCGGATCAGCAGCATGTCGCGGTAATAGCGCTGCAGCGCGCCGGCTTCGGCCACGGCGGCGGGCCGGGCCTTGCGTTTGGCGGTGGCGGTCATGGCTCCTCCCCCCGTGGCGGACGCCGGAGCCGGGCGCCGTCGGGCACCCGCTAGGGCACATACTTAATGCCGAGCGGCCGTGAAAGCAAGTCGCCGTAAGTGCCAGCGATGTATGTGTTTTATTGAAGTTTCCCGGAAATCGGTTAACTATACTCCGGGAGCCTGGCTCAGGGCCGCGGGTCGGGGCCATCGAGCAGGATCACGAGCTCGTCGCCTTGCGCCAGGCCGAGCATGATCCGCGCCCGCTCGTCGAGCAGGTCCGGGTCGAGGCCCGCGGGCCCGAGCAGGGCGATGCGATGCTCGAGCGTGGCGCGCTCGGCGGCGCCGGCCGTCGCGACCGTCTCGGCCTCGCGGATCTGCTGGTGGAGCACGAGCCAGGCGATGATGCCGCGATCGCCCTGCACCGCGTGGTAGGCGAAGTAAGCGACCAGGCAGGCGCCCAGCACCGGCGGGGCGATCTGCCGGGCGCGCCGGCGCAGCTCATGCAAGACAGCCATGACGATACCGGATCACGGGCGATTCGCCGCCGTCAAGGACAAATCGCGCGGTTGCTTGACAAGGATCGACGCGTAGGGGAGCGTGGGTCGCATGGCGATCGAGAAAACGGAACATGCGGAGCGGACCTCCCGCGGCGCGGGCGACGCCTGGATGCGCGGGCTGTTCATGCTGCTCTTCGTCGTCATCTATGGCGTCGTCGAGGTCGTGCTGGGCGCCGTCGTGATCTTCCAGTTCGTCACGACGCTGGTCGCGCGCGGGCCCAACGAACGGCTGTTGGAGCTGGGGCGGAGCCTGAGCGACGACGTCTACGCGATCCTCCTGTTCCTGACCTACAACAGCGACGAAAAGCCCTATCCCTTCGCCGCCTGGCCAGCGCGACCGCCGGCCGGTTGAGCCGCGCTCAACCGGCCGGGAAGAATTCGTCGAGCTGCGGCGGCGCAACGTCGATCCCCGACAGCATCGCATGCACCTGGCCGCGGTGGTGGATCTGATGGACGAAGAGGTGACTCAGCACGTCGCCGATACGTTCCGTGTAGCGCTTGCCGTCGGCCGAACCGACCGCCGCGTGCCATCAAGCGGCGGCAGCTACCCGCCTCTGCTAGTGAGCGGGATCCAGGAACGGTGTCTCCGGATCGCTGACATAGAAGATCACCACCTTCATCGGCTCGCTGGCGCTGCGGTTGTAACCAGTCATCTTCACGTTCGGCGGTTCCACCATCGCCTCACCTGCCTTCACCGTCACCGGCTCGCGCCCTTCCATCTCGAGCGTGAAGGCGCCTTCCAGGATATAGGCCGTCACAGGGAAGCGATGCGTATGTAACACCGTCTTGTCGCCGGGATTCAGAGTCGCCGTGAGGACGCGAACCTCCTGCGCTGCCCCCATCGGCATGCCTTCGACAGTCTCGCTAAGCAGCAAGTTTGGCCTCGCGACACCGGCCTCCTGCGCCGCGACGGGCATACCCAGTACCAGCCCTGCAAGCGCAAAACCCACGCCAATGGACGTACGCATGTAATTCCCCCTCCGTAGTGAGAAGATCCGAGCAGGTTATCTCCGGCGCAGTGCCGCCGCCCCGGCGTAGCGGGCGGCCGGCCCCAGTTCTTCCTCGATGCGCAGGAGCTGGTTGTACTTCGCCAGGCGATCGGAGCGCGACAGCGACCCGGTCTTGATCTGACCGCAGTTCGTCGCCACCGCCAAGTCGGCGATGGTCGCGTCCTCGGTCTCGCCCGAGCGGTGCGACATGACCGCTCGATAGCCGGCCTTGTGGGCGATCTCGACGGCGTCGAGGGTCTCGGTCAGGGTGCCGATCTGGTTGACCTTGACGAGGATGGCATTGGCGACGCCGCGCGCGATGCCGCGCGCGAGCCGCGCCGGATTGGTCACGAACAGGTCGTCGCCGACGAGCTGGACGCGGCCGCCGAGCTCGGCGGTCAGCGCCGCCCAGCCGTCCCAGTCGTCCTCGGCCAAGCCGTCCTCGATCGACAGGATCGGATAGCGGCCGGCGAGATCGACATAGAGCTTGACCATGCCGGCGGCGTCGAGGGTCTTGCCCTCGCCGGCGAGGCGGTACTTGCCGTCCTTGAAGAACTCGGTCGCGGCGACGTCGAGGGCGAGCGCCACGTCGTCGCCCGGCCGATAGCCGGCGCGCTCGATCGCCTTCACGACGAAACCGAGGGCGGCGTCGGCGCTGGCCAGGTCGGGCGCGAAGCCGCCTTCGTCGCCGACATTGGTGTTGTGGCCGGCGTCCTTCAGCGCCGATTTGAGGGCGTGAAACACCTCGGCGCCGACGCGCACGGCCTCGGCGAGTGTCGCGGCGGCGACCGGCAGGATCATGAATTCCTGGAAATCGATGGCGTTGTCGGCGTGGGCGCCGCCGTTGACGATGTTCATCATCGGCACCGGCAGGGTGCGCGCGTTGACGCCGCCGACATAGCGGTAGAGCGGCAGCGCCGCCTCCTCGGCCGCCGCCTTGGCGACCGCGAGGCTGACGCCGAGGATCGCGTTGGCCCCGAGGCGCGACTTGTTGGCGGTGCCGTCGAGCTCGATCATCAGGCCGTCGATCTTGGCCTGGTCCTCGGCGTCGAGGCCGGAGAGCGCGTCGAAGATCTCGCCATCGACCGCCTCGACCGCGCGGGTCACCCCCTTGCCGCCATAGCGCGACTTGTCGCCGTCGCGCAGCTCGACCGCCTCGTGCGCGCCGGTCGAGGCGCCGGACGGCACCGCGGCGCGCCCGAAGGCGCCCGACTCGAGCGTCACATCGACCTCGACCGTCGGATTGCCGCGGCTGTCGAGGAT
>JBBECF010000006.1:0-8693 GCA_040881945.1 Dongiaceae bacterium | reverse complement strand
TCGGGGTAGGTGATGCCGAGCCGGCAGCCGCGATGGCCGAGCATCGGGTTCGCTTCCTTGAGCATGGCGGCGCGGTGGCGCACCGTGTCCGCCTCCAGCCCGGCCGCGCGCGCCACCTCGGCGATGTCCTCGGGCGTATGCGGCAGGAACTCGTGCAACGGCGGGTCGAGCAGCCGGATCGTGACCGGCAGCCCCTTCATGATGCGGAACAGCTCGGCGAAGTCGCCGCGCTGCATCGGCAGGATCTTGGCGAGCGCGGCGCGCCGGCCGGCCGTGTCGTTCGCCAGGATCATCTCGCGCATCGCGACGATGCGGTCGTCCTCGAAGAACATGTGCTCGGTGCGGCACAGGCCGATGCCCTCGGCGCCGAAGCGCCGGGCGGTGCGCGCGTCCTCGGGCGTGTCGGCATTGGCGCGGATCTTCAGCCGGCGGATCCCGTCCGCCCACGCCATCACCGTCGCGAAGTCGCCGGACAGCTCCGGCTGGATCGTCGGCACCGCGCCCAGCATGACCTCGCCGGTGGCGCCGTCGATGGTGATGAGGTCGCCGTCGGTCACGGTCACGTCGCGCACCTTCATCGTGCGGGCGCGGGCGTCGACGCGCAAATCGCCGGCGCCGGACACGCACGGCCGCCCCATGCCGCGGGCGATCACCGCGGCGTGGCTGGTCATGCCGCCGCGCGTCGTCAGGATGCCGGCCGCGGCGTGCATGCCGTGGATGTCCTCCGGGCTGGTTTCGACGCGCACCAGGATCACCGTCTCGCCCTTGAGCGCCCGGGCCTCGGCCTCGTCGGCGGTGAATGCCGCGCGGCCGGCGACCGCGCCGGGCGAGGCCGGCAGGCCGCGCGCGATCACCTTGCGCGGCGCCTTGGGGTCGAGCATCGGATGCAGGAGCTGGTCGAACGCGGCGGCGTCGAGACGGGCGACGGCCACGCGGCGGTCGATCAGCCCCTCGGCCACCATGTCGACCCCGATCTTCAGGGCCGCGGCGGCCGTGCGCTTGCCGGTGCGGGTCTGCAGCATCCACAGCTTGCCGGTCTGCACCGTGAACTCGACGTCCTGCATGTCGCGGTAGTGGGCCTCGAGCCTGCGCCGTACCCGCTCGAGCTCGGCGAACAGCTTGGGCATGGTCTCTTCCATCGCCGGCAGGGCGGACCGGTTCTCGGTCTTGCCGGCGACCGTCAGGTGCTGCGGCGTGCGGATGCCGGCGACGACGTCCTCGCCCTGGGCGTTGATCAGGTATTCGCCGTAGAACTCGTCGGCGCCGGTCGACGGGTTGCGGGTGAAGGCGACGCCGGTGGCGCAGTCGTCGCCCATGTTGCCGAACACCATGGCTTGGACGTTGACCGCCGTGCCCCAGTCCTCCGGAATGTGGTGCAGGCGCCGGTAGGTGACGGCGCGCGCCGCGTTCCAGCTTCCGAACACGGCGCCGATGGCGCCCCACAATTGCACCCGCGGGTCCTGCGGGAACGGCGCGCCCAGCTCCTCGCCGATCTTGGCCTTGTAGGCCTCGACCAACCGCCGCCAGTCGTCGGCGCCGAGCTCGGTGTCGAGGTCGACGCCGCGGTCGGCCTTGTGCAGCTCCAGGATTTCCTCGAAATGGTGGTGCTCGACGCCGAGCACAACGTCGCCGTACATCTGGATGAAGCGGCGATAGCTGTCATAGGCAAAGCGCGCGTCGCCCGACTGCGCGGCCAGGCCCGCGGCCGTCGCGTCGTTGAGGCCGAGGTTGAGCACCGTGTCCATCATGCCGGGCATCGACGCACGCGCGCCGGAACGCACGGACACCAGCAGCGGCCGTTTCGGGTCGCCGAAGCGCGCGCCGGCGATCGCCTCGATTTGGGCGAGGCCCTCGGCGACCTCGGCCTCGAGCGTCGGCGGATAGCTCCGCCCGTTGCCGTAGTAGTAGGCGCAGACGTCGGTCGTGATCGTGAAGCCGGGCGGAACCGGCAGCCCCAGGCTGCTCATCTCAGCCAGATTGGCGCCCTTGCCGCCGAGCAGGTCGCGCATCCCGGCGCCGCCCTCGGCGGTGCCGCCGCCGAAGCGGTACACCCATTTGGTCATCCGCGGATCCAATTAAGGTTGTCATCGCCGGGCTCGACCCGGCGATCCATCGAAGTTGCGCTCGTTGCGTCGTGGCTTGCTATGCCTACATCATGGCGAGCCGCGGCGACCTCGCCGTTAGACCCATGGATCGCCGGGTCGAGCCCGGCGATGACAGGTTGGGGGTACGCCAATGTTTCGAAGCCGCGACGCATCATCCTTCGACCTTCGAGAAGTCGGCGACGCGCGAGAGCGTCGAGCGGATCTCCGACAACAGCCGCAGCCGGTTGGCGCGCAAGCCTACGTCGTCGCAGTTGACCGTCACCCGGTCGAAGAAATCGTCGACCGGCCCGCGCAGCCGCGCGACGGCGGCCATGGCGCCGGTGAAGTCCTCGGCGCGCAGCGCCCGGCCGCTCGCGTCGCCGGTGGCGGCCAACGCCGCGTGCAGCGCCTTCTCTTCGGCGGCGCCGAGCAGGCGCGGATCGACGCCGCCTTGATAGGCCGCGCCGTCCCGCTTCTCCTCGATGCGCACGATGTTGCTCGCGCGCTTGTAGGCGGTGAGCAGATTGGCGCCATCCTCGCTCTCCAGGAACGACGTCAACGCCTCCACGCGCGCCAGCAGCCGAACGAGATCGTCCTCGTCGCCGAGCGCGAACACCGCCGAGACCAGATCGTGCCGCACCCCCTTCTCCCTCAGCGCGACCTTCATCCGGTCGGCGAAGAAGTCGAGCAACCCTTGCGGGTCGAGCCGGCCGGCGAAGCCGGCGCCCTGCTCGGCGTGGAGACGATCGGCCCGACCGAAGATCTCGCGCAACGGCAGGCGCAGCCGATTCTCGACGATCAGCCGAATCGCCCCCAGGGCGGCGCGGCGCAGGGCGTAGGGGTCCTTCGATCCGGTCGGCGTCTCGGCGATGGCGAAGAACCCGACCAGGGTGTCGAGCTTGTCGGCGAGCGCCACGACGACGCTGACCGGCGCCGTCGGGCAGCGGTCGTTGGGACCGAGCGGCGCGTAGTGCTCGGCGATGGCGTCGGCCACCTCCGGCTTCTCGCCCTCGTTGAGCGCGTAATAGCGGCCCATGACGCCTTGCAGCTCCGGGAACTCGCCGACCATGCCCGTCGTCAGGTCGGCCTTGGCGAGCAGCGCGGCGCTGCGCACGCGGTCGACGTCGGCGCCCGGCACGAAGGCGGCGATCTCGGCCGCGAGCGCCTGCATGCGTTGGACCTTGTCGGCGAGGCTGCCGAGCCTTGCGTGGAACACAATGTCCTTGAGGGCCGGCACCCGCTCCTCGAGCCTTGTCTTCCGATCCTGGTCCCAGAAGAAGCGCGCGTCGGCCAGGCGCGCGCGCAAGACCCGCTCGTTGCCAGCGACGATCGCCTTGCCGCCGTCCTTCGCCTCGATATTGGCGACCACCAGAAAGGGCGGCGCCAGCCGGCCGCCCTTGTCCAGCAGCGAGAAATATTTCTGGTTCGTGCGCATCGTGGTCGTCAGCACCTCCGGCGGCAGGTCCATGAACGCCTCGTCGATGCGCCCCATCAGCACGACCGGCCATTCGACCAGCCCGACCACCTCGTCCAACAACGCCTCGTCGGGCTTGACCGTCAGGCCCGCGGCGGCGGCCAGCTTCTCCGCCCGGTCGCGGATGATCGCGCGCCGTTCCGCCGGGTCGAGGATTACCTTGGCCACCTTGAGCTTCGCCTTGTAGTCGGCGAAGCTCACGGGCTCTATCGGTCCGGGCGCGAGAAACCGGTGCCCGAACGTTCTATCGGAGTAAATCCCCGGCCTCACTTCGATGCGAAGTCTCTTGCCGTCCCCCCAAAGGAGGCACATCACGTTTCGCAACGGCCGCACCCAGACCCAATCGGTGTCGCTCCGCCACCGCATGGACTTAGGCCACGGAATTTGCATCAACGCATCTTCAAGAACGTGGAGGAGTACGAATCCGGTTTCGACCCCCTGACGTCGGATGACGGCAAACCAGAACGTGCCCTTGCCGGTATCGCGTTGCTCGCATTGGTCGAGGCTCGAAAGCCCGGCGCCCCTGAGGAAGCCATGAATCGCCGCCTCCGGCGCGCCGACGCGCGGGCCTTTCTTTTCTTCCGTCACGTCGGGCTGTTGCAGCGGCAGGCCGTCAATGACCAGCGCCAGCCGCCGCGGCGTGACATAGGCGTCCGCGCGCTCGAAGGTCAGGCCGGCTTCCTTCAACTTCTCGGTGACGAGGCGCTTCAGGTCCTCGGCGGCGCGCGCCTGCATGCGCGCGGGGATCTCCTCCGACAGCAGCTCGAGCAGGAGCTCGGCCATCGGCTACGACCACATAACGCGGTTGCATGAATCACCCCCACCCCAACCCTCCCCCATCGAGGGGGAGGGAGAAGTAGCGGCGCGGCGGCAACCCTCGCCCCTTGTGGGAGAGGGTGCGAGGCGCCAGCCGAGCGGGTGAGGGGTCGCCTGCATCACGAACCTGCGATTCTCCGTGCTAAGACGCCCCCTGGCTCGCCAGCCATGCCTCGCAACATCCCTTGGCCAGCGCCCGCACCCGGCCGATATAGGCCTGGCGCTCGGTCACCGAGATGACGCCGCGCGCGTCCAACAGGTTGAACAGGTGGCTCGCCTTCATGCACTGGTCGTAGGCCGGCAGCGGCAACGCCCGGTCGAGGTCGAGCAGCATCCCGCATTCGGCCTCGGCGTCGGCGAAATGGCGCAACAGCACGTCGGTCGTCGCGTGCTCGAAGTTGTACGCCGAGAACTCGCGCTCGGCCTGCAGGAACACGTCGCCGTAGCGGATCGCGCCCGCGCCGGCGACCCCGTTCCAGTCGAGGTCGTAGACGTTCTCGACTCCCTGCACGTACATCGCCAGGCGCTCCAGCCCATAGGTCATTTCGACCGAGACCGGATCGCATTCGATGCCGCCGACCTGCTGGAAATAGGTGAACTGCGTCACCTCCATGCCGTCGAGCCAGACCTCCCAGCCGAGCCCCCAGGCGCCGAGCGTCGGGCTTTCCCAATCGTCCTCGACGAAGCGGATGTCGTGGGCGCGGACGTCGATGCCGAGCGCCTCGAGGCTGCCGAGATAGATGTCCTGACTGTCGGGCGGCGACGGCTTCAGGATGACCTGGAACTGGTAATAGTGCTGGAGGCGGTTGGGGTTCTCGCCATAGCGCCCGTCGGTCGGCCGCCGCGACGGCTGCACATAGGCGGCGCGCCAGGGCCGCGACCCGAGGGCGCGCAGCGTCGTCGCCGGGTGGAACGTGCCCGCCCCCATCTCCAGGTCATAGGGCTGCAACACGACGCAAGCCCGCCCCGCCCAATAGGATTGCAGCTTCAGGACCAGCGCCTGGAAACAGGTTTCGGGATCGGCGGCCATCGCGGTTCCGGCTCAATAGGGGCAGTCGGCGCGCCCGCAGCTCGACGACGAGCGGGCCGACACATAGGCGCCGCAGATCGGGCACTTGACCGTGTCCTCGACCGCGGCGGTCGTCCCGGCGGCCTTGCCGCGCGCGGCGCCGGCGCGCTTCTTCAGCCGCGCCTCATCCTTGCGCAGCCGGTCGAGCCGGCCGATGAACTGAAACCCGAACCACACCGCGAGCACGATGGCGACGAGGACGAGCAGCTTGCCCAGGCTGGGGATACCGAACATGGCCGCCATATAGCGGCCGTCGGCGCGGCCGGTCAAGGAACCCCGGTCACAGCCCGTAGCGCGACCACAGCTCGCGCTCGGCCAGGGCGGCGACGAGCTCGCGCGCCCAGCCGCCCTCGCGCGCCGCCGCGCCGAGGCGCAACCGGCGGCGCAACCAGGCGCCCTCGGCCCCGACCGGCCGCAGCCTCACCTTGTCGCCAAAGCGGGCGCGCAGCGTCGCGCGCAAATCGCCGATGCCGTCGATCAGCCCGAGATCGAGGGCGCGCCGGCCGGTCCAGATGTCGCCGTTGAACAGGGTCTCGTCGTCGGCCTTCAGCCGCGCCCCGCGCCGGCCGCGCACCTGCGCCTTGAAATTGTCGTGGATGTCGCGCTGCAGCGCCTCCAGGCGGGCCACGTCCTCGGGCAGCTCGGCGCGGAACGGATCGAGCATGCCCTTGCGCGCGCCCGCGACATGGACGCGCCGCTCGACGCCGAAGCGCTCCAACAGCGCCGCAAAGCCGAACCCGGCGCTGATGACGCCGATCGAACCGAGAATCGACGACTCGTCGGCGAAGATCTCATCGGCGGCGCAGGCCAGCCAATAGCCGCCCGACGCCGCCACGTCCTCGACGAAGGCGACCACCGGCACGCTCTTCTCCGCCGCCAGGTCGCGGATGCGCTTGGCGATCAGGGCCGACTGCACGGCCGAGCCGCCGGGCGAATTGACGGCGAGCGCCACCGCCTTGAGGTTGCGCAGCGCGAAGGCGCGCTCCAACGTGCCGGCGAGGCCGGCGAGCGTCAGCCCGCCGCGTAACGGGCCAATCGCTCCGATGACACCGGCCAAGCGCACGACGCCGACCACGGGTCGCCGGCCGAAGCCCAGCCCCGGAAACCACTGCGCGGGCGCGAGCCGGGCCATGGCGCTACAGGATCAACCCGGCGCCGTCGCGCAACACCGCCTCGGCCGCCGCGGTGTAGCGGCCGTCGGCCTCGTGCAGCGTGAGCCCGGCCGCCAGCCGCGTCGGCGCGGCCACGCCCTTGCGGCCGCGCACCAGGATGCGGCTCGCCGGGCGGTTGCCGCCGGGCCATAAGGGGAAGACGACGATGTCGCCGACGCGCCCGCGCAGCTCGCCGAGCAGCGCGTCCATCCGCTCGGGCCGGTGGATGAAGGTGACGCTGCCCTTCGGACGCAGCATGGTCAGGCAGAACCGCACCCAATCGGCCAGCCCCGCCGCGCCTTCCACATGGGCCGCCGCCCGGCCGGCGTTCGGCGGCGGGCTCGCCGCCTCGGCGCGATGATAGGGCGGATTGGCCATGACGTGGCCGAACGAGCCCGGCGCCAGCCGCGGCGGCGGGTGCAGCAGATCGCCGACCATGACATCGACGCGGCCCACCGCGCCATTGAGCTCGACATTGCGGGCGGCCAGCCGGACCAGGTCGTGCTGGATCTCGATGCCGCGCACATGGCAGCCCGACACGCGCCACGCCAGACAGAGCGCCGCGGCGCCGACGCCGACGCCGACGTCGAGCACCAGGTCGCCCGGTCCGGCCGGCACCGCGGCGGCGAGGAACACCGGGTCGATGGCGGCGCGATAGCCGGCCTCCGGCTGCATCAGGCGGACGCGGCCGTCGAGAAGCGTATCGAGCGTGCTCCCGGCCTCGATCTCAGCCACCGGCCGCTGCCCCACCGGCGGCCATCTCGCCGGCCTCGACGAGCAGGCGACGCGCCCGCTCGGCGTCCTCGGTGTGCACCATGAGCCGCCGCGGCAGGGCGCCGATGCTGCCTTCCAGGATGCTCGTATGGGTGTCGAGGACAATCGCCTCGATGTCGGAATCGCCGAGCAACGCCACCAGCCAGGACAGGCGCACCACGTCGTTGGTCCGCAGCAACTCCTCCACCGCCCCTGCCTCCCCGCGCGCTTGACCGGCCCGTCCGGAAACCTATGCTGGCGGCTGCGGGGATGCGCGTCAAGAAAACAGGGGCGCGAAGGGGTCGTGGCCGTCATCGTCAATCTCGAGGAGGAGCGGGGGGGGGGGGGCAAGCCCTCCCTGGACACGCTCGCCGAGCTGGTCGGCGGCGACCTGACGGCCGTCGACCGGCTCATCGTCGAGAAGATGCACAGCCCGGTGGCGCTGATCCCGCAGCTCGCCGGGCACATCGTCGCGGCCGGCGGCAAGCGGCTGCGGCCGATGCTCACGCTCGCGGCGGCGGCGCTGTGCGGCTATCGCGGCGCCAGGCATATCGGTCTGGCGGCCAGCGTCGAGTTCATCCACACGGCCACGTTGCTGCACGACGACGTGGTCGACGGCAGCGACCTGCGCCGCGGGCTGGCCAGCGCCAACGCCGTCTGGGGCAACAAGGCCAGTGTTCTGGTCGGCGATTTCCTGTTCAGCCGCGCCTTTCAACTGATGGTCACCGACGGCTCGCTCAAGGTGCTCGACATCCTGTCCACGGCGTCCGCGATCATCGCCGAGGGCGAGGTCCTGCAGCTCGTCACCAGCAACGACACCGAAACCAGCGAGCAGGCCTATCTCGACGTCATCCGCTGCAAGACGGCCGCCCTGTTCGCCGCCGCCTGCCGCATCGGCGCCGTCGTCGCCGAGCGCCCCAAGGTCGAGGAGGAGGCGCTGGACGGCTTCGGCCTCAACCTCGGTATCGCGTTCCAGCTCATCGACGACGTGCTCGACTACTCGGCCCGCCAGGCCGAGCTCGGCAAGACCATCGGCGACGACTTCCGCGATGGCAAGATCACGCTGCCCGTCGTCCTCGCCTTCCGCCGCGGCGACGCCGAGGAGCGCGGCTTCTGGCGGCGCACGCTCGAAACGCTGGACCAGGCGGACGGCGACCTCGAGCGCGCCATCGCCACGATGGAACGCCACGGCGCGCTGCGCGACACGGTGGCCCGCGCCGGCCACTACGGGGCGATCGCCCGCGACGCCCTCGGCATCTTCGCCGACGGCCCCGAGAAGCGGGCGTTCCTCGAGGCGGTCGATTTCTGCATCGAGCGGGCCTACTGAGGCAGCGGCCCAGGACGCC
>JBBECF010000005.1:0-8988 GCA_040881945.1 Dongiaceae bacterium | reverse complement strand
CCGCGGTGGCCGAGATGGAGCGCAACATGCGCCTGAACGAGGACGTGCTGCGCTATCTCACGGTGCGCGCCGAGACGCTCGAAGAGGGGCCCTCGGCGATGTTGCAGAGCCGCCAGCGCGAGGGTGGACGCGAAGGCGGGCGCGAGGGCGGACGCGAAGGCGGGCGCGAGCGCTTCCGCGAGCGCTACGATCGTCCGCGCCGCGACCGGGCGCCCGAATCGGGCGCTGGCGCGGCCGAAGCCGAGGGAGGCCGCTGATGGCCGAGACGGAAGGCGCCGGCGCCCGCCCGGCCGGCCGGCGGCCGTTCTTCCGCCGCCGCAAGACTTGTCCGTTCACCGGGGCAAACGCCCCGGCGATCGACTACAAGGACGTGCGGCTGCTGCAGCGCTTCATCTCCGAGCGCGGCAAGATCGTGCCGAGCCGCATCACCGCGGTGTCGGCCAAGAAGCAGCGCCGCCTGGCGCAGGCGATCAAGCGCGCCCGCTACCTCGCGCTGCTGCCCTATATCGTGAAGTAGGGAGGCGGTCATGGAGGTGATCCTGCTCGAGCGCATCGAAAAGCTCGGCCAGATGGGCGACGTCGTGAAGGTGAAGGCGGGATTCGCGCGCAACTACCTGCTGCCGCAGAAGAAGGCGCTGCGCGCGACCGAGAGCAACCGCGGCCGCTTCGCACAGCAGCGCAGCCAGCTCGAGGCGACCAACCTGGCGCGGCGCCAGGAAGCCGAGGCGATCGCCGGCAAGGTCGACGGCCTGGTCGTCGTTCTGATCCGCCAGGCCGGGGAGACCGCGCAGCTCTACGGCTCGGTCAGCGCCCGCGACGTGGCCCTGGCGGTGAGCGAGGCCGGCGTCACCGTGGAGCGGCGCCAGGTGCTGATGGACCGGCCGATCAAGACGCTGGGCCTGCACCAGGTGCGCGTCGCGCTGCATCCCGAGGTCGTCGTGTCGGTCACCGCCAACGTCGCCAAATCGGCGGCGGAGGCCGAGGCGCAGCGCAAGGCCGGCGGCTATGTCGGGCGGACCGAGGAAGCGGCCGGCATCGACGAGATCCTGGCCCGCGTCGATGCGGACGAGGCGGCGGCCGAAACGGCCGCGCCGGAGCCGGAGTCGGAGTCGAAGGCCGGAGCTTAAAGGCGCGGGGCAGGGCATCCTTCGGCAGCCCGGTCCCGCCCCCTTAGGCCGTGCACGGACGCGGGCGATTTGTTAGTCTCGGCGCCGCCGCCTGAGCGGGCGGGCGGAATACGGGAACCGGGACTGGGTTCGGGTCGCAATGCTGGCATCCCATCTGCTGCGCCGCATGATCGCCGTCGGCACCCTGCGGGTCGTCGACGCGAACGGCAAGACCCACCTCTTCCGTGGCGCCGCGGGGCCCGAGGTGACGATTCGCCTGCACGACCGCGCCCTGCACCATCGCCTGCTGTTCAATCCGCGCCTGGCAGCCGGCGAAGCCTATATGAACGGCACGCTGACGATCGAGGACGGCACGCTCTACGACCTGCTCGACCTCGCCGGGCGCAACATCGCGGGGCTGGACGGCCATCCGCTGGCGGCGCTCCGGACCTGGTTCGACAAAGTGCTGCGCGTCGTCCACACCTATAATCCGGTGCCGCGCGCCCGGCGCAACGTCGCCCACCATTACGACCTGTCGGGCGCGCTCTACGACCTGTTCCTCGACGCCGACCGGCAGTACTCCTGCGCCTATTTCGTCGGCGACAACGACAGCTTGGAAGTGGCGCAGGACAACAAGAAGCTGCACATCGCGTCCAAGCTGCTGCTCGAGCCGGGCCAGAGGGTGCTCGACATCGGCTCCGGCTGGGGCGGGCTGGCGCTGTATCTGGCGCGCCTCGCCGACGTCGACGTGACCGGGGTGACGCTGTCGGCCGAGCAGCAGCGCGTGGCCGAGCGGCGGGCGAAGGAAGCCGGGCTCGCCGACCGCGTGCGGTTCCACCTGCGCGACTACCGCGAGGTGACCGGCCGTTACGACCGCATCGTCTCGGTCGGCATGTTCGAGCATGTCGGAGTCGCCCATTTCGGCGCGTACTTCCGCAAGGTCAGGGAGCTGTTGACCGAGGACGGCGTCGCCCTGCTGCATTCCATCGGGCGCATGGACCCGCCCGGCGCCACCGACCCGTGGATTCGCAAGTACATCTTTCCCGGCGGCTACACCCCGGCGTTGTCCGAGGTGGTGGCGACCGTCGAGCGCAACGGGCTGTGGATCGCCGACGTCGAGATCCTGCGGCTGCACTACGCCAGGACGCTGCGCGAGTGGCGCCGCCGCTTCGTCGCCAACCGCGACAAGGCGCGCACGCTCTACGACGAGCGTTTCTGCCGCATGTGGGAGTTCTATCTGACCGGCTGCGAGGTCGCGTTCCGCCACATCGGACAGATGGTGTTCCAGATGCAGCTCGCGCGCCGTCAGGACGCGGTGCCGTTGACGCGCGACTATGCGGCCGAGTTCGAGCGCGCCAATGCCGGCCGCGCCATCGCGCCGCCATCACGGGATTTCGTGACTTATCCCCATCATGCACGCAAGTAACATCCGACGCTTGCGCCGAGGTCTGTTAGCGTGACCCGCATGGAGCGCTCGATGATCGGGCCGTCGAAGGTCACGCCGTTGCGCGGTGGCGAGGCGGCACCGCCGCGCATCCCGCCGCACAACTACGAGGCCGAACAGGCGCTGCTCGGCGCCATCCTCGCCAACAACCTGGTGTTCGACAAGGTCAACGAGTTCCTGCAACCCGAGCACTTCGCGGACACCCTGCACGGCCGCATCTACGAGGCGGCGGGCACACTGATCCAGCGCGGCCAGATCGCCAATTTCCTGACTCTCAAGAACATGTTCGACCAGGACGCGGCGCTGGCCGAGGCGGGCGGGGCGCAGTACCTGGCGCGGCTCACCGCCGCCGTCGTCACCATCATCAACGCCGAGGACTACGGACACACCATCCATGACCTGTTCCTGCGCCGCGAGTTGATCAATATCGGCGAGGAGACGGTCAACGACGCCTACCGCTACGACCTCGAGTCGAGCGCCACGGAGCAGATCGAGAAGACGGAGCAGCAGCTTTACCGCCTGGCCGAGACCGGCCAGACCGAGAACAACCTGCGGCCCTTGAGCGCCGCCATGGCGCGCGCCATCGAGGTGGCCGAGAAGGCTTACAAGCGCGACAGCCACGTCACCGGCGTCACCACCGGGCTCGACGACCTGGACCGCAAGCTCGGCGGCCTGCACCCGTCCGACCTCGTGGTCCTCGCCGGACGGCCGTCCATGGGCAAGACCGCGCTGGCGACCAACATCGCCTTCAACGCCGCCAAGGCGTACAAGGAGGCGCGCGACGAAAGCGGCGCGCTCAGCGTGCTGGAGGGCGCCAAGGTCGCGTTCTTCTCGCTCGAGATGTCCGCCGAGCAGCTCGCCACGCGCATCATCTCCGAGCACACCGAGATCTCGTCCGACCGCATCCGCCGCGGCGACGTGCGCGAGGCCGACTTCCCGAAATTCGTGGCGGCGGCGCAGGCGCTGCACCGGCTGCCGTTCTTCATCGACGACACGCCGGCGCTGACCGTGCCGGCCTTGCGCACCCGCGCCCGACGGCTGAAGCGCCAGCACGGGCTCGGCCTCATCGTCATCGACTATCTGCAGCTCATGCGCCCGGCCGGCGGCTCGCGGCCCGACAACCGGGTGCAGGAGATCTCGGAGATCACGCGCGGCCTGAAGGCGGTCGCCAAGGAGCTCCAGGTGCCGGTGCTGGCGCTGTCGCAGTTGAGCCGCGCCGTCGAGCAGCGCGAGGACAAGCGGCCGCAGCTCTCCGACCTGCGCGAATCGGGCTCGATCGAGCAGGACGCCGACGTCGTCATGTTCATCTATCGCGAGCAGTACTACCACGAGCGCAGCCAGCCCAAGCAGCGCGACGACGAGAACGACGAGAAGTTCAACCAGCGGATGGACCGTTACCAGGACAAGGGCGCCCGCATCCACAACGTCGCCGAGGTCAACCTCGCCAAGCAGCGGCACGGGCCGATCGGCACGATCGAGCTGTTCTTCGACGGCACGGTCACGAAATTCGCGAACCTGGTCCGCGACGATCGGCTTCCCGATGCCGGGCCCTGACGACGGCGCGGCGGCGGTCCTGAGCATCGACCTGACGGCGATCGTTGCGAACTACCGTCTGCTGGTGGCGCGCCTGGGCGGCGCCGAATGCGCCGGCGTCGTCAAGGCGGACGCCTACGGCCTGGGCGTGGCCGAAGTCGCGCCGGCGCTGCACGGCGCCGGCTGCCGCGTCTTCTTCGTCGCCACGCTCGACGAGGGGATCGAGCTGCGCGGGCTGCTGCCCGAGGCCGAGATCTACGTGTTCAACGGGTTGACGGCCGGCGGCGTCGAATCGTTCGTCGCCCATGCCCTGCGGCCGGTCCTGAACAGCCTGGGCGAGATCGACGCCTGGGCGGCAA
Source organism: Dongiaceae bacterium (assembly GCA_040881945.1). Lineage (GTDB taxonomy): Bacteria > Pseudomonadota > Alphaproteobacteria > Dongiales > Dongiaceae > JBBECF01. The sequence goes on along the minus strand of JBBECF010000005.1, from coordinate 4,546 downwards.
TGGGGCGCCGTCGCGGCCCTCTCGCCGCGGCCCTGCACATCGACACCGGCATGGCGCGGCTCGGCCTGCCGCCGGCCGAGGTCGCGGCGCTGGCCGAGGACCGCTTCCGGCTCGACGGCGCGGCGGTGGCGTTGATGCTGAGCCACCTCGCCTGCGCCGACGAGCCCGAGCACCCGATGAACGCGCGGCAGCTCGCCGCCTTCCGCGACGCCGTCCGGCGCGTGGCGCCGGATGGCGCGCGGCTCAGCCTCGCCGCCTCTTCCGGCATTTTCCTCGGCGCCGACTATCGTTTCGACGTCGCCCGCCCGGGCGCCGCGCTCTATGGGCTGCGACCGCAGCCCGACGCTCCCAATCCGCTCGCGCCGGTCGTGCGGTTGCAGGGAAAAATCCTGCAAGTGCGGGACGTTGACAGCGATACGACGGTTGGCTATGGTGCCACGCATCGCTGCACCCGACCGGCGCGACTGGCGACAGTCGGCGCCGGTTATGCCTATGGTTATCTGCGATCCCTCAGCAACCGCGGCAGCGCCCATATCGGCGCCGAGCGGGTGCCCGTGGTCGGGCGCGTATCCATGGACCTGATCACCCTCGACGTGACCGCGATCGCGCCCGAACGGGTCACCCCCGGCGCCCTCGTCGACCTGATCGGCCCGCACAACCCCGTTGACGCACTGGCCGAGGAGGCCGGCACCATCGGTTACGAGATCCTGACCTCGCTCGGCCGTCGCTACCGCCGCCGTTACGTCGGCGCCGCGGCGCCCGTCGCCGGTGGCTAGGGCATGACCGCCCTGCTGCAGCCGATCGGCCGGGCGCTGCTGTCGGCGCTGGCGACCGCCGGACGACTCTTCTTGTTCACCGCCCAGGCGTTGTCGCATTGCGTGCGCCCGCCCTTCTATCCGCGGCTGATCGGCCGGCAGATGATCGAGATCGGCTACTATTCGCTGCCCGTCGTCGGCCTGACCGCGATCTTCACCGGCATGGTGCTGGCGCTGCAGAGCTTCACCGGCTTCACGCGATTCAACGCCGAATCGGCGATCCCCAACGTCGTCGTCATCTCGATCACCCGCGAGCTCGGGCCGGTGCTCGCCGGGCTGATGGTGGCGGGCCGAATCGGCGCCGCCATGGCCGCCGAGATCGGCACCATGCGGGTGACCGAGCAGATCGACGCGCTCGCCACGCTGTCGACCAACCCGATGAAATACCTGGTGGCGCCGCGTTTGATCGCCGGCCTGGCCATGCTGCCGCTGTTGGTGCTGGTCGCCGACATCATCGGCGTCTTCGGCGGCTATCTGGTCAGCATCTACAAGCTCGGCTTCAACCCGGGCGTCTATATCCGCAACAGTTGGGACTTCGTCGAGCCGATCGACGTGATCTCCGGCCTGGTCAAGGCGGCCGTCTTCGGCTTTCTGGTCGCCCTCATGGGCTGCTATCACGGCTATAATTCGCGCGGCGGCGCGCAGGGCGTCGGCACGGCCACGACGAACGCCGTGGTCTCGGCGGCGATCCTCATCCTGACGTCCAACTACATCATCACCGAGCTGTTCTTCGCGCGATGAGCGGCCGCCCCCCGAAGATCGAGATCCGCGGTCTCCGCAAGTCGTTCGGCCCCAAGCAGGTGCTGAACGGCATCGACCTCGAGATCGGCACCGGCGAATCGGTGGTCGTCATCGGCGGCTCGGGCAGCGGCAAATCGGTCATGCTGAAATGCCTGATCGGGCTGATGGAGCCCGACGCCGGCAGCATCAAGGTGGACGGCGAGGAGCTGATCGGCATGGACGCGGCCGAGCGCGAGCGGGTGCGGCGCAAGTTCGGCATGCTGTTCCAGGGCGGCGCCCTGTTCGACAGCCTGCGCGTCTGGGAGAACGTCGGCTTCGGCCTGACCGCCGGCGGCGGCATGGGCCGCGCCGAGGCCAAGGCGATCGCGCTCGGCAAGCTGGCCGCCCTCGGCCTCGGGGCGGAGGTGGGCGAGCTGTGGCCGGCCGAGCTGTCCGGCGGCATGCAGAAGCGGGTCGCGCTCGCCCGCGCCATCGCCACCGAGCCGGAGATCATCCTGTTCGACGAGCCGACCACCGGGCTCGACCCGATCATGGGCGACGTGATCAACGACCTGATCGTCAAGTGCGTGCGCGACCTCGGCGCCACCGCCCTGTCGATCACCCACGACATGGCCAGCGCCCGGCGCATCGCCCACCGCGTCGCCATGATCTACGACGGGCGGATCATCTGGTCCGGCCCGGTCGCGGAGATCGACCGCTCCGGCAACCCGCATGTGGACCAGTTCATCCACGGCCGCGCCGAGGGGCCGATCCGCATGCCGGTCCGGTCGCTGTGAGCGCCGCGGCGCGGCGCGGGCGAGGCCGCCGTGGTTAAACCGGAGGCGCGCTACGTCTGCCAGGCCTGCGGCGCCGGCCACGCGCTGTGGAGCGGGCGCTGCGAGTCCTGCGGCGCCTGGAACACGATCATCGAGGAGGCGCCGCGCGAGGCGGCGCCGAAGGGCCTGGCCGGCCGCCGCGGCCGGCGGCTGGAATTCGTCGGCCTGATCGGCGAGGCGGCGGCGCTCGTCCGGCGCACCACCGGCATCGCCGAATTCGACCGCGTCACCGGCGGCGGCCTGGTGCCCGGCTCGGCGCTGCTGATCGGCGGCGATCCCGGCATCGGCAAGTCGACCCTGCTGCTGCAGGTGGCGGCGGCGCTGGCCTGCCGCTGCGCCTACGTCTCGGGCGAGGAGTCGATCGAGCAGGTGCGCCTGCGCGCCCGCCGCCTGGGAGTGACCGGGGCGGCGGTCGAGCTGGCGGCCGCCACCAACCTGCGCGACATCCTGGCCAGCCTCGACCGCCCCGAGGCGCCCGACGCGGTGGTGATCGATTCGATCCAGACGATGTACGTGGACAGCCTCGATTCGGCGCCGGGCACGGTGGCGCAGGTGCGGGCCAGCGCCGCCGAGCTGATCCGCCTGGCCAAGCGGCGCGGCTTCACCCTGTTCCTGGTCGGCCACGTCACCAAGGAGGGGCTGATCGCCGGGCCGCGGGTGCTCGAGCACATGGTCGATACCGTGCTCTATTTCGAAGGCGAGCGCGGCCACCATTTCCGCATCCTGCGCGCGGTCAAGAACCGCTTCGGCCCGACCGACGAGATCGGCGTGTTCGAGATGACCGCCGGCGGCCTGGTCGAGGTCGCCAACCCGTCGGCCCTGTTCCTCGCCGAGCGGCGCGGCAACGCCAGCGGCACCGCGGTGTTTGCCGGTATCGAGGGGACGCGGCCGCTGCTCGTCGAGATCCAGGCCCTGCTGTCGCCCTCGGCGCTGGGCACGCCGCGCCGCGCGGTGGTCGGCTGGGACAGCGGCCGGCTGGCCATGGTGATGGCGGTGCTGGAGGCGCGCTGCGGCCTTGCCCTGGCTGGAAACGACGTGTATCTCAACGTCGCCGGCGGCCTGCGCATCACCGAGCCGGCGGCGGATCTGGCGGTGGCGGCGGCGTTAGTGTCCTCGCTGAGCGACGTTCCGGCGCCCGAGCGCGCGGTGATTTACGGCGAGATCGGCCTGAGCGGCGAGGTGCGCGCCGTCAGCCAAGGCGACCAGCGCCTCAAGGAGGCCGCCAAGCTGGGCTTCACCGAGGCCCTGGTGCCGCCGCGGCGGGGCCGCCCGGCGCCGCCCGGCGACAACCTGAAGGTGCACGAGATCGCCCATCTGCAGGACCTGGTGGACTTGCTCGCCGGCGCGGCGGCGCCGCGACGCGGCGGGCGGCCGGGCGAAAGGCGGGCATGAGCGAGCTGCCGCTGAATCTGGCGGACATCAGCGTGATCGCGGTGCTGCTCGTCTCCGGCCTCCTCGCCTTCGCCCGCGGACTGGTGCGCGAGGTGCTGTCGATCGCCGCCTGGGTGGCGGCGGCGTTCGCCACCATCTACGGCTTCCCCCTGGCGCAGCCTTTCCTGCGGCAATTCATTACCATCTCCCTGGTCGCCGACGTCCTGACCGGGATCGCGATCTTCGTCGTCGCCCTGATGGTCGGCGCCGCGATCAGCCACGCCCTGGCGCGCAACGTGCGGCACAGCGCCTTCGGCGCGGTCGACCGCTCGCTCGGGCTGCTGTTCGGCCTGGCGCGCGGGGCGGTGCTGGTCTGCTTCGCCTACCTGCTGTTCGCCTGGGCGGTGCCGGAAACGGACCGGCCGGCCTGGATGACCGAGGCGCGCGCCATGCCACTGGTCGAGGCGGGCGCCGATCTGCTGCGCACGCTGCTGCCCGATTCGGCGGCCGAACAGGGCGCCGCGGCGGCCGGCGGGGCGCGCCGGTCGGTCGAGGAGGCGATCGAGGCCGAGAAGGCGCTGCGCGCGCTCGGCGCGCCGCCGCCGGCCGAAGCGCCGAATCCTGCTGGATCGCCCGAGAGTTCGGGGTATAAGGACGGCGAGCGCAAGGAGCTGGACCGACTCATCCAGGGCGCGCAGTGAGGCTTGGCCGATGCCGGCGCGCAACCTGCCGTGAGAGCTTGGGAGAATATGCTGGATCGCCGCTCTTGCGTGCTTCGAGACGGCCGCTGCGCGGCCTCCTCAG
>JBBECF010000004.1:0-9029 GCA_040881945.1 Dongiaceae bacterium | reverse complement strand
GTTCGAGCTTCGAATAGATGAACGGCTTGAACAGCTCGAGCGCCATCTTCTTCGGCAGGCCGCACTGGTGCAGCTTGAGCTCGGGACCGACCACGATCACCGACCGGCCGGAATAGTCGACGCGTTTGCCGAGCAGGTTCTGGCGGAACCGCCCCTGCTTGCCCTTCAGCATGTCGGAGAGCGATTTCAGCGGCCGCTTGTTGGCGCCGGTGATGACGCGGCCGCGCCGGCCGTTGTCGAACAGCGCGTCCACCGCCTCCTGGAGCATGCGCTTTTCGTTGCGCACGATGATGTCCGGGGCGCGCAACTCGATCAGCCGCTTCAACCGATTGTTGCGGTTGATGACGCGGCGGTACAGGTCGTTGAGATCGGAGGTCGCGAACCGGCCGCCGTCGAGCGGCACCAGGGGCCGGAGCTCGGGCGGGATGACCGGGACCACGGTCAGGATCATCCATTCGGGCCGGCTGCCCGATTCGATGAACGACTCGACCAGCTTCAGCCGCTTGACAAGCTTCTTGCGCTTCGCCTCGGAGGCGGTTTCGCGCAATTCGATCCGCATCCGATCGCGCTCGGCCTCGATATCGAGCGCGCTGAGCAAGGCGCGCATCGCCTCGGCGCCGATGCCGGCCTGGAAGGCGTCGACGCCGAACTCGTCCTGGGCGCTGATGTACTGGTCCTCGGACAACACCTGGTGCAGCTTCAGCGGCGTCAGGCCGGGCTCGATGACCACGAAGTTCTCGAAGTAAAGGACGCGCTCGAGATCCTTGAGCGTCATATCGAGCAGCAGGCCGATGCGGCTCGGCAGCGACTTGAGGAACCAGATATGCGCCACCGGCGAGGCCAGCTCGATGTGGCCCATGCGTTCGCGGCGCACCTTGGACAGCGTGACCTCGACGCCGCATTTTTCGCAGATGATGCCGCGATACTTCATCCGCTTGTACTTGCCGCACAGGCATTCGTAGTCCTTGATCGGACCGAAGATGCGGGCGCAGAACAGACCGTCCCGCTCCGGCTTGAAAGTGCGGTAATTGATGGTCTCCGGCTTCTTGATCTCGCCGAACGACCACGACCGGATGCGCTCCGGGCTGGCGATCGAGATGCGGATCTCGTCGAAGCTCTGCGGTCCGGCGGTCTGGCCGAATAGACTTACCAACTCGTTCATGACTGCTCCCGATGCACTGGTCCGGCCGGCGTCACGGCGGTTCAATAATTGCGCTGGTTCAGCTCGACGTTGAGGCCGAGCGACCGTAGTTCCTTGACCAGCACGTTGAACGATTCCGGAATGCCCGCCTCGAAGTTGTCGTCGCCACGCACGATCGCCTCGTAGGTCTTGGTGCGGCCGGACACGTCGTCCGATTTCACCGTCAACATCTCCTGCAGGGTGTAGGCGGCGCCGTAGGCCTCGAGCGCCCACACCTCCATCTCGCCGAAGCGCTGCCCGCCGAACTGCGCCTTGCCGCCCAGCGGCTGCTGGGTGACGAGGCTGTACGGGCCGATCGACCGGGCATGGATCTTGTCGTCCACCAGGTGGTGCAGCTTCAGCATGTAGATGTAGCCGACCGTAACGCTGCGTTCGAAGCGCTCGCCGGTGCGGCCGTCGATCAGGGTGACCTGACCCGAGCGGTCGAGCCCGGCCAGGTCCAGCATGGCGTCGATGTCGTCCTCGCGGGCGCCGTCGAACACGGGCGAGGCCACCGGCACGCCGTCGCTCAGGTTGGCGGCCAGTTCGAGCAGCTCGTTGTCGTCGAGACCGGCGATGTCGGCCTTGTACACCTTGTCGCCGTAGATCGCCTTGATCTGCCGGCGCAGGTCGGCGATCTTGCCGTTGCGGGTCACTTTGTCGAGCAACTCGCGGACCTGATGGCCGAGGTTGGCGCAGGCCCAGCCGAGATGCGTCTCGAGGATCTGCCCGACGTTCATGCGCGACGGCACGCCCAGCGGATTGAGCACGATGTCGACCGGCGTGCCGTCCTGGAGATAGGGCATGTCCTCGATCGGCATGATCTTCGAGATCACGCCCTTGTTGCCGTGCCGGCCGGCCATTTTGTCGCCGGGTTGCAGCTTTCGCTTCACCGCCACGAACACCTTGACCATCTTCATCACGCCGGGCGGCAGCTCGTCGCCGCGCTGCAGCTTGTCGACCTTGTTGTCGAAGCGCGCCTCGAGCGCCGTGATGCTCTCCTGGAACTGCCGTTTCAGCGCCTCGATGTCGGCCATGCGCTTGTCGTTCTTCACGGCGATCTGGCGCCACTGGCCGGGCGTGAATTCGCTCAGGACCCGTTCGGTAATGCGGGTTTCCGGCTTCAGGGCCTTTGGCCCGCCGACCGAGATGTGGTTCAGCAACAGCTCCTTGAGGCGGCCGTAATAGCTGCGCTCGAGGATCGCCTTCTCGTCGTCGCGGTCCTTGGCCAGGCGTTCGATCTCGGCGCGCTCGATGGCGAGCGCGCGCTCGTCCTTTTCGACGCCGCGGCGCGCGAACACGCGCACCTCGACGACCGTTCCGGAGACGCCCGGCGGCAGGCGCATCGAGGTATCGCGCACGTCCGACGCCTTTTCGCCGAAGATCGCGCGCAGCAGTTTTTCCTCCGGCGTCATCGGCGATTCGCCCTTCGGCGTCACCTTGCCGACAAGGATGTCGGACGGCTTCACATCGGCGCCGATATAGACGATGCCGGCTTCGTCGAGGTTCTTCAGCCCCTCCTCGCCGACGTTCGGGATGTCGCGGGTGATCTCCTCCTGGCCGAGCTTGGTATCGCGGGCCATCACCTCGAATTCCTCGATATGGATCGACGTGAAGACGTCGTCGCGCACGATGCGCTCCGAGATCAGGATCGAATCTTCGAAGTTGTATCCCTGCCAGGGCATGAAGGCGACGAGCACGTTGCGCCCGAGCGCCAGCTCGCCGAGGCGCGTCGACGGCCCGTCGGCGACGATATCGCCGGCGTCGACGTGGTCGCCGACCCGGACCAGCGGACGCTGGGTGATGCAGGTGCTTTGGTTCGAGCGCTGGAATTTCAGCAGGTTGTAGATGTCGACCCCGGGGGCGTCGGACTTCGTCTCTTCGGTCGCGCGGATGACGATGCGGGTGGCGTCGACCTGATCGACGATCCCGCTGCGCCGGGCGGCGATGGCGACGCCCGAATCGCGGGCCACCGTGTCCTCCATGCCCGTCCCGACCAACGGCGCCTCGGTGCGCAGCAACGGCACCGCCTGGCGCTGCATGTTCGATCCCATGAGCGCGCGGTTGGCGTCGTCGTTCTCGAGGAAGGGGATCAGCGCCGCCGCCACCGAGACGAGCTGCTTCGGCGACACGTCCATGAAATTGATGTCCTCGGGCCGCGCCATGACGAAGTCGCCGCCGCGCCGGCAACTGATCAGGTCGGAGACGAACCGGCCCTTGGCGTCGAGCTCGGCGTTGGCCTGGGCGATCGTGAATTTGCCTTCGTCCATCGCCGAGAGATAGCGCACGTCGGTCGTCACCTGGCCCTTCTCGGCCCTGCGATACGGGCTCTCGATGAAGCCGTATTGGTTGACCCGGGCAAAGGTCGCCAGACTGTTGATCAGGCCGATGTTCGGGCCCTCCGGGGTTTCGATCGGGCAGATCCGGCCATAATGCGTCGGGTGCACGTCGCGCACCTCGAAGCCGGCCCGCTCGCGCGTCAGTCCGCCCGGCCCCAGCGCCGACAGCCGCCGCTTGTGCGTGATCTCGGACAGCGGATTGGTCTGGTCCATGAACTGCGAAAGCTGCGACGACCCGAAGAATTCGCGTACCGCCGCCGCGGCCGGTTTGGCGTTGATCAGATCGTGCGGCATCACCGAATCGATTTCGACCGAGCTCATGCGCTCGCGGATCGCCCGCTCCATGCGCAACAGGCCGATACGGTACTGGTTCTCCAGCAGCTCGCCGACCGAGCGCACCCGGCGATTGCCGAGATGGTCGATGTCGTCGATTTCGCCGCGGCCGTCCTTGAGCTCGACCAACAGCTTGACGATCGCCAGGACGTCCTGCTTGCGCAGCACGCGAACCGTATCGGGCGCGCTCAGGTTCAGGCGCGAGTTCATCTTGACCCGGCCGACCGCCGACAGGTCGTAGCGATCGGTATCGAAGAACAGGCCCTTGAACAGCGCCTCGGCGGTTTCCAGCGTCGGCGGCTCGCCCGGCCGCATTACCCGGTAGATGTCGATCAGCGCTTCCTCGCGCGAGGTGTTCTTGTCGCTTGCCAGCGTGTTGCGGATGTATGGCCCCACGGTGACGTGGTCGATCGCCAGGGTCGGGATGATCGTGATCTTGGCCGCCGTCAGTTCCTCGACCGATTCCTCGGTCAGTTCGTCGCCGGCTTCGGCCAGGATCTCGCCGGTCTGCTCGTTGATCACGTCGACGGCGACATAATGCCCGACCAACTCGTCGGCGCCCACGAGCTGTTCCTTCAGGCCGCCGTCCTGCAGCTTGCGCGCCAGCCGCGGGGTCATCTTGGTGCCGGCCTCGGCCGCCACCTTGCCGGTTTTGGCGTCGACCAGGTCGCTGACCAACTTGGCGCCGCGCAGCCGCGACGGATTGAAGGCGGTCTGCCATCCCTTCTTGGACAGCGTGAAGACCACCTTGTCGTAGAAAAAGTCGAGGATCTCCTCGCTCGACATGCCGCTCAGGCGGCGGTCCTCCTCGGTCAGCGAGCCGCCCTCGGCGAGCCGCGCGTCCATCTTCTGGCCCCACAGAGCGAACAGCAGCGTCGTCGCCGGCAACTTGCGGCGGCGGTCAATGCGGACATGAAGCACGTCCTTCGCATCGAACTCGAAGTCGAGCCATGAGCCGCGGTACGGGATGACCCGGGCGGCGAACAGGTACTTGCCCGAGGAGTGCGTCTTGCCCTTGTCGTGATCGAAGAAGACGCCGGGCGAACGATGCATCTGGCTGACGATGACGCGTTCGGTGCCGTTGACGATAAACGTGCCGTTGATCGTCATCAGCGGCATGTCGCCCATGTAGACGTCCTGCTCCTTGATGTCGCGGATGGAGCGGGCGCCGGTGTCTTCCTCGATGTCCCAGACGACGAGACGCAATGTGACCTTGAGCGGCGCCGCGAAGGTCATGCCGCGCTGCTGGCACTCCTCGACGTCGTATTTCGGCTCCTCGAGCTCGTATTTGACGAATTGCAGCTCGGCCCGATCGGAGAAGTCCTTGATCGGGAATACCGACCGGAAGACCTCCTGCAGACCGACGCTCTGGCGCTGCGCCGAGGCCACCCCGACCTGCAGGAAATGATCGTAGGAGGTCTTCTGCACCTCGATCAGGTTGGGCATCACGGCGATCTCCGGAATGCGCCCGAAGTCCTTGCGAATCCGCTTGCGACCGGTAAAGGATTTTGTCATCGTTTCCTCGTAATCTCGTCCCAGCGGCCCGTGCCGCTGGGGTCGTCGCCGGCGTCGGATGCCGGTGGCAGCCGCCGCGCCGCCGCGCGGGCAAGCGCTACGCCGACAGATCGGCAGCCGCCAGGGCAGCGTCTCCGTGAAGACGCCGCCCTGCGGATCGGTCTGGCTGTCGAACGCAATGAACTACTTGAGTTCGACCTTCGCACCCGCATCTTCAAGCTTTTTCTTGAGCTCCTCGGCCTCGGCCTTGTTGACGCCCTCCTTGACCGCCTTGGGCGCCGCCTCGACGAGGTCCTTCGCTTCCTTCAGTCCGAGCCCGGTAATGGCCCGTACCTCCTTGATCACGTTGATCTTCTTTTCGCCGGCGGCGAGCAGGACGACGGCGAACTCCTCCTGTTCCGCACGCGTCTCGGCGACGGCGGCCACGGCGGCCGCAGCAGCCGGGGCCGCGGCGGATACGCCCCAGGCTTCCTCGAGTTTCTTGCTCAACTCGGCCGCCTCGATGACGGTCAGTTTCGACAGTTCGTCAACCAACTTCTGTAACTCGGCCATCTCTTTAGGTCTCCTTGGCTTGAACCATGGTCATTGGCATTGGCATCGGCTTAGGCGGCAGCGCCCTTGTCCGCGCGCGCCCTGAGGACGCGGGCCAGTTGGCCCGCCGGCGCCTGCAACACGGTGGCGACACGCGTCGCCGGGGTCTGAAGCAGGCCGACGAGTTTCGCCCGCAACTCGTTGAGCGACGGCAGGATGGCCAGCGCCTTGACCCCGTCGGCGCCCAACATTTGATCGCCCATCGCACCGCCCACGATCGTCAGCTTCGCGTTGGCGTTGGCGTAGGCGACGGCCACCTTGGCGGCGGCCACCGGGTCGGCCGAATAGGCGATCGCCGTCGGCCCGGTGAACAAGGGCGCCAGCACCGCGAATTTGGTGCCGGCGAGCGCAAGCCGCGTGAGCCGATTCTTCGTCACCTTGAAGGCGGCGCCGCCGTTCCGCATCTGCCGCCGCAGATCCGTCATCTCGGCGACGGTGAGGCCGGCATGATGAGTGACGATCACCAGCCCCGTAGCGGCGAAAGTCTGGTGCAGCGAGGCCACCAGCCCCTTTTTCTGCGATCGGTCCACGTCTCGTCTCCGATGCCCTTGGGTCGGTCGGTTCCCTCGCTCGAGGGAGTCGACCGGCCCGGTTACGCACGAGACCTGCCGGGCAGGCCCGGTCGGTCCGGTTCGCCTGTCCCAGAGAGGTTCAAGCCGCCGTCCGCGACGGCCCAACGGGCCGGCGCCGGAAAACGGTTGCCCTCCTGTCTATTGCGGGCGGCATCGCCCTTAAGCCGCTCGGCCGTTAGGCCGCGGCGGCACCCGCAGTTTCGGACAGGTTGGCGGCGTCGTCCCGAAGGACCAAGCCGCCTCCCGCCGCTCGATCCGAGCGGCGGAATTCGTTCATTCCATCGTCGCCGGCCGGCTCAGCCGCCGCCCAGCGTCGCCATGTCCAGTTTCATGCCCGGACCCATCGTCGAGCTCAGCGACACCTTGCGCATGTAGGTGCCTTTCGCCCCGCTCGGCTTGGCACGCGCGATCGCGCCGACGAACGCCCGGATGTTTCCGGTCAGGGCCTGCGCGTCGAAGCTCGCCTTGCCGATGCCGGCGTGGATGATGCCGGCCTTTTCGGCGCGAAATTCGACCTGACCGCCCTTCGCCGCCTTGACCGCCTCGGCCACATCGTTGGTCACGGTCCCGAGCTTCGGGTTCGGCATCAGCCCGCGCGGCCCCAGCACCTTGCCGAGGCGGCCGACCACGGCCATCATGTCCGGCGTCGCGATGCAGCGGTCGAAGTTGATTTCGCCTGCCTGCACCTTCTCCGCCAGATCCTCGGCGCCGACCAGATCGGCGCCGGCCGCCGTCGCCTGCGTCGCCTTGTCGCCCTTGGCGAACACCGCCACGCGCAGGCGCTTGCCGGTGCCGTGCGGCAGCAGCACGACGCCGCGCACGTTTTGGTCGGCATGGCGCGGATCGATGCCCAGATTCAGGGCGATTTCGATAGTTTCATCGAACTTCGCGACCGCGCGCTCCTTGATCATCTTGACCGCGTCGTCGAGGCCATAGAACGCGTTCCGGTCGATCGCCGCGTAGGCCTGCTTGAGGCGTTTGCCCTTCCCGGCCATTTTGCTACTCCACCACTTCCAGGCCCATCGAGCGCGCCGAGCCCTTGATCATTTCGGCGGCGCCGTCGATGTCGTTGGCGTTGAGGTCGGCCATCTTCTGCCGCGCGATTTCACGCAGCTGCACCATCGTCACCGTGCCGGCAACAGCGCGGCCGGGAGTCTGCGACCCCTTTTCGAGGCCGGCCGCCTTGCGCAGGAAATAGCTCGTCGGCGGCGTCTTCGTAATGAAGTTGAACGACCGGTCGGCAAAGCAGGTGATCACCACCGGGATCGGCATGCCCTGCTCCAGGCTTTGCGTCGCCGCGTTGAACTGCTTGCAGAATTCCATGATATTGAGGCCGCGTTGTCCGAGCGCCGGCCCGACCGGCGGCGACGGGTTGGCCTTGCCGGCAGGTATCTGCAGCTTGATGTAACCCGTGATCTTCTTCGCCATCGTTCGACCTCACTGCGCTGCCCGGTTCGGCCGCGCGCCGCCGCCGCTATGCCCGATGCGGCGACCGCCGCGCCTCAAACCTTCTCGACCTGCGAGTACTCCAGCTCCACCGGGGTGGCGCGCCCGAATATCGAGACCGCGACCTTGAGCCGACCCTTCTCCTCGTCCACGTCCTCGACCAGCCCGTTGAACGATGTGAACGGGCCGTCGGAGACGCGCACCTGCTCGCCGATCTCGAAGATGATCGACCGCTTCGGGCGCTCGATGCCTTCCTGAACCTGGTGCAGAATACGGTCGGCCTCGGCGTCCGAGATCGGCGTCGGCCGGCCCTTGCCGCCGAGGAACCCGGTCACCTTCGGCGTGTTCTTCACCAGGTGCCAGGTTTCGTCGCTCATATCCATCTTGACCAGCACGTAGCCGGGAAAGAACTTCCGCTCGGTCTGGATCTTGGCGCCACGACGCAACTCCACGACCTCCTCGACCGGGACCAGCACTTCGGCGATCCGATCGGCCACGCCCTTCTGCTGCGCCTGCTCGCGGATCGACTGGGCGACCTTGCGTTCGAAGCCCGAATAGACGTGCACGACGTACCAACGGTGCGCCATCGCCTCAGCCTCCGAGGCCGAGGACCAGCCGGACGCCGAGCGCCAGGACCTGGTCCACCAGCAAGAAGAATATGGCCGCGACGATGACCATGACGAACACCATCGCCGACGTCACCATGGTCTCCTTGCGCGTCGGCCAGGTCACCTTGCTGACTTCCTGGCGTACCTGCTGCGCGAACTGTGCGGGGGTCGTCTTTGCCATGTCCTTGACCCGAGGTCCTTCCTCGGCAATCCGAATTGTCAATCGTCGCCAAAGTGGCAGGAGTGGAGGGACTCGAACCCCCAACCCCCGGTTTTGGAGACCGGTGCTCTAGCCAGTTGAGCTACACTCCTAGCGCGCTCGCGATCGGGCGGCCCGTTCCGCCATTGGTTTTGCGCCGATGCGCCCGCCGCGCTGCCACCATTTCCGATTCGCCGCTATTCGATGATCGAGGCGACGACGCCGGCGCCAACCGTGCGGCCGCCC
>JBBECF010000003.1:0-1515 GCA_040881945.1 Dongiaceae bacterium | reverse complement strand
CGGCGTGGCGCGGCTGCAGCTTCATGGTCGGCGGCGGCAGGTCGGCGCCGTCCATGCCGGTTCGCCCGTGCACCGCCTCGCCGGTGACCAGGGGGCGCACCATCGGCCGCGGGCAGCCGGCGAACACCTTCATGTCGGGTCGCCGCGCCAGCTCGCACAGCCGGCGGGCGTTGGTCTCGGTCAACGCCAAGGGCACGTTGCCGGCGACCGCCGTGATGCCGAGCACGTCGAGCTCGGGCGAGGCCAGGGCCAGCAGGATGGCGACGGCGTCGTCCTGGCCGGGGTCGGTGTCGATGATGATCGGACGCGCCGCCATGGACCGATGCTGCCGCTTGGCTCTCCCGCCGCCATCGCTAGCACGGGTCGGCGGCGGCGCCAAGAGCGTCGCGATGCCGACGGTCGCGGAGCGCCGCGAATGTCACGCCGGCCCCCCGCGTGATGTATCCCAGCAACGGGCTTGACTGTTTGAGGGAACCCTATAAAATTTATGGGTCGGGGGCGGCGCCGTGAGCGTGCCGATGACGCCCCAGGCGGCATCGAGGCTGATCCGCGAGGCCGCCCGCGAGTCGGGGCGAATCTACTTCACGGCACACGCCGAGAAGCGGATGCGCGAGCGGCAGATCACCCGCACTCAGGTGATCGAATGCCTGACGGGCGGCCGGCTGACCGAGGGACCAGCGCCGGACGTTCACGGCAAGTGGACCTGCCGGGTGGAGCGGCTGGTCGCCGGAGACGCGGTAGGGGTGGTGGTCGCCATCGACCGCGAGTCCGATCTGGTCGTCATCACGGTGTTCGAGGCGAAGTAGCATCATGTTCCACTACACCACCTGCGGGCTGCGGAACGTGTGGCTCGGCAACGGCTACGACGAGCGGGAGACGCCCTATGGCCGGGCCGTCGCCATTCGCGACCTCGACGGACTGCACCGCGCGATCGCCCGTTGGCTGATCGCCTACAGGCCGCGGCTCTCGGGGTCGGAGTTCCGGTTCCTGCGCAAGGAGCTCGGGCTGTCTCAGGCGGCCGCCGCCGAGATGTTCGGCAACGAGGCGCAGTCGGTCGCGCTGTGGGAACGCAAGGGCCACGTGCCCGCCTGGGCGGATCGGTTCCTGCGCGCGCTTTACCGCGAGCGCGCCGATGGCAACGCCAAGATCGAGGCGATGATTGACAGGCTTAACGCCCTCGATCAGGCCGAGTACGAGCGGCTGACTCTCGATCGGGGCCGCGGCGGCTGGAAGGCCAGGGCGGCATGAAAACGCGCCAGTTACGCCCCAATTCGCCGTCTGTTCTGGCCTCCGACATTTTGTCGGAATGCGGCTAAAAGGCTGATAATAAAAAGAAATATATTGGTCGGAGTGAGAGGATTCGAACCTCCGGCCCCTGCGTCCCGAACACAGTGCTCTACCAGGCTGAGCTACACTCCGATCGCGGGGCGTTATATAGCGCCCTCGCCGGCGGCCCGCAAGGCGTCCTGGGCCGCTGCCTCAGTAGGCCCGCTCGATGCAGAAATCGACCGCCTC
>JBBECF010000002.1:6382-9210 GCA_040881945.1 Dongiaceae bacterium | reverse complement strand
CGCGCGCCCCGAGGTCGGCCAGCACCATGGTGCAATAGGGGCCGGCGAGGACCCGGGTCAGGTCCAGGACGACGATGCCGGTGAGCGGTCCCGCGACGGCCATGGCGGCGATCCCTCGTTCGAAACGGCGGCGACGATCGGCTCCGCCGGCGTGGCGCGGCGGGCCAGAATAACCTGCAATCCGCCGGATGGAAGCCGTCATTAGGTGACAGGGCCGGCCGGCTGCTATAGAAAGCGCGACCCCCGGCCCCGGAGGCGCCATGGAAACGCAATTCCCCGACGTGCGGTCGATGGTTGCCGCGCTCACGCCCAGCTACCCGGTCTATTGCCTGCGCCCGGAGACGCTGCGCCGCACGGTCGCGCACTTCCTCGAGCTGTTCCCCGGCCGCGTGCTCTACGCCGTCAAGTGCAACCCGCACCCGCGCGTGCTGAAGGCGTTGTACGACGCCGGCATCCGGCATTTCGATACCGCATCGTTGGCGGAGATCGCGCTGGTGAGCGAAAGCTTCCCCGACGCCGGCGCCTATTTCATGCATCCGGTCAAGGGCCGCGCCGTGATCCGCACCGCCGACCGCGTCTACGGCATCGACACCTTCGTCGTCGACCACGCGGACGAGCTGGCCAAGGTGCTCGACGAGACCGGCGGCGGCGAGGGCCTGACCATCGTCGTGCGGTTGCAGACGCCGCCGATCGAGGGCGCGTTCTATCACCTGGCGGCCAAGTTCGGCGCCGACGTCGCGACGGCGGCGGCACTGCTCAAGGAGGCGCGCTCGCGCGGTTGCCAGGTCGGCCTCGCCTTCCACGTCGGCTCGCAGTGCCCGGACCCCGGCGCCTACAGCCAGGCGCTCGGCCTTGTCGGCGACGTGCTCGAGGCGGCGCAGACACCGATCCAGGTGCTCGACGTCGGCGGCGGATTTCCTGCCCAGTATCTCGCCACCAACCTGCCGCCGCTCGAGGACTACATCGCCGAGATCGAGGCCGGGGCGAAGGCGTTGAAGCTGCGCCGTGACTGCATCCTGATGTGCGAACCGGGCCGCGCGCTGGTGGCGCCCGGCATGTCGCTGGTCGTGCAGGTGCAACTGCGCAAGAACGACCAGCTCTATATCAACGACGGCGTTTACGGCTCGTTGAGCGAGACGGTGACCGCGCGCCTGCGCCTGCCGGCGCGCCTCGTCCGCCTCGACGGCGAAGGCGCGGCGGAGACCCGCGCCTTCATCCTCAACGGCCCGACCTGCGACTCGCTCGACGTCCTGCCTTCGACCTTCGATCTGCCGGCGGACATGCGCGAGGGCGACTGGATCGAGATCGACCGCGTCGGCGCCTACAGCAACGCGCTCGCCAGCCGCTTCAACGGCTTCTTCCCGGAGACCCTGGTCGTCGTCCGCGACGAGCCGCCGCTGGCCGGCGGCGGCCGGGCCTGATAGCATAACGGCGCCGGTTCCAGCCGTTCCGACGGTGCCCCGATGGTCGTCCTCAGCCGCCCGCACCCGTTGCGCTTCCTCGTCACCCCGCTCCTGCCGTGCCCGTATCTGCCGGGCCGCATGGAGCGCAAGATCGCGACCGAGCTGTCCGGCCGCGACGCCGGCGCCAGCTACGAGGCCCTGTCGCGCGCCGGCTTCCGCCGCAGCCATGCGATCGCCTATCGCCCGGCCTGTCCCGGCTGTTCGGCCTGCGTGCCGGTGCGCGTCGCGGCCGACGCCTATCGCCCCGGCCGGTCGCTGCGCCGGGTGGAGCGGCGCAACGGCGACCTCGCGGCGTCGTCCGGCACGGCCAGCGCGACGCCCGAGCAATACCGGCTGTTCGGCCGCTACCTCGACGGTCGCCACGGCGACGGCGAGATGACCGGCATGACGTTCCGCGAATACCGCGCCATGGTCGAGGACAGCCCCATCGACACGCGCATGATCGAGTTCCGCGACGCGGACGGACGGCTCGTCGCCTGTTGCCTCGCCGACCGCACGGGCGACGGCCTGTCGGCGGTATATAGCTTCTTCGACACGGCCGTGCCGCGCCGCAGCCTGGGCAGTTTCATGGTCGTCTGGCTGATCCGCGAGGCGCAACGGTCGGCGCTGCCCTACGTCTATCTCGGCTATTGGGTCGCGGGCAGCCGCAAGATGGCCTACAAGACACGCTTTCGCCCGATGCAGAAATTCGGCCCGACCGGCTGGCGGCCGCTGACCGGCGATTAGTCCATCGGCTTCGACAACGCCCATCGGGTCGAAATGACCAGATACAAGATCCAGAGCCTGCGGTCGCTGCGCGAGGAGATGAAGGCCGTCGCGCGGGGCGAGCGCGCCGCGCCGGCCGATGCGGCGAAAACCAGCTTCAATTCGGTGGAAGCCCTTGCGCGCTTGCTGACCCCGGAGAACCGGCGGCTGCTCGCGGCCATCCGTGACCGCAAGCCGCGCTCGGTCGCCGAGCTCGCTGAGATGACGGGACGCGCAGCGCCGAACGTGACCCGCACGCTCGCGAAACTGGAAGCCGCCGGGTTCGTCACCATGGAGACCATCGGTCGGCGCAAGGCGCCCCGGGCGACGATCTAGCGGATCATCGTCGAGATCGACCCGTATTCCGACGCCGACCGGCTCGAGGTCGCATAGGCGACCATCCGCGCGGGTCCCCACCCCATCGCCGAAGGCCGCGTTCGGGAAGAAGGCGCGCGGCATCTCACGCGAACCGGTTGCTTTTCGCGAAGCCCTTGGGCGGCAGGCGGCCGGACTGGGCGCGCTTGCCGATCCAGGGTCGGAGGTCGGTCTCGGTGCGCTGGCGCCCCTCGCCCGCCTTCCACGAGAGGCCATCGGCCCGCGCGAACACGCAGACGTCGGACA
>JBBECF010000002.1:0-6282 GCA_040881945.1 Dongiaceae bacterium | reverse complement strand
TCGCCCGCCTTCCACGAGAGGCCATCGGCCCGCGCGAACACGCAGACGTCGGACAAGCCGCCGTCCTTGTACTTTTGCAGGCGCACGCCGCGGCCGCGCGTCATTTCCGGCAGCTCGTCAAGCGGGAACACGAGCAGCTTGCGGTTGTCGCCGATCACCGCCACCGAATCGCCCTCGGCCGGCACGCAGGTCCGCGCCTCGACGCCGTCGCCGAGGTTCAGCACCTGGCGGCCGCCGCGGGTCTGGGCGATGACCGCGTCCTCGGGCACGAGGAAGCCGCGGCCGTCGGCCGAGGCGACGAGCAGCCGGCGCCCCGGCCGGTGCACGAACAGCGCGACGACCTCCTGGTCGTTGCCGAGGTCGATCATCAGGCGCAGCGGCTCGCCGTGGCCGCGGCCGCCCGCCAGCTTGTCGGCGGCGAGGGTGTAGAAGCGGCCGTTGGTGCCGAACACGATCAGCTTGTCGGTGGTTTCGGCGTGCAGCACGAAGCGGGCGCGGTCGCCTTCCTTGTATTTGAGATCGCCGTTCGCGGCGACGTGGCCCTTGAGCGTCCGGATCCAGCCCTTCTCGGAGCAGACCACGGTGACCGGCTCGCGCTCGATCGTCGCCTCGATCGGGATGTCGATGGCCGCCGGCGGGGCGCCGAGCTCGGTGCGCCGGCGGCCGAGCGCGACGCCCGCGCCGAAGCGCTTCTTCACGTCGGCGATCTCGGCGGCGACCTGCTGCCACTGGCGGCCTTCGTCCTTGAGCAGACGCTTCAGCTCCGTGCCCTCGGCCGCGAGCTCGTCGCGCTCCCGGCGGATCGCCATCTCGTCGAGCTTGCGCAGCGCCCGGAGCCGCATGTTGAGGATCGCCTCGGCCTGCACATCGGTGAGCTTCCAGCGCTTCATCAGGACCGGCTTCGGCTCGTCCTCGGTGCGCACGATGCGGATCACCGCGTCGAGGTTGAGATAGGCGACGATGTAGCCGTCGAGGATCTCCAGGCGCCGCTCGATCGCCGCCAGGCGATGGCCGGTGCGCCGTTGCAGCACGACGCGGCGGTGGTCGAGGAAGGCGCGCAGCACCTCGGGCAGCGACATGACGCGCGGCGTGTTGGCGGCGTCGAGCGCGTTCATGTTGAGGCCGAAGCGGACCTCGAGCTCGGTGCCGCGAAACAGCGCTTCCATCAGCATGGCCGGGTCGACGTTGCGGCTCTTCGGCTCCAGGATCAGCCGCACCTCGGTCGTCGATTCGTCGTGGACGTCGGCGAGCAACGCGAGTTTGCGCGCCTGCAACAGCTCGGCGATCTTTTCCACCAGGCGCGACTTCGGCACCTGGTAGGGGATCTCCGTGACCACGATCCGCCAGGTCCCGCCCTTGAGCTTCTCGACCGTCCAGCGGGCGCGCAGGCGGAAGCTGCCGCGGCCCGTCCGGTAGGCCTCGACCAGGGCGTCGCGGGCTTCGACGAGCACGCCGCCGGTCGGGAAGTCGGGGCCGGGCATGAGGTCGACGAGCTTCGCCACGGTCGCCTTCGGGACCTTGATCAGGTGCAGCAGCGCGTCGCAGACCTCGGCCAGATTGTGCGGCGGGATGCTGGTCGCCATGCCGACGGCGATGCCCTGCGCGCCGTTGGCGAGCAGATTGGGGAAGCCGCCGGGCAGCACGACCGGCTCGGTCCCCTCGCCGTCGTAGGTCGGGCGGAAATCGACGGCGTCCTCGTCGATGCCGGCGAGCAGCGCCTCGGCGACGCCGGTGAGGCGCGCCTCGGTGTAGCGCATGGCCGCGGCGTTATCGCCGTCGATGTTGCCGAAATTGCCCTGGCCGTCGATCAGCGGGTAGCGCACGGCGAAGTCCTGGGCCAGACGCACCATGGTGTCGTAGATCGCGGCGTCGCCATGGGGATGGAACTTGCCCATGACGTCGCCGACGACGCGCGCCGACTTCTTGTAGCCCGAGCCGGGGTCGAGGTGGAGCTGGCGCATGGCGTAGAGCAGGCGGCGATGCACCGGCTTGAGCCCGTCGCGCACGTCGGGCAGGGAGCGCGACATGATCGTGGAGAGGGCGTAGGACAGGTAGCGCTCGCCGAGCGCCTCGGCGAGCCTGACCGGGCGGAATTCCTCGTGCGCGCGGGTCGTGCTCTTGGCCATCGTCAGGTCATCGGTCGCGGCCCGCCGTTGCGGGCTTTAGCCCTGTAGCCGATTCGCGGGGGCTTGGGCAGGGCGAATGTGCACGGCGGCGGGGGCGCGGTTGCCTTGAACCACGGAGGCACAGAGACACAGAGGCACAGAGAAACGATAGGAATTGCGCGGGCGAAGCCCGCGCGGAAATCCGGACGCCCTGCACGCCGGACTTGCCCGGCTCGTGCCGCTGTACCGCCATCTCGGTGCCTCCGTGTCTCCGTGGTTCAAGGCCGCCGCTCCACCTGTGTCCGGCGGGGAAATAAAAACCGGGCGATGGACCCCATGTCCGGCGGACTTCATTCGCCGTAGAGGTGTCGTTTCGATTGCCGTAGGGGCGGGTTTCAAACCCGCCCCTACAGACCGCCGCCGGACACCGTTGGCGGCGCATGCAACGGCACGGAGGCGGCGGGCGCTGTGGGCGGCGGCCGACCGGAGCGCGAGGAGGTCGCCGGCGCGGGCGCCGTGGACGAGGCGGGCGCGGCGCGAGCGGGCGAGGCCGGCGGCGGTGCGCGGGCCGGTGCTCTTGCCGCCATGCAGGCGGCAGCGGCCGTTGGCCATGGCCGGCTGGCGGCAGGGGTGGCCGGCGCGCGTATGGGCGCCGCAGCGCGGGACGGCGGCGAGGTCGCCCGGCCGGTTGCCGTTGTTGAGGCGCCCCGCCTTCGCGCTCCGCGCTTCGGCGGGCAGGCCGCGGCCGGCCGTCGAGACCGAGGCCGGCGCCGGGCCGCCATCCGACGGGGCCGGGCCGCCCCCGGATGCCGAGCCGTTCCCGTCGCTTCGCCCGCCGCCGCCCCACACCAACCGGACGGTCTGCTCGCCGGGTTCGCCGGGGCCGTCGGGGGCGCGCAGGCGGGCGAGCGCGAGCAGGCCGAGGCGGTAGCGCTCCATCAGGCGGCCGGCGGTCGAGGCGAGACGCGCGGCTTCGAGGCTCATGCGCCACTCCTGCGGCGTTTCGGCCGCCGGCGAGGCAAGGGTAAGGAAGGCGTCGGCGCGGCCGGCGAGCCGCATCATCAGGCGGTGGCCGGCAGCGAGCTCGTGGGCGAGCAGGGTGGCGAGCAGGCCCGACGCCGGGTCGCCCCGGCCGGCCGCCGGCGCGAGGTCCGGCACGCCGGCCTCGGCGGCGAGGGCCAGCGCGGTCGCTGTCGCGGCACGGGAGGATGGTGTTTTGCGTGCGGTCATGGGCGGGATGCTCCGCGGTTGAAGGGGCCGATGGGGCATCTTTGGGCGCGCCGCCGGCGGAAGGGTGAACGCGGATTATACGCTATTTACGGTACATTGCAACGTAAATCGCATAGTGCCGGACGGCGGAGAGCTTGTGCGCGCTTCGATCCAGTCGGATAACTAGCCGTCCAGGATTTCAGGGAGGCGGCGGGCATGCGAACCTGGCAGGTTTGGCAAGCGAAGGCGCGGTTCAGCGAGCTGCTGGAGGCGAGCCTGAAGGACGGGCCGCAGATCGTCACGAAGCGCGGCATCGAGGCGGCCGTGCTGGTGCCGGTCGAGGAGTGGCGGCGCTTGCAGAGGGCCGCCCGCCCGACGCTGAAGGAACTGCTACTGGCCGAGGCGCCGCGGGCGGAGATTCCGGTGCCGCCGCGCGGCCGCCTCAGGCGCCGGGCTCCGCCGGCCCTCGGCTGAGCGCCCCTTGTACCTCCTCGATACCAACGTCGTCTCCGAGCTGCGCCGGCCGCGGCCGCATGGGGCCGTGGTCGCGTGGCTGAAAGGCGTCCCCGACGTTCAGCTTCACCTGTCGGCGGTCACGCTCGGCGAGCTTCAGGCCGGCGTCGAGATCACGCGCGAACAGGATGCGGCGAAGGCGGCGGCGATCGAGGCCTGGATCGACGACGTCGAGCAGACCTGGAACCTGCTGCCGATGGACGGCCGGGCCTTCCGCCTATGGGCGAAACTGATGCACAGCCGCCCGGACCGGCTCGCCGAGGACGCCATGATCGCGGCCACGGCGATCCTCCACAACCTGACCGTGGTCACGCGCAACGCCCGCGACTTCAAGCCGTTCGGCGTGAAGACCCTGGACCCGTTCGCGGCGCGGCGCGGGTGGTGAAGGTGGGCGAACGGCAAGGCAAGCAGAACACCAATGCGGCGGATTAGGCGACTCCGGATTTGCGCGGCTTGCAAATCGATTCTGACCCCATCTACGATCCTGCCCCCGCCCGCTCGGCCATCACCGAGACTGTGCTATCAATGACACCTCTCACCTTCTGGTGGGACCAAAACCCGAGTGCGGTCAAAGCGCGATGTCGGCCTATAGAGAAGTCGTGATTGAGACCTTTGAAAACCGCGGCGAACCGGCCGCCGAGCGCATACGGGCACGGCCATTGCCCGGTCAAGGACTCAGCACTTCGATGAGGGTCGAATGCTCCTCGAAGATGCGAGAGAAGCACCCCGTAGGAACCAAACTTAAAATCAGGGCGAAGGTTACGAATCGCGAAGGTGGTACCGATTTCTTGTATTGTCATTATTCATGGCCATACGATGTCTTTACAGACGGAGCGGCAGCCGCATTCATCCGGGAGCATTATCCACATGCCCCTTAGCCAACTGCCGGGCATTAGTCATATGAGTGAGAAGCGCGCTATTGAGAAAGCGACGGCGGAAGGGTTTCTCGCCCTCTACAATCAGCTTTTTGCAACCGATTTCAAGGTCGTGGCGATGGCAGACATACCTGACGCTCGGTGCGCGGACTCCCGTGGGAATACCCTCCATCTTGAGATTACTACAACCGAAGACCGCCCGGGCGATATCACGGCCGCCGTTGGTCGCTCGGATAGTCGTAGCCTCGAAGCCCTTCGCGCTCACAACGAGCGAGTTGCGCGAGGTGAGGAACCACCTCTATTCAACTGTCTTTCGGACGAGGTGAGCAACCACCTTGTCGAAAGGCTTCAGGGCAAGATGAAGAACGACTATGGCCCCAATACTGCTCTTGTCGTTCGCGATTCATCGGGCGGCGATTGGGACTGGGACCTCGTGCTCCCGGCCATCCGAAGCCGACTCAATCTGGCGAACAATCCGTTTAGTCGCGGAATCTGGTTGTTGTCCCGAGTGAAAGACCGCCTTTTTCAAATCGCATGAACACCGTGAGCGATGCAGCCACACCCAACCATTCCTTGCAGCAGACGCACCGCAAGCGGCTCGCCGCTGAAGGCGGGCGTTAGGTAACGCCGAGGTATGGCCCGCCCGAAATCAGCGAAAGTATATGTCCGAGTCGGTGATCGGCTGTTCGACTTCATGTGGGCAAACGTTGGTCCAGACGACACCGTGATGATGGGCCTCCGCTTCCAGGGGGACGGGCAGATTGAGCTGGTCATTGATCCTGCCTTGGGCGAACTACGGCCGCCGAACATCGAAGCTCCTCACGTTGTGTCACGGCCGAAGATCAGCTTCCATCGGTCAGGGCAATACAAGCTCGATGTACAAATGGGTCTAAATTCTTGTGCTATTGATCGGTCAACTGTGATCGGGCCTCGATTCGAAGACATCGTTGCGCCCCGGCGCATGGCTGAGTTGCTATTTCCGGAAACGTTGCCAGTAGCAGAGACCGCTCCGACAAATCGCGACATCATCCTTGACGCCACCGCCGCGCCAAGGAGACCACTTATCTGCACCATTTCATGCATGGCCGACGCGAAATTTCCAGGCTTTGTTGCGCCCGGCGTCAGGGCCGTAGACACGTCGGATTGGGAGGTCTCGCAGGCGCTAACATCCGGAACGCACGCATGGGCTTGGACACTCCGCACGTCTGCAAGACACACCGTTTATCCGAACCGCTTCATCGTCGGCTTGCTCGGCGAGGTGAAATGGGGGCAGCCGACCAAATGACGTTACCTAACATCAAGCTGGTGCGGCCGGGCAAAGTCGAGGCCTCGACTTTGCCCGGTTATACTCAGGGACTAGGCGCAGGGTGAGAAGGATTGGGGCGTGTTCCGGGCCGTCGGCGTCCCCCTCACCCGTCAAACCGCTTCGCGGTTTGACCGGGTAAGGCGCGTCTTGGCGACGCGCCAACCCTTCGCAACCCTCTCCCCCGCTCGCGCGGGGGCGAGGGAATCGACCGCCGCTCAGCCGCGGCTGAGGCCCCAGGCTCGGAGGCGGGCGGCGGGGATTTCGGCGAACATCC
>JBBECF010000001.1:0-9302 GCA_040881945.1 Dongiaceae bacterium | reverse complement strand
TTGTTGCGGCGGTTGACGCGGTCGATGAAGATCACGCCCGGCTCGGCATAGGCGTAGGTCGCGCGCATGATCCGGTCCCACAGATCGCGCGCCGCCACGACCTTGTAGGTGACGCCGCCGAAGGTCAGCTCCCAGGGCGCGTCCTCGCGGATCGCGGTCATGAAGGCGTCGGTGGCGAGCACCGACAGGTTGAACATGCGCAGGCGCCCGGCCTCGCGCTTGGCGTCGATGAAGGCCTCGATGTCGGGGTGGTCGCAGCGCAGCGTCGCCATCATGGCGCCGCGGCGGTAGCCGGCGCTCATGATCGTCCGGCACATGGCGTCCCACACGTCCATGAACGACAGCGGCCCGGAGGCGTCGGCGCCGACGCCCTTGACCGGCGCGCCGCGCGGCCGCAGCGTGGAGAAGTCGTAGCCGATGCCGCCGCCCTGCTGCATCGTCAGCGCCGCCTCGCGCAGGTGCTCGAAGATGCCGCTCATGTCGTCGGGGACGGTGCCCATGACGAAGCAGTTGAACAGCGTCACGGTGCGTTTGGCCCCGGCCCCGGCCAGGATGCGGCCGGCCGGCAGGAACCGGAACCCCGCCATCGCCTCGTAGAACCGGTCGGCCCAGACCGCCGGCTCGGCCTCGGGCGCGGCCAGCGCCGTCGCGACGCGCCGCCACGTATCCTCGATGGTCTTGTCCAGCGGCGCGCCGTCGGGCGCCTTGAGGCGGTATTTCATGTCCCAGATCTGCTGGGAGATGGCGGCGACCTGCGGCATGGTGCCCCTTGCCCCCCTTTGGCGGCGGCGACGTGAATCCGGCGGCTTCGACGGCCGTAGTCTAGGGGCGCGGCGAACGCGAATCAAACGGTATGTTCACGTTACGTTTCCAGGACGGGGCTGGCGCCTCGGCGCCAGCCGCTCAGGCGTCGGGCGCGGCGACGAGGCGGGCCGATGCACTCTCGATCCGGCGTTCCAGCTCGGCCATGAAAGTGCGGCGCGGCAGCCCCGGCCGGATCGACGGCAGATACTCGATCGTGATCACGCCCGGCCGCTTGACGAACCGGCGCCGGCCCCAGAACAGCCCGGAATTCAGCGCCACGGGAACGACCGGGACATCGAGCTGGCCGTACACGGCGGCGATGCCCGGATGGTAGGGGTGGCGGGCGCCCAGCGCGACCCGCGTGCCCTCGGGAAAGATCACCAGGGGCCGGCCGTCGGCCACGGCCGCCCGCGCCGCCGTGGTCATGCGCCGCAGGGCCCGCGTGCCGCCGGCGCGATCGACGGGAATCATGCCGGTGCGCAGCAGGTACCACCCGAGCAGCGGCACGAAAATCAGCTCCCGCTTCACGACATAGGCCGGCCGGTCAAGCAGTGTCATGAACACCAGGGTGTCCCAGGCGGACTGGTGCTTGGACGCGTAGATGGCGGGCCCGGAGATGCGGTTCTCCGGCCGCGCCAGGCGATGACGCAGGCCGACCGTCGCCGCCAGCAGCCACAGGATGCCACGCGCCCACAACCGGGCGACGACGAAGACCGCCGGGCGCGGCATCGCCAGCACCGGCAACCCGACCAGCATGATCGTAAGGCTCCAGCCGTACATCAGCAGGTTGAAGGCGAAGGACCGCAGCGCCGGCATGGTATGGCCCTCCCGGCGCTCAGACCGGGGACGGCGGCGTGCCGGCGACCAGCCCGCGCAACCGCGCCACCAGATACTTGGTGTATTCGTTCATCAGCAGCGCGGCCGTTCCCGGCGAATGCCACCAGCCGTCCCGATTCACCAGCCCCGGAAACACCGGGTGGGGCAGGATTTCGACGCCGGGCATCGCCCGGCGGAACTCCAGCAGGCTGCGTTGCATATGGTAATCGCCGGTGACCAGGCGCAACGACCGGAACCCCCGCGCCGCGATCCAGGCGGCGGTCTCGCGCGCGTTGCCCTCGGTGTTGCCGGCGCCGTGCCCGAGCTCGATGCAGCAGGCGACCGTTTCCGGATTCAGCGGCGCGTCGTCCATGGGCCCGAGGCCCTGCAGGAGCTGCGCCAGATCGACCCCTTGATACACGCCGGAAACGAACAGCCTGCCGGCGCGCCGCGAGGCGAGCAGGCGCAAACCCTCCTCGAGCCGTCCGCTGCCGCCGGTCAGCACGACGATGGCGTCGGTCGGCACGGCGGCATTGCCGGGATCGCGCGGGATGCGGGCGACGAATCCGACCAGGCCGCCGCCCCAAGAGCCGAGCAGAATCAGCGTCGCCGCCGCCAGCCGCGCCAACCGGCGCCGCGGCCGCCCCGCGCCGGGCGACTCCCTCCTTGCCTGCGCTCGCGACATCGCCCTACATGATCCGATCGAGCGACCGCAGCACCGTATAGCGCGCCGTCACCATCGCGATGACGGCGGCCGCCACCGGCAACGACGCCAGAACGAGCCATTGCCACGGGTCGAGCGACAGCGACGGCATCAGCATCGCGTCGAGGCGGCCGAGCACGGCGTCGATGCCGGCGAGCGTGAGCGCGGCCAGCGCGACGCCGAGGGCGCCGCCGAGCAGCCCAAGCCGTAGCGCGTGGATCTGGAACTCGGCGGCGATATAGGCGTCGCGGGCGCCGATCAGATGCACGATTTCGATGACCCGACGATGAATGGCGAGGCCCGTGCGCGTGACGAATACGACCGTGACGGCGGCGGCGAACCCGACCAGCGACACGACGATGACGGCGAGCAGCTCGAGCGAGCGGGCAAAAACAACCAGGTCGCCGAGCCAACGCTGGTGGTCGTCGAGGGTGGCGCCGGGCACCGCTGCGGCGAGGCCCCGGCGCAGGGCGTCGAGGTCGGGCGTAACGCCGGGCCGAAGCGTCACGCCGATGAGGTCGGGCAGCGGCAGGGCCATCTCCGCGACATCCGGACCCAGCCAGGGCTCGAGCAGCCGGGCCAGGTCGTCGTCGTCCAGCACCTCGGCGCCGGCGACCTCCGGCGCGGCGGTCAGGACCTTCACCGCCGTCTCGATCCGGGCGGCGCGGTCGCCGTCCGCCGGGGCGATCTGCACCGTCAGCGCGCCGGCCAGCCCCGCGTGCCAGTGCGAAACCGTCTTCTCCACCGCCATGGCGCCGCCCAGAGTCAGGGCCGCGAGATACACCATGAAGCCGATGATCCAGGGCAGGAAACGCCCGGAGGCGTCCTGGACCAGCGGCAGGTCGGAGCGCAGCAGCTTCATTCAAGCGACCGCAGTCCGGATGGTGGCGTTTTCGATGCGCAGTTGGGGGTGATCGAAGCGGCTCACGAGCCGTTCGTTGTGCGTGGCGACCACCACGGTCGTGCCCATCTTGTTCAGCTCCTCGAAAAGATACATCAGGCGCACCGCGATGGCGTCGTCGACATTGCCGGTCGGCTCGTCGGCCAGCAGCAGGCGCGGTCGATTGATCACCGCCCGGGCGATGGCGACGCGCTGCTGCTGGCCGCCGGACAGCGTCGCCGGCCGCGCATCGAGATGGTCGGCGAGGCCGACCCAGCGCAGCAGCTCCGGCACGTGCTCACGGATCTCCGCCTCGCGGACGCCGGCCACGCGCAGCGGCAGCGCCACGTTGTCCACCGCCGACAGGTGTTCGAGCAGACGAAAGTCCTGAAAGACTACGCCGATGTGCCGGCGCAACTCCGGCAGATCGCGGCGGCGCAAGCCCGTCACGTCGTGGCCGAACAGGCTGACGACGCCGCGCGACGGCCGCGCCGCCAAGTACATCAGGCGCAGCAGCGAGGACTTGCCGGCGCCGCTCGGCCCGATCAGGAAGTGGAACGATCCGGGCGCGCACGCGAAGGAAACCTCGCGCAGGACCTCCGGTCCGGCGTCGTAGCGCATGACGACGTCTTCGAATACGACCAAGCCGTTGGTGTCCCTGCTGGTAGCCGCGGCCCTCGGCAGCATGGCACAGGCGGCTTTCCCGCGTCCAGCTTGCGGCCCTGGCGGCTTGCGCCTGCGCCGGCCGCAACCTATAAGACCTGAAGCTCGGCCACCCCCTCCTGGCGCATGATCCTGACCTGTCCCGCCTGCGCGACGCGCTATCTGACCGATCCGGCCGTGCTCGGCCCCAGTGGGCGGATGGTGCGTTGCGCGAAGTGCGCCCATAGCTGGATGCAGGCGCCGCCGGCCGACATGCCGCGGCGCGTCGACCTGCCGCCGCCGCCGCCGGTCGATCCGGGGTCCCGCGTCAACCTGCCCGCCCGCTTCGTGCCGCGGGTGGCGCGGCGCTTCGGAGTCGGGTCCCTGTTGCTGGCCGGGATCGTGCTGGCGGTCGCTCTCTCCGGCGCCTACGTGGCGCGCGAGCGCATCGTTGCCGCCTGGCCGCCGACCGAAAGCTTGTACGCGGCGCTCGGGATCCGCGCCACCGCGCTGGGCGCCGGCCTGCGACTCGACAATGTGACGTTCGTGCGGCGACGGATCGACGGCCAGGACGCGATGATCGTCGAAGGCCACGTCACCAACGTCACCGATACCGCGCAAGCCGTGCCCACGCTGCGCGCGACGCTGCGCAACGAGAACAACCAGTGGCTGACCGACTGGACGTTCAGCCTGGACAGACCGGAGCTTGCCCCCGGCGAGTCCGCGACCTTCACAACGACGACCCGCAACCCGCCCGAGGCCTCGAAGCGCCTGTCCATCACCTTTACGGAAGGCCCGGCCGGGGGTTGACGGGGGGGCGAAGCCGGATCCCGCGGGCCGTGGCGGATAATGAATCTTCGCGTATTATTTCGATAAATTCGCAATTTTATCTTTGTATTATTGTAATAGTCGGAGCGACGGGTTCTTCTTGACTTGCATGATGCGGATGCTCATGCTGACTTCTCCGGCCGGACAAGCCCCCTTCCATTGAGCGGACGGCTACGATCATGGCGCGCGTTCTTGTGGCGGAAGACGACCAGGCCGTGCGCGAGTTCGTCGCGCGCGCCCTAGTACTCGACGGTCACGACGTGACCGCCGTCGACGACGGCGGGCGGGCGCTCGAGGCGCTCGGCGCCGCGCCCTACGACCTGCTGCTGGCCGACATCGTGATGCCCGGCCTCGACGGCATCGCGCTCGCGCTCAAGGCCACCAAGACCTATCCGCACATGCCGATTCTGCTGATGTCCGGCTATGCCGCCGAGCGGCAGCGCGCCCACAACCTCGACGCCCTGATCTGCCGCGTCGTCACCAAGCCGTTCAGCCTCAAGGAGATCTGCGCCGCGGTCCGCGACGCCGTCGCGGCCGGCGCCTAGGCCGCCGCAACGCCGCTCGTGGTGAGATCTAACGTTTGGTTCCTTACTCGCTGTCATGCCCGGCCTTGAGCCGGGCATCCATCGTGCCGCTGCGTCCTCGGGCTTGACCCGGGGATGGATTGCCGGGTCAAGCCCGGCAATGACAACTTCGAAGTTCGACAACGGCGCGAACCACCCGTTTGGGAGAGACCGTTAGAACCGCCGCAGCAGCCGGTCGATGTAGTCGAGCTCGAGTTGCGGCCGGGCGCGTTCGCCGGCGCGCCGGCGCAACTCGTCGAGGATCTCGCGGGCGCGCTGCAGGTCGGCCTCCTCGGGAATGGCGACGTCGCCGGTGTCGATCATGCCCATGCCCGGGTCGAGCCGGCCCAGGGGATCGCGCGACTCGCCGAAACGCTCCTGCCCGACCCCCGGCTGCGGCCCGAACTGCTCCATCAGCGACTCGATCATGGCGCGCGCGCCCTGCTGCAATTCGTTCAGCGCCCGCGTCTGCGGTCCGACGGCCGCGTCGGGGGCGCCCTGGCGCAACGCCTCGACCGCGTCGCGCATGGCCAATTCGGCCCGCCCCAGGGGGCGCGGAATATCGTCCATGAGCTCGCCGAACCGGCGCATCGTCTCGCCCAACGCCCGGCGCAGCCCTTCCTGGTCGCGCGCGGCGTCGCCGGCGTTCGGCGCCCGGTCGCCCGGCCGCATCTGCTGCGACTGGCGGAAGCTGCGGTCGAGCAGGTCCTGCTGGCGCTGCGTCAGCGCGTCGAGGTCGCGCATCAGCCGCATCGCCTCCGCCGTCCCCTCCTGGGGCTGGCCGGGGCGGCCGGCTTGCAGGTTCTCGAGCATCTCCTGAAGCTGCGCGAGCAGGTTGCGCGCCGCCTCCCGCGCCCCGGTGCGCGCCAGCTCGCGCGCCTGGTCGAGCAGGCGCTGCAAGTCCTCGCGTTGCAGAGCCGTGGCGTTGGGATCGGGCGGCGCAGCGTCCGCCAGGTCCTGCCCGTCGCGCTGCAACTGTTCGGCCAGGGCCGACAGGAAGCGGTCGAGCGCCACCTGCAGTTGGTCCATGAGCCGCTCGATCTCCTCGTCCGTGGCGTCGCCGGCAAGCGCCTCCTGCAGCGCCTCCTGGGCCGCGCGCAGCTCGCGCTCGAAGATCGCGAGATCGCCTTCCTCGAGGCGCAGCGCGGTGTCCCACAACAGGCTCTGCACGCTGCCGATCGCCTCGTTCGTGCGGTCGTGGAACAGGCGCCGCTCGGCGGCGCGCAGGGCGAGCGCCACGACCAGGTCGTCGCCATAGGCCTGCGGCTGGGCGGCGATGGCGGCGAGCGCCCGGCGCACTTCGACGCGGGCCTCGGGCGCCAGGGTGAGCTGCTTGCGCTGTTCGACGATGGCGCGGGCGACCGGGTGGTTGAAGATCCGCTCCGGCAGGGTCATGGCGAACGGCTCGCTCGTCCCGATCTGGCCGAGCGCGTCCAGCGCCTCGAGCCGCAGCTCGACCGCGACGCCCGCCCAGGGATGCGGCGTCAGGTCATGGAACCCGGCCGCCCGCGCCGCCTTGAGGTTGGCGCCCGGCAGCGGCAGGGCGAGCTCGATCGTGGCGGTCGTCCCGTCCGCGGGCGGAAGCCCGTCGGGGCGGCGGATCACCGCGCGCACGGCGGCAAGCCCGTAATCGTCCGTCGCGTCGTATTCGAGGCGCAGCGCCGCCCGCTCGGTGCGCTGCGGCGGGCCGGCGAAGTCGATCGCGGGGACCGCGTCCGGCAGCACGCGGAGCGGCCAGCTCGCCAACAGCCGGCCGCGCTGTTCGACGCGTAATTCGTCGCCGGCCCGGATCTCGCCTTCGGCGCGGTACGAGCCTTCGTCGATCGCGTTGAAGGCGACGACGGTCTCGCCGATCCGCAAGTCCGGCCGGCCGCGGCCGCCCAGCACCTGGGCGAGAACGCGGCTGCCCATGGGCACGGTCAGGCTCGGCGCCGGAGCCGCCGGCGCGGCGCCGGCGGTGAGGAAGATCGGCGCCACGCCGGTATAGGCCGGCGGCGTCACCCACAAATCGAGGCGGGCCGGGGCGGCGGGGCCGAAGCCGGCCAGGTCGGGCTGGGCGGCGCGGGCGAGGCGGGCCGGGCCGTCGTCGCCGGCGGCGACCGCCGCGATGATCAGGAGCAAGCCGAGGGCGGCGCGCAAGCCCAGCGGGTCGCGGCGCGCGAGGCCGGCCCGCGGCACCCCGACCCGCAGCCGCTTCACCTGGGCGAGCAGGCGCCGGCGATAAATGTCCCACAGCGCGCTCGACCCGGCGTCGCCGGCGCCGGCGGCGAGCCGATCGACGAGCCCGGTCAGCGGCCGGTGCTCGGCGCCGCTCGCGCGCTCGAGGCGGCGGCGCGCCGCCGCCGCGTCCGGCCAGCGCTGTCGGACGGGACCGCGAACCAGCGCCACGACGAAGGCGGCGACGAAGGCGAGGAGCGCCGCGACATGCAGCCATCCGGGGAGCGCAGGCAGCACATCGAACAACGCCGTCGCCAGGAACAGCCCGGCGACGGCGACCGCGGGCCACGATGCCGGCCACAGGCCCTCCCACAAGAGGGCCGCGCGGGCCAGCCGCAGGCGCGCGGTCGGCAGCCCCTCGGCTGCCGCATCGGTGCGTGTCGCATTCGTCATGCCAGTCTTCGCGATGCCGCGCCGCGTGTCGCCTCAGCCGCCGCGTCGCTCATCCAGCGCGGCAGCCGATCCGGGTCCAGTATAGCATCGTAGTCGGGCCGCGGCCGCACCACGGCGTACTCATCCTCCCGCACCATCACCTCGGGCGCCGGCAACCGCAGGTTGTAGGTCGAGGACATGACGGCGCCGTAGGCGCCGGCCGAGCAGATCGCCAGCAGATCGCCGGGCGCGACCGGCGGCAGCGCCCGCTGCGTGGCGAAGCTGTCGGCGCTCTCGCACACCGGGCCGACGATGTCGACGCGGCGGCTGGCCGCGTCCGAGGCCGGTCGCGCCACCGGCAGGATGGCGTGATAGGCCTCGTACAGGGTCGGCCGCAACAGGTCGTTCATCCCGGCGTCGACGATGACGAAGCAGCGGCTCGCCCCCTCCTTCACATAGAGGACGCGGGTGACGAGTACGCCGGCGTTGCCGACCAGGAAGCGCCCCGGCTCGAAGACCAGGTCGCAGCCGAGCCCGCCGACTGTCTCGTCGACGAGCCGCGCGTAGTCGCCGAGGTCGGGCGGACGCTCCTCGCCATAGGCGATCCCCAGCCCGCCGCCGAGGTCGAGCCGGCGGATGTCGTGGCCGTCGCGGCGCAGCTCGCCGGCGAGCTCGGCGACCCGGGCGAAGGCGGCACGGTACGGCTCCAGGTCCATCAACTGCGATCCGATATGGACCGCGACTCCGCACACCTCGATGCCCGGCATCGACGCGGCGGCGCGATAGCCGGCGCGCGCCTGGCCGAGATCGACGCCGAATTTGTTCTCGGCCTTGCCGGTGGCGATCTTGGCATGGGTGCGCGGGTCGACGTCCGGATTGACGCGCAGGGCGACCGGCGCGCGCGTGCCGCGGGCGATGGCGACTTCGTTCAACGCCTCCAGCTCGGGCATGGATTCGACGTTGAATTGCAGGATCCCGGCCGCGAGCGCCGTCGCCATCTCGGCCCGCGTCTTGCCGACGCCGGCAAAGACGATGCGCTGCGCCGGAATGCCGGCCCGCAGGGCCTGGCGCAGCTCGCCGCCCGAGACCACGTCCGCCCCGGCGCCGAGCCCGGCCAGGGTGGCGACCACGGCCAGGTTGGCGTTCGCCTTCAAGGCATAGCAGATCGTCGCCGGCCGCCCGGCGAAGGCCGCGGCGAAGGCGCGGTACTGGGCGGTCAGGGCGCCGCTCGAATAGCAATAGAACGGCGTCCCCACCTCAGCCGCGATGCGCGCCAGCTTCACGCCTTCGGCGTGCAGCGTATCGTCGCGATAGGCGAATGCGCTCATGGCTCGTCCGGCGCCGGATACTGCCGCGGGTACCGGTCCGTCTCGCCCGGCGGCAGCTCCGGCGGGTTCTTCACCCCGCAGGCCGCCAGAGCCAGGAGGGCGAGCAGCGCCACGAGGGCCCCCACCCTCCCACGGCTGACGCCGTGGGC